>VGMY01000008.1 GCA_016866255.1 Bacteroidota bacterium | reverse complement strand
CCCAAAAAAACCAAAAACCCTTTTCCGGAGAATTGCTTTTTTCAGCAGTTCGGGTTATCCCCAAAGATTCCGTCAAAGAAAGCGTTCTGCTTTATGCTAAGGACAGCCTCGTTAAAGTCATTACCTTTTCCACCCACATGGGTAAACAAGAATTGATCAAGCACCTCGGGGTTGAGCGCTCCTACTTGCTCTTAGAGACCTCGAAAGGTAAATTTGCTGTTAAAACGGATTTCAGCAAGTTCCAAGACACCACCCTCCAATATACCTTCAAAAAAAAGAGGGGATCGAAAAAAATCTGTGGAAAAAAAGCAAAAAAACTGCTCGTAACCTTCAAAGACATCGACAAAACGTTTGAATTTTATTACTTCAAAAAAATTGCGGCAAAATACGGAAGCGCCTTTACGTCTTTTCCCGGACTGGTCGTAGAATATTACCTACCCACAACACAAGGCGTTTACCACTACACCTTGAGTGAATTTAAGGCCAAAGACCCCCCATTGTCCTTGTTCATGGTTCCGGAGGGCTTCAAACGGGTTACCTTGGATGAATTCATGGAAGACATGACACGTCCTTAACGATTATTCAACACCCCTTTGTGCAAAGAAAACGCCGTATTCTGCCCAAGCCTCCCATTGCTTTATATACTTTCGCATTTTACCCTAATTGATGCGCGATAACGAATTCACCCCTTTGGAAGCTGACCAACCAGAATATGACAACAGCAGACCAACGCGTAAAACTGGCAAAGAGCCCTCCAAGGAAAATGAACGAGCAAAGCCCTCAACGTCAAAAAAAGAATCAAAACAGCAAGAAAACAGAACACTTTCCTTTTTCAAATCACGACGGTTTTCCGTTTCAATTGGTTTGCTTACCTGCTTATTTTCCGTATTTCTCTTTGTGGCCTGCCTATCCTATTTCTTAACTTGGAAAGCAGATCAAGACTCCGTCACGGGCCATTCCATAATTCAATATTTTTTCTCAACAAATGCGCCGGCACCGGACAATTGGCTTGGAAAATTTGGAGCATGGTTCAGTCACCTATTGATCTATAATACATTCGGTATTCCTGCAATTGGTTTTTGCCTAGTGGCATTTTTGGTAGGATTAAGATGGGTTAGCAAATGGGAAATTTTACCGCTTGGAAAAACCGCTCTTATCACCTTTTCCTACATGGTTTGGGGATCGATTTTTCTCGGTTTTTTCAATTATAATCTCAATTTTGCTGGAGGTAATTTTGGATATTTCGTAAATGATTGGCTTTGTTTGACTATCGGAAAAGTTCCAACCCTTCTCCTCGACATAATCCTACTGATCGTAGTTACGACCCTCATTTTTAATCCCGATTACGCAAGCCTTTGGTCGAAAATCAGATCAAAATCCCTCGAGGACGATTATTTCGACCTGGAGCAAGACGGGACAGAAGAAATGAATCCTTACGAATCTATGGATGCAGTAAGTTCCATTCGAGAAAATGAGTTGCAAGAAGAACAAATTGCAACTCCCGTAGAATTTGACAATAGCCTAGAAGACGATTTTGAGGAACTGGAAGAACCCATTGATAAAAATGCAGGACCAGAATTCGAAATCGAGGCAAACCAAGAAGAACTGCAAGAAGGCAACTCATTCGACGAACAAGTGGATCCCGCTTACGATGCTATCGATGCTCAAGGACCCTACGATCCTACCCTTGATTTGGAATCTTACGTGCTGCCTCCCATCGATCTTTTGAAGGAATATGGTGGAAATAGCGGTGGATCAGTGACCAAAGAAGAACTGGAAAGCAACAAGGACCGCATCGTTGAAACCCTTTCCCATTATAAAATTGATATTGCCAAAATCAAAGCTACCGTGGGGCCCACGGTTACGCTTTACGAAATTATTCCCGCTCCGGGAGTAAGGATTGCAAAAATTAAAAACTTGGAGGACGATATTGCCCTAAGTTTATCGGCTTTAGGTATTCGTATCATTGCTCCTATTCCCGGAAAAGGAACCATCGGAATTGAAGTGCCCAACTCGAAACCGGAAATGGTTAGCATGCGCTCGCTCATCGCATCTGAAAAATTTCAAAATTTTGAAGGAGAATTACCGATTGTTATTGGAAAAACCATTACGAACGAAACGTATACCTTCGACCTCACCAAAATGCCTCACCTTCTTGTCGCCGGTGCAACAGGACAAGGGAAATCCGTTGGATTAAATGCTATCCTGGTTTCCTTGCTTTACAGGAAACATCCTGCTCAACTGAAATTCGTATTGGTAGATCCCAAAAAAGTGGAACTAACCCTCTACAACAAAATTGAGCGGCACTTTTTAGCCAAACTACCGAACGAGGAAGATGCAATTATCGTTGACACGTCGAAGGTAGTCAACACCTTGAATTCCTTGTGCATTGAAATGGACGACCGCTACGAACTCTTGAAAAATGCGGGGGTCAGAACCATCAAAGAATACAACGTTAAATTCATTAATCGTAGATTAAATCCCGAAAAAGGTCACCGATATTTGCCCTATATCATCGTTTTAATAGATGAATTTGCAGATCTAATTATGACTGCCGGTAAGGAAGTAGAGCACCCAATTGCTCGCATAGCGCAGTTGGCAAGGGCAATAGGAATCCATCTTATTGTAGCTACGCAGCGACCGTCAGTGAATGTAATTACGGGGATGATAAAAGCAAATTTCCCGGCTCGAATCGCATTCAGGGTATTATCAAAAATAGACTCCCGAACCATCCTAGACAGTTCGGGAGCTGATCAACTAATCGGAAGAGGAGACATGCTCATTTCTTCAGGGTCTGATATGATTCGTCTCCAGTGCGGTTTTGTAGATACCCCCGAGGTAGAAGAAATTTGCGAATTTGTTGGAAATCAACGGGCTTATCCGAGCGCATTCCTCTTGCCTGAATACGTTCCAGAGGGAGGCGATGCAACGGGTGATTTCGAAATGGATGAGATTGATCCGATGTTCGTAGAATCTGCTCGCATTGTTGTCTCGAACCAACAAGGATCTGCCTCGCTTCTTCAGCGCAAACTTAAACTTGGCTATAACCGAGCAGGACGAATTGTCGACCAACTGGAGGCCATTGGAATTATTGGGGCATTTCAAGGAAGTAAGGCGCGAGAAGTGCTGTTCTCGGATTTGGAATCCTTGGACGAATTTCTTAGAACCAAAGGATTGCTGTAAATTTAGCCTTTGTATGCTTAATTTTAACGCACTTATCCTTTGATGAAATCCTTTTTATTTGTAGCCTTACTATCCATATTCGGTGGTGGTTTTGCGCAACTCATCCCTATTCCCGATCCCTTAAATTCCTATTATCATTCTGGCAATGATTTCTCGAGACACCATGAGGTAGTACGTTTTTTCGAAACGCTTCAAAATATGTATCCCAACCAGGTAAAGCTTCAAACCTATGGCTACACCGAGGAAGGACGACCGCTCATGCTCGTGTTTTTGGCCTCAGAAAAAAATTTCAGCCGGTTAGAAACCATACGCGCACAACACCTAGCGAGAGATAAAACCGAAGAAACTTCGATCGTATGGCTGAGCTATAACGTGCACGGCAACGAAAGCTGCGGTACCGAAGCCGCCATGGAAACCGCCTATCGCCTCGTTACCACGGAGTCCAAACTATTGGAAAAATCCCTTATTATCATGGACCCGTGCCTCAATCCGGACGGACGCGACCGTTATGTAAATTACTTCAAGCAATACCATAACCATAGCGGTCAGCTTCAACCCCAAAGTGCAGAACACGATGAAATTTGGCCGGGTGGACGTCCTAACCATTACTTATTCGATTTAAATCGAGATTGGGCATGGCTAACCCAAGTTGAGTCGCAACAGCGCTTAAAGGCATACAACCAATGGCTGCCGCATGTTCATGTCGACTTTCACGAACAAGGTATGAACGAACCCTACTACTTTCCCCCTGCCGCTGAACCCTACCACGAAGTAGTCACCGATTGGCAACGAAATTTTCAGAAAAACATCGGCAAACGGCACGCTGAATATTTTGACAACAACAAATGGCTTTACTTCTCGAAAGAAATTTTTGACCTGTTATACCCTTCGTATGGAGATACCTATCCAACGTTTACAGGGGCCATTGGCATGACCTACGAACAAGGAGGTTCAGGAAGAGCAGGACTTGCTGTTATCAGGGCAGCCGGGGATACCCTTACCCTAGCGCAACGAATCGAACACCACGTAATTGCAGGCATCTCTACCCTCGAAACAGCGGATTCTTATCATCAACAATTAATCGAAGAATTTCAAAATTTTTATGCTCCTAGTCGCAATCCAAAAACTACTTATTATCTATTAGATGGTGGTGCCCCAAACCTATCATACTTGTTAGCTTTACTCGACCAACACCAAATAAATTACGGGTTTACGAACGACAACGAAACACTTGAGGTCAAAGGATTCGATTATTTCAACAACAAAGACTCTAGCCGTAAATGGAACAAAGGTGACGTCGTCGTAAGCACCAATCAAGTGAAAGGAACCCTAGTGAATGTCCTCTTCGAACCAAAAACTAAATTGAGCGATTCGCTCACCTACGATATAACCGCGTGGTCTCTTCCTTATGCCTTCGGAATTTCTTGCATAAAAAGCAACAAGCCAGTACCCTTGGTAGATGGAGTAAAAATCAATCAAACCGCATTCATTCCTCCCAAAGCTGAGCCCTATGCTTTCGCCATCCATTGGAACAACCTAAACAGTGTGAAAGTGTTAAACGCTTTGCTGGATAGTGGGATCAAGGTTTCTATGACCGAAAAAGAATTGCGAACCGAAGAAGGAGTTTTTACCCCGGGCACTTTATTTGTATTAAAAGCGGAGAACCATGGAAAGTCTTTAACAGACATTGTTCCTGCTGTGTTGAAAAAATTTCACAACGAAGGTCGAACCATCAATTCCGGTTGGGCAACATCGGGTTCTGACCTGGGAGCGTCTACCATGAAAAACATAAAAAAACCGAGGGTGGGTGTTTTATTCACCAATGAGAGTTCGTCTTTATCTGTGGGTGAAATTTGGCACTTTTTAGATGCTCAATTAGGTATAGAACATCAATTACTTCGCGACGGCGAGACGAACGCGAATGCGCTGAATCAGTTAGATGTATTGTTTATTCCGGAAGGCTATCAAAGCGGAGAAAATGAAAATTTAAAACAATGGATCAGCCAAGGGGGAACCTGCATTGTGATGGGTTCAGGGGCCGCGAATTTCATGGAAGCAGATTTCGGAATGAAGGTTACCGAAGAAACTCCGTCTGTCATTTCAAAGGAATTGGGTAACTACGGAAACATGGAACGATCCCGCATCAGTGAATCCATCATTGGCGCTATTTACCGATGCGCGATGGATATCACGCATCCGCTATCCTTCGGTTACCGAACACCCTATTTCACCCTAAGGCTTGCCGCAGATATTTACCCATTCCAAGGTGAACGCGTGCAACAAATAGAAGACAAAAATGCCTGGATTGCAGGTTTTGCGGGCCACAAGGTAAAATACAAGCAACAAGGTGCTGTTACGGTTGGTGCCTATTCCATTGGTTCTGGAAGGATCGTTTATTTCTTCGATAATCCTCTTTTTCGTGGATTTTGGACCAACGGAAAACTGCAAGTGGCGAACGCAATGTACTTTCTTCGGTAACTCGGGAAAGGAAACAAGTGTATTATTTAACTATCTTTGTGAACATTTTAAACACCGATGAAATTCTTGCCTTTCCTTTTTCTTGTTGCCTACGTTCTTTCCTCTTGCGGAGCTAAAGAGTCTGCCAACTCCGTTAGTTTGATCAACGCCAAAGACACGCTCTCCTATGTTTTAGGAGCTATGAATGCCAAAACCATTTCGGATTCGAAAACAGAATCTTTTGAAAAATTAAACAAAGCAGAAATTATCAAAGGCTTCAACGCAAATTTAACAGGTACGCCGGCGCAAGAATGCTTAAGTACTTTACAGCGCTTATTTGGGCCAACCTACCAAGATTTCAATCCAAGTTACCTCAAGGAGGGTTCCAATTGCATGGGAAAACTTACGGGCTACGCTTTTTACTACGACATTCGAAAACTGGGTGCGCTCGACAGGGTAAACTTTAACATGGTGAAGAAGGGTTTCGAAGACGGATTGTATAAACGAGACACCTCCATCATAAAACTGAATTCCATGCGCTTTATCATGTCGGAGTTCATTACGGATTTAAATGTTGAGAACGGAAATAAAATGTTATCTAAAGCAAAATCGATTCCAGGAGTTCAACTATTTGAAAATGGAATAGTAATGGAAACCATCCAAGCAGGAAGGGGCGTGAATCCAGGTCCTACGGATGATGTTAAAGTACACTATATCCTTACCTCATCGCTAGGTGACACCCTCCAAAGTTCCTACCAAGGCGATGGCAAAGGCAACGTTGAACCTGTTCCATTGGCATTAAATGGAGGGGTTATTCCCGGTTGGTCATTCGCTATACCAAAAATGAAAGTTGGCGGGAAATACCGAATTTACATTCCTTGGAATCTCGCTTACGGTGAGCAGCAAGGAAAAGAATCCCTTTGTTTTATGGTCGAGCTTTTAGAGCGGGGTGCTGAAGGAAGCTTTACTAAATCCTTAAAACCAACCCCATAAATGCGTGCTTATTTGTCATTACTTTGTTGCCTTGCATGGTTGATTTCCTGCAATGAAAAAATCGATCTCATAGGCGATTACAAAGAAACGGCCGTCATATACGGTCTTTTAGATCAGAGTGATAGCCTGCATTACATTAAAATAACCCGAGCATTTATCGGGCCCGGAAATGCTGTCAACATTGCAAAAATTCCTGACTCAAGTTATTTTCAAAACGTTGATGCTCGAATCAAGGAATTCGTGGGGGGTAACCTGCAACGAACTTGGATTCTCAAGGACACCGTTGTTTCCAATAAAAACAACAATGGAGCATTTTACGCCCCCGACCAAAAAGTATATTACTTCAAAACCCTAACAACAGGCAATAACGGTGCTCAACAAGGCCCCCCTTTAGCACTGGGTTCTTCCTTGAACGTTAATGCAACGTACCAACTAGAAATAAATATCGATAACGGGAAGTTTCTGGTAGAAGGAACCACCAGTTTGGTGAATGGGTTATCCTCACCTTCCAATACGCAAAATTTCACTTTCAAATTCGCCGGAAATCCCGGCGAATACCTAAGTGGAGGCGTTGCTGCAGTTAACACGTTTGGAAATGCCTACGTAGTAAACGCTCAACTTAAGGTGCATTACAACGAATACATCGGAGTCAATGCCACCAGTAACTCGTTTACCTGGAGCTTAGGAGAACGCTCTATCCTACCAGGGCAATCCACTAATTTTACGGCAAATGGTAGGACGTTTTACGAAAACATGAAAAACGATGTTACCAACGACCCTCTCATTGACCGACGCACTTTTGACGGCATCGAATTTATAATTACCGGTGGGCACGAAGAATTGTACAATTACATCCTAATTAATGCTCCGAGTTCCTCCTTAGCACAGAGTAAACCGACCTACACGAACCTAACCGTGAGCAATAATAAGCGAGTTGTTGGGCTCTTCTCATCGCGCCAAACGCTGAAATTTTACCGCCCCTTCTTTACAAACCCTGCACAAGCCTTTTTGCGAGCGATCGATAAAAAATCGACTAAAGAACTGTGTCAAGGTCCCATAACCGGGTTTTTATTCTTTTGTTCCAATCATCCTGGCGACAACGTCGTCAATTCAGAAGAGCCCTATGCCTGCCAGTAACCTGTACAATGGATGAAAGAGCTACCTGTTTTGTTGATTTAATTTTACCGGTTCCCATCAGGAACTTATTCACGTATCGCGTTCCTTTTGAATTGAACGAAAAAACGATAGTGGGCCAAAGGGTAATTGTCCCTTTTGGTAAAAAAAAGCGAATCACCGGAATAATAGCTGCCGTTCATGCGAATACTCCTACAACTTACACGGCAAAATACCTGGACTACCTCTTGGACCAAGAACCCCTGGTCACGGAACAACAAATTGCGTTTTGGCAATGGATTTCGGATTATTATTTAGCGCCAATTGGTGAAGTCATGTCGGCAGCACTGCCCTCAAACTTTAAACTAGCGAGTGAAACCGTCGTACTCATTCATCCGGATTTCGATGGCGATATGAGCGCCTTACTGCCAAAAGAAGAATTAATTATAAAGACCCTTGCTGAGCGAGAAAAAATAGAGCTCAACGAACTTGCCGAAATAACAGAATCCAACACCATTGCTCTTCTCATCAAAAAGATGATCGAAAAGAATATGGTGATTACTCAAGAAGAAATCAACCAGCGCTACACTCCTAAAACGCAAACATTCATTCGCTTAAACCCGCACGTTTCAGAGGAAAAACTCGCAAGCATATTGGACGTGCTGTCTACAGGGCAACGCTTCAAAGGCCAATTAGATGCGCTGTTGCGTATTATTCAACGTTCAAGGGAAGCGGATGTTTTCGAAGGTTACATTGAGAAAAAAAAATTGCTGCAAATGGACATCTCCGCAGCTGTTTTGAAAACGTTAGAAAAAAAAGAAATCGTTTGGCAAGAAAAACTGCAAATTGATCGTTTTTCAGGTGAGACAGAGACCTTGGCTAGTTTTCCTCAACTTACCGCTGTCCAACAATCCGCCTTACACTCCATTGAAAAAAATTGGGAAAACAAAAACATCACGCTCTTACACGGAATTACTGGATCCGGTAAAACGGAAATATACATGCACCTTATCCAATCCTTCCTCGACCATGGAAAACAAGTACTTTTTCTCATTCCCGAAATTGCTTTAACTACGCAATTAATCCAACGTTTAAAAAAATACTTTGGAGAATTGGTTGGAGTATATCACTCCAAATTCAATCAGAACGAGCGTGTAGAAATCTGGCAACACGTATGCGCAAACCGTTCTGATAAATTCCGGGTAATTGTTGGGGCTCGATCATCGATTTTTTTACCCTTCAAAGAATTGGGATTAGTTATTGTTGACGAGGAGCACGAAAGTACCTACAAACAAAACGATCCCTCTCCCCGTTACCAAGGCAGGGACGCTGCCATCTACCTTGCGCACTCGTTCGGGGCAAAGGTACTGTTAGGTTCTGCCACGCCCTCGCTTGAAAGCTATCAAAATGTAAAAGATGGCAAATACGGATTGGTAAAGCTTAACGAACGTTTTCAAGGAATGGAACTCCCCGAATTTATCATGGCCAACCTAAGCCAAGAAAAAGCGGCAAAAACCCTGGTTTCCCATTTCAGTGCGCTTCTCTTGCAAGAGATTAAAACAACCTTAGAGAAAAAAGAACAGGTGATCTTATTTCAAAACCGCAGAGGATATACCCCTTATTGGTCGTGTGAGGTTTGCGGCTGGATACCAAAATGCCACGAATGCGATGTATCGTTAACCTATCACCTCAACAGCAATTTACTGAAATGCCATTATTGCGGCTTTTCCACTCCACCAATGGGTAGTTGTAAAGCCTGTGGAAGTCATAAAATAAAGATGTGCGGTTTTGGTACTGAAAAAATTGAGGATGAATTAAAACCCCTATTCCCGCAAGCCCGAATCGAACGGATGGATTTAGATACGACGCGTGCCAAAATTAAATACTCAGAAATCATTGAAGAATTTGAAACCCGAAAAATCGATGTCTTAGTTGGTACACAGATGTTGGCAAAAGGCTTAGACTTCGATCATGTTGGTCTTGTTGGAATTCTTGATGCGGAACAATTGTTACATGTTCCAAATTTCAGAGCCTACGAACGCGGGTTTCAATTAATCACCCAGGTGTCAGGGAGGGCGGGTCGTAAATACCGTAGGGGAAAAGTAGTGATTCAAACACGAAATCCGGATCATTGGATTCTTCATCTGGTTAAGAATAACGATACCGAGGCGTTTATTGAGCAGGAATTGATGGAACGTTCGAATTTTCGTTATCCACCGTTCTATAAGCTGATTAACGTCAACCTAAAACATGAAGAGGAGCAATTATTGATTCGTGCTGCAAACGATTTGGCCAACTCGTTAAAAACATCGCTTAAAGAACGGATTATTGGACCAGAATTTCCATTGATAAAGCGTTTGCAAGGGAAATACCAGCAAGAGATAAAAATCAAATACGAAAAAACCCTCTCCGATAAAAAAATTAAGGAGTACCTGCTGGAACTCCTTAACCAATTTTACGAAAACACCCGGTACAGGAAAATAAAAGTCAGTATAGATGTTGATCCATATTAACCTAAATAGGTTTTTAACGCTTTATTCTTCGACGTATGTTTTAAGCGGCGTATTGCCTTTTCTTTAATTTGACGAACGCGCTCTCGGGTTAAATCGAATTTACTTCCAATTTCCTCTAACGACATGGCTGGTTTACCGTCAAGTCCATAAAACATACATATTACCTCACTTTCACGCGGCGTAAGCGTTAGTAAAGATTGCTTGATATCGGTACGAAGGGACTCCATCGTTAGGTTTGTTTCAGGGGTAATCATGCCCTCGCCACTCAACACGTCGTACATGTTAGAGGAAGATTCATCCCCTTCAACTAAGGGAGCATCCATAGATACGTGCCTACCGTTTTGGGCCAGTGATTGTTTGACTTCATCCATACTGCAATTAAGGAATTCTGCCAATTCCTCCGCCGAAGGTGGCCTCTCATATTTTTGCTCTAATTCCGAAAATGCACGGTTAATTTTATTGATATTCCCAATTTTATTAAGGGGTAATCGTACGATTCTTGCTTGCTCTGCCAACGCTTGTAAAATAGATTGACGAATCCACCAAACGGCATAGGATATGAATTTAAAGCCCCGGGTTTCATCAAATCGCTCAGCAGCTTTAATCAATCCTAAATTTCCTTCGTTGATTAAGTCCGGCAGTGCAAGACCTTGGTTTTGATATTGCTTGGAAACGGAAACCACGAAACGTAAGTTTGCCTTGGTTAGGCGTTCCAATGCAACGCGGTCACCCTCTCTAATTTTTCTTGCCAACTCAACTTCCTCATCGGCAGTAATTAACTCCACCCTACCAATTTCTTGAAGGTATTTGTCGAGGGAGGCTGTCTCCCGATTCGTAACCTGTTTTGCAATTTTTAGTTGCCTCATACTTTGATTTTTGTTAGTCCTATGCCTCTTAACGCACAAACATCAAAAAGGTTAGCGTTTGCTCTCGAAAAAAAATAAAAAAAGTGATTATTGCGTGAATCTGAAACTTTCTCGAACCCGTTGCAATACCTTTTCAGCAACGACTGTGGCTTTCCGCGCTCCCTTGACAAGGACCTCTTCCAATTCTTCAGTATGATCCATGAAATAATTAAAGGTTTCGCGTTCTTTTTGGAATTTGGTTAAAATCAACTCAAGCAAGGCTTGTTTTGCATGGCCATAACCATAGCCACCTGCAAGATAATTCTGGCGCATTTTTAACACATCATTTTGTTCAGCAAGGAGAGCATATAAGGCAAAAATATGGCAAGTATCGGGATTTTTCGGTGACTCCAGGGAAGTGCTGTCGGAAGCAATACCCATGATGCGCTTTCTCAACATTTTTTCATCTTGAAAAATATCTAAGATATTGTCGCGCGATTTACTCATCTTAAAACCATCGGTCCCTGGAATGAGCATCACCGATTCATCTATTTTTTCCTCGGGTAAAACAAAAACCTCGCCCATCTTTGCATTAAATCTTGAGGCCACATCTCGGGTAAATTCAAGGTGTTGCAATTGATCCTTCCCTACCGGAACGCACTCGGCATCGTACAATAAAATATCGGCAGCCATGAGCATTGGATAGGTAAAAAGTCCACCATTAACGTCCTCTAAACGATCTGCCTTATCCTTAAAACTGTGAGCTAAGGTTAGCCGTTGATAGGGAAAGAACGCAAGGAGATACCACATGAGTTCTGTTACTTGGGGAACATCGCTTTGTCGATAAAATGCCGCCTTTTCCGTATCCAAACCGCACGCAAGCCACGCGGCGGCTGTGGAATACGTATTAACGCGAAGCGCCTGAGCATCTTTAATTTGGGTCAGTGCATGAAGATCTGCTATAAAATAATAAGCGTCGTTAGTTGACACCTTAGAAAGTTCAATTGCGGGAAGGATGGCGCCTAAGATATTACCCAAATGCGGCGTACCTGTACTCTGAATGCCGGTTAATATTCTAGGCATGATAAATGCATAGGCAAAAATAGTAATCTTCGACTTAATGACCCCACGGAATTGATTAAATTTGAAAATGCGTTACTTAACGGGTTCCTTATCCCTTCTTTGGAAATTTTACATCGCTGTGGTATTCTTTTTTTGGGCCATCGTTTTATATCCCATATTTCAAATCACCGTTTCCTTTAAAAAAACCAAACCTCAGAGCTTTAACATTTTTATTTTGTGGAGTTATCTTTTTCGAATATGCTGTTTTTACCCCCTACGAAAAATCCTTCATGCCCCAATGCCTGAAGGTCCTTACATCATTGTGGCAAACCACACTTCCTATTTAGACATTTTCTTTATGTATTCCCTTTTACCCCAATACCCCTTTATGTTTTTGGGTAAAAGCGAAATCTTAAGTTATCCGCTCGTGAGCACCTATTTTAAAAACATGAATGTTCCCGTGGATCGATCCAGTAAAAGCAGATCGACGCGCGCCTTCATGGGAGCTTTACAGGCATACCGCGATGGCTACGCACTCGCCATATTTCCGGAAGCTACTTTTCCAACTGAAAATTTACCCCAAATGCTTCCTTTTAAATCAGGTGCGTTCAAATTGGCCAAACAACTCGAAGCTCCCATTCTTCCCTTAACTTTTATGAATAATTACCTGCTCTTTTCGGAACCGACAATGTGGCTTGGCCCTGCCCGTCCGGGTTTGGCCGTTGTTCACATACACCCCATTATTTCGGTTGATGAGGTGAAGGCCATGTCGGAAAATGAACTGCGAGAGCAATGTTTCTCAACGATCGAGAAGCCATTGAAGTCCTGAAATCGTTGAAAAAACTTTTGTAATTTTACTCCATGAAGATTGACGATGCCTTAATCGACCATTTAAGTCATTTATCTCGCTTAAAATTTGAAGGGAGTGAGCGGGAAAATTTAAAAAATGATTTGCGTAAAATCATCGAATTTTTAAATCAACTGAATGCCGTTGATACCCAGGAAGTGGAGCCCTTGATTTTTATGTCAGAGGAGGTAAATTTTCTGAGAAAGGATGAAGTGCTCTTAGAAATCAGCAAAGACGAAGCGCTTAAAAATGCTCCTAAAAGAGACAGCGACTACTTTCGAGTTAGCAAGGTAAAGGGTAAGCACAATCCGTAAATCAAAACAGGTAACTCGATTTCTCTACCAAGACGCAGCGGTTATTTTCTTGTTTCAAATAGCCTAGATCGTAACAAAACACATAAACATCCCCTTTTTTTGTTTGATAGATTCCCGTGTGATAATTCATATTGAATCCGTATTCCATTAGGGCATTTAGGGAACATGCTTTCTGCTTTTTATCCAGTAATTCTGATAGAATTCTTCGGTTCTTTCTGAGGATTCTATTAACCTTTCGAACTACTTCATTGCAATCCTCGTTTAGGCGATTATTAAAGGCATTACGACAATAATCCGAGCAAAATTTTTGATCTTTTCTTCCAAGTAACGGCTCCGAACATTCTAAGCATTTTCGCTTACACATAGTTCAACAAAATTTAAAGACTTAAACTAGTTTACGGCAATTCCTCAAATTCAAAGACCAACAGGATCGCTGCATGATCATTGATGAGCAACATTAGAAATAAGTACGTTTCTTTGAGAAAAAAATTGCATCCGCGCACCTTCCGTAGCGATTCTTTCTACCGCACCTGAAAACAATCCCCGTCTTTTACCGCCGATGTCGGAACGAATATTTGCCGCGCTTCATTCTCAAAACCCTCTATTTCTTGATATCGAGAGGAAAAATGGCCAATTAACAAAAGATTTATTCCTGACCTTAGGGCTTGTTGGGCCGCATCCTCTGCCGTCGAGTGAAAGGTTTCAACAGCTCTTTTTTTCTGGTCTTGCATGAACGTCGCCTCGTGATACAGCGTCGTTGTACCTTGCAAATATTCATCGAGGGCTTGAAAAGGCATGGTGTCGGAACAATACGAGTAGACTCTTACGGGGCGTTTTGGGCCGGCAAAATCGTTATACCGAATCCACGTTCCATCAATTCGCTGAAAATCCCCCCCCCTTGCCAATAGTTTGCGTTGCTCGTTGGATATGTTAAACTCCTCCAATTTTTTTTTATCCAAAGAAAATCTTTGATGTTTTTCCTCTATGCTGAAGCCAAAAGTTGTGATGCGGTGACGCAACGGAAAAGCATGGATTTTGATTCCAGCATCTTCAAAAATGATGTGCTTTGCAGTGCAATCAATCGGGTGAAATGTAAATGGAAAATTCAGTCGGGTTTGACCCGATTTAAAAATTACTTCAAGAATATTTTCTAATTCAGCCGGACCGAAAACCTCGATTCCCGAGGTGCGTCCGAGCAAACTCATGGTTCCCAGCAGTCCTGGTAATCCGTAAAAGTGATCTCCGTGCAGGTGAGAAATCAAAATGGTGTTGATGCGTTGAATTGGGAGGTTAAACCGACGCAATTGCAATTGAGTTCCTTCACCGCAGTCGATTAAAATATTACGGTTATTGCAGCTTACAAAATGTCCGGAGCAGGAACGGTTTACGCTAGGAATTGCCGCAGAACTTCCTAATATGTGAACTGAAAAGTTATTCAAAGTCTCTTAAGGCCTCCTCTACGTTTGGGTATATTTTTAGAACCGTCGATAATTGAGCTATTTCTATCATTTTAAGCACCATACTTTGAACCTGAGCAAGGGCAAACAGGCCATTAGTGTCTTTGCACAGACGGTTTCCTACAAGTATTGCGCTCAAGCCTGAGGAATCGCAAAACTTGGTTTTCCCAAGATTAAGAATAATTTTATTATGCCCTTTCTTCTGTTCAAAGGTAAAAATGCTCTTTAGCTCCGGAGCAGAGAGTGTATCAAGTCGTTCGGCAAGAACATTTACAATCAGTCGGTTATTTTTGACTTCTGTTTTAAAATTCATGCTAGGAATTTCACCAAATATACCAAAATTAGCGTTCGATGTCGGAGGCCAATAAATAAATTACAGCCATCCTGATTGCTACTCCGTTTTCCACCTGATTCAAAATTATGCTATTGGGGCCTTCTGCGACTTCTGAGGTTATTTCAACTCCTCGGTTGATTGGTCCGGGGTGCATAACGAGGATTTCTTTTTGCAATGAATCCATAAGCGCCCGGTTGAGTCCAAAATGCAGCGTATAATCCCTTAGGCTAGGAAAATACTCGGCCTCCTGACGCTCTAATTGAATACGTAGCATGTTCGCCACGTCGCACCACAGAAGAGCCTCCCTCAAATTATGCGAAACATGTACCTTAAGTAAATGAACGTGTTTTGGAATCAACGTTGACGGCCCGCAAACCATAACCTCAGCTCCCAATTTTTGGAGGCAATAGATGTTGGATAAAGCTACCCGAGAATGCAAAATATCCCCAATTATGGCAACTTTTTTTCCTTTTAAAGAACCTAACTTTTCACGAATTGAAAATGCATCAAGTAGAGCTTGTGTGGGGTGCTCATGCGTACCATCGCCCGCATTGATGATTTTGGCAGAGGTATGTTGCGAAAGGAACAAGGCCGCCCCGGGAGAAGCATGCCTTAAAACCACCATATCTACCTTCATCGCCAGGATGTTATTTACCGAATCTATCAGCGTTTCTCCTTTTTTAACAGAACTGTTCGAAGCTGAAAAATTAACCATGTCTGCCGATAACCGTTTAGCAGCCAGCTCAAAAGAAAGACGGGTTCTAGTTGAATTTTCGAAGAAAACATTGGCCAAAGTTATGTCGCGTAAAGAAGGAACCTTCTTTATGGGTCGGTTGATTACTTCTTTAAACGAGTCGGCTGTTTTAAAAACCGTTTCAATATCCATTAAGGTTAGGTCTCGAATGCCCAATAAATGTGGAACACTTAAATTATTCATGGGACTGTTTTATGTATAACTCTACCTTATCCTCGCCTTCAACGTTTTTCCAGTTCACGTGAACTCTTTCATGGTTTAATGTATCTACGGATTTACCAATGTAATCCGCCTGGATGGGAAGATCTCGTTTGAACCTACGATCTATCAACACGAGTAACTGTACTTGACTCGGTCTACCGTAGGCAAGCAGCGCATCAAGACCGGAGCGAATGGACCTCCCTGTGTAGAGGACATCGTCCACTAAAATCACTTTTTTATTTTCTATCGAAAAATCGATGTTCGTTATGCTTGGAATTAATGGAATTTCCCTGCGGCGAAAATCATCGCGGTGAAAAGTGATGTCTAAGTTACCGCACAAGGGGCTTTTGGATAAAATCCCATTCAATTTTTCTACCATACGAGCCACCAAGTGAATGCCACGAGGCTGAAGACCGATTAAAACAGAATTTGAAAAATCATCGTGCTGTTCAAGTAATTCATGGCACAACCGCGTAACGGTTAAATCAAATTGTTGCGGATCAAGGATGACCTGTTTATCCATGCGACACAAAGATAGGGAAAATTGTGGTCAATCAAGTTTCTGCAATAACACCGTGGCGTAAGCTTTGATTGCAGCCCCTGTTCCGAAAGAGTCAACAGACTCATGGGTAGTGGCTTTAATGGATATATTTTCTTTCGAGATTTTTAAAATTCCGGCAACGATTTGCTGCATCTTCGGAATGTGGGGATTTAGCTTCGGTTGTTCTAAAATTACGGTAGAGTCTAAGTTAATTACCGAAAATCCCCGTTCCGATACCATGGCCATGGTGTGCGTGAGTAAAATTCCGGAGTCAATGCCTTTGTATGCGGGATCGTTGTCGGAGAAATGAAATCCAATGTCGCGTAAATTTAATGCCCCCAACAACGCGTCGCAAATAGCGTGAAGCAGAACGTCTGCATCCGAATGCCCATAAGCTCCAAAAGAAGAAGGAACGGTTACCCCGCCAACAATCAAAGGTCGGCCTTCTACCAATCGATGAACGTCAACCCCAAAACCTATTCTGAGCTGCATGTACTATTCCGTAGATTTCACCGGACGATCGCCCAGATGCAAACGAAGAGTAAATCGAAGGGTATTTGCCAAAGGATTTTGACGACCATTCAACGAGGCTAAATAAGAGAAGTCGATGGAAAACATGTTATATTTCAAACTTGCTCCCAAATTAAGGTATTGACGATTTCCTTTGTTGCGGTTTTCATAAAACACACCAGAGCGAATGGCAAAAGTTTCGTTGTACCACCATTCTACTCCTCCAGCAATGTTGATTTCCGTTATTTCTTCTTTAAATCTTGACCCCTTGACAATCTCGTAAGTTCCATCGTCGTTTTGAATATAATCACCGTTTTCATCCTTCGCTACCACACCAGGAGCATCATAAAATGATTGCAACATGCCATTGATCACCCCTACGTCATTGCTTCTTCCAGATAGCATAACGACTTGTCCATTGACATTATCATAAAGGGCGGGAGTTGGAACCAAGAGTCGTTGAATGTCTAATGAATAGGTGACGGTGTTGTAAGCATCGTATTTGGCTTGAAAAGCATTGCCTATTTTTAGGTTCATCGGTATGAAATCTCGTTTTGCTAACACGGAATAGGCTACTTTGTTTCCGATGTTGTTGATGGTTGCAGCGAAGGTGTAAATACCATTCGTTTTTCCAATTTTGACACGATCTTTGAAATAGGTAAAGGATAGATCCGCAGCTCCAACCATTCCCGGTTTTGTCATTACACCTGCTACCGTCAAACCGCCGGTTAAATTGGAGTAGGCGAACTTACCGTTCACCCCGACACTGAATTTTTCCGATAATTTGAACGCATAACCACCTGTGAGTTCGAATTCATTCGGTTTATCATCTCGCAGCACGTTTCCAGAGGCGTCTGTAAAGGTAATTTCCCCAAGGCTAAAATAGCGCATAGCACCGGCAATGGTATGTTTTTTATTCACCCTTACGTAACCCGAGAGGTACGAGAGGTGCATGTCGTTGGTTAATTGACGTAACCATGGAGTGTACGATAAACTGATTTCAGAAGACTTTTCCGCAAAACTCAACATCGAAGTATTCCAATACACCGATGTGGCACTTGGGCTCAAAGCTGTGCCTGCCTCACCCATTCCACCAGCCCTTGAGTCTGGGGTTATGGCCATAAATGGTAGAGCGGTCGTAATTGTATTTAATTGTAAATCGTTCGATTCTGCCTGCGAAAAAACACGATTAACGAGGAGTAATGTTAAAAGACCAATGGTAATTTTGTGCATAGCGCGTACAACTAAGTGCGAATATACGCAAAGCTGACTGTATTATTGTATTTTTCAATTCAAAATTACCAATTTCTGAATTTCTTCTGCCCGTTTTCCGCTATCGTTCTCATAGATTAAACGGTATACATATACACCATTAGCCAAGGCATCCCCGAAGTCGTCTTTTCCATCCCAGTAAATCCCTCGGATTGTGAACCCTGTCGTTACAGCGCTCTCCTGCAGCGTTTTAACCAATCTACCTCCAATCGTATAAATTTGAATTTGCACGTCCAGGTTACTGCATGATTGATTGTGCTCTAGTAAAAATTGCGTTGAATTCGAGAAAGGATTTGGATAATTGTAGAGGCGTTGAATTTTTGGCTCAGTTTTTTCCTCAATGGTGAAATTCAACATCACTTCCGAAGAGTTGTTGTGAACATCCCAAGCCTTAATTTTCAACCTGTGGTTGCCTGGGGCGATTTCCGCAAAGAGGTATTTCAACCGGCCTTCCTGATACGTATCCATTTCAGAAGTATAATAATCGTTCAAAACAATGGGATCTGCGGTATTTTCGTCCAAAATTGCCGTAATATCATGACCAATGCCATTTCCCACAGTATTGATGCCACTTTCATCGAAAAACGTACAATACAGCACAGGAGTAGCATCGGATAAACCACCGTCAATAAACTGATCATCGTTTAAATAGGGCACTATTTCAGGGCCCAAGGAGTCCAAGGGCGCGCTAGGATTAATTCCGCCGATTACGAAAGTAGTATCGACGCCAATGGCATCGACATTCGAAGAATACGCATAATAACTCAGTTTCCCTCTGGCGGTCGCAAGCGCTATATCTTTCGGAATGATAAAACTGAACTCAAAAACCCCGTTAGTGACAGAGGCTTTACCGCGATAAAGGATGTTGCGCTGTTCCTCGTAGCTGATAACCGGCGAGCCGGGATCTTGTCCTAGAGTTTGCTTTTGCCTCACTTTATCGAACATCGTTGGAATAATTGTTCCATTGAATTGACTTACCAAAGTTCCACTCTCATCAGCAACATGTCCTTTCACGGTGACTTTGCTTAGGGCTTGAAGCGTATCCAAATAGCTAACATCCATTCCATTGATGCTATCTGTAACAAGGCTTAAATGTGGTAAGGCCAGCCTCAATGCGGGGTCTCCAATTAAGGTAAAACTGCGTTTATTTTCCGATGCCAAAGCACCGTTTTTGGTCAGTTTTGCGATATCCCCAAAACGTCGTGGCAGGCCATTTGCTTCTCGGTTAAAAGCCTGGTTGAAAAAAGCCAAACCAACGCTCGTGTTCACTCCAAAAAAAACAGACCGAGTAGTGGTCATCAAAGCGATGGCCCCTCCTTTTGGGTTTAAGGCAACCCATTCACCAGCCGAAACGCGGGAAGGGTCGTCGAATTTGGTAAACTCGCACGTTGCAGAAACAAATAAGGTAAGGGCATTGATGTTTTGCCAGGATTGTATTTGCGGTATTGTCACCACACGCTCCTCTGCCAAACCCACTTCGCCTCCATGACCTACATAGTTCACAACAAGGGCACCACGTGTTATGCGATCATTGATGGCATCGAATACCTCAGGGTATCGTTGTCCTCCCGCGGAAACCTGCTGCGGATAACTATCCATGTACAGTTTATCCACATTTAATGCTCGGTGGTTATCTTTCAATATTTTATACTGCGGTTCGGTATCGTTTTTTATGAAGTATCCGTTTTCTTCGTCATCGGCAATTTGAACGATTTTCGTTCGCCAATCTCCAAACGTAGTTCCCAAATTGTTATCCAAACAACAATTGGCATTGATTGCATTGAATAGGTTTGAACCGTTGAGCAGGTAATGTTCAATTTTATCGACCTGTTCTTTGGCCTGTTCAGGAGTGCTTGCTAGAATTCTCCCAACTCCAATATCAAGAAGGTCCGCGTCGTTTAAGGCCTCGTTATCGTCCAACATACCAAAGTAATCATCGGTTACAAGGGCTGAAATATGGTTTTCACTGTTCTCTACCTGATACGTTATAAGGTAATTGTTGTTATTGGCAACTCGGTCTTTAGGATCGTAGGTGCCATCTCCAAATAGGCACAAATAACGCAACATCTTACTGCCATTTTGCAGAGAACGATCGTAGAACATTTTAGCCATTTTGCGGATTGCCGTAGGGTCAGGAGCTCCTGAACTGAATTCATTGAAAACGTGATTTACATCTACTACCGCAACCTCCAGGCCTTGATCGCGGTGCAAATTTGCAAGCCGTTCCGCTTGTTGTTTAAAATCAGGGTGGGTTACAATTAAATAATCGATTTGCGCTAGCGAGTGAAGGTTTTGATTGGGTACTGCGCCAATGGGATTTGGGGATAAAAAAGTACTTCCGTTGCTTGCAACAAATTCCCGATAAACCTTTGTGCACCAGAAATGATAATTGCTACCCTGCATGGAGCCTTTAACCCTTTTAGGATTGTATTTTTCCGAGATGTCCCAAACGAAACCGCTGGAGGGGAAAGCACCAATTTGGTACTTGACCACTTGGTTGCTATCGGTTTGTGTGACATTTCGGAATCCAAATTGGTTTCCTAAAAAATTCAATCCCCGACGTCCGTTCACTAAAATTCGGTCCAAGCGTGTCAGCGTAGAGGGGCTGTTTCTTACCACGGTGATTTGCAATGGAATATTGGCACTCGGATTACTGAGCGTGAAATTAACAACCGAACGACTGTAATCATAGGGGGCAATTGGAAGCGTGGACTGATAAAGTTGAGTGCCTCCAACGCTGTATTTTTGAGCCGTACCTATGCCTGTTAGCGAATTCGATGCCATGGAGACTCGAAATCTCAAAGGTGTAGTCGCCTCGACAGATGGAATTGAGAAATTGAAAGTTTGAGTCAAATCGATATCAAATAATTCCCCATACCAACGCTTTCCTCCCCCTACCAGGGAAACCAAATCGTTTTCGAAGACCTCTCTGAAATCATAACTGGTAAATTGCGCTTGCTCAGAACCGGAAGACCAATCCACCTCCGTGATGCTTTTCGGAATGACCACATCGGAAATGAGCACAAAATAATAGGATTTATCCGAGTAAGGATTTCTGCGCTGCTCAAATTCGATGTTACCGTTCGGATACCATTGATGGGGACCAAAACCGTAAAATAAAAGGTAGTCGCCATCGTCGAAGTTGCCGTCGTTACCGCCAACAATTTGAACGCTATTTTGGGCTAAATCATCCGTGTATGGAGTAGCATTCAACTCCGGCAAACTCCCTTCCCCATTGCCGAAAACATGTATGTGATTTGGATTCAGCCCCTCGGTGTTAATACCAAGGGAGGTCAAAAACGCCTTGTCGAGGCGATAAACACCGTCCGTATTGACCGAAAACTTATACCAAGCACCCTGCGCAAGGACAGAATTTGCCACAAAATCTTTCTTGAAGCCTTTTGGTGGAATGGGCGACAAAACAACTCGAAAAGAGGTAATTTTCTGTAAAACGCCGCCAAAACGAAAATAGGGTTGGCAAGCGATGCTCAAAAAAGGGTCGGTTCCAGAACGCGTTACAATGGCTTCAATGGCTTCTTTATCAGGCGCTAAAAATCCGATGGATTCCATGTATTTAAGGGTGGCAGGTTCCACCGGCTCATACTTTATTAACTCGATACGTGCTGCGAAATTGGCAGACTTAAGAGGTTCGACTCTGCGAAAATGAGGTATGCCATTGGAGGGAGTGAGATGATCTATGGTTGGTACACTGTAGGCAACTCCGTCTTTGTACAGGGTCACGTTCGGAGTCCAAGAAATTTTACAGTCAACATTTTGCGAGAAAAATCGGGGAAGCGAGAAAAAAAATAACTCGGCAAAAAAAAATACGGCAATAAAGTTGCTCAATAATTTCATAAAACACAAAAATAACGATTTGTTAAACGAATGCTCATTTTATTTATTGCAATTTTATTGCGATATTTGTAACCTAGATTGTTTAAATACGTAGAGGCTGACCGTGAAAAATAATTACCTTAGTCGCATTTCGAGGGATGTGAAGTTCGGCCTAATTGCCACCGCTTTTGCCTGGTGTGGTAGCTATTATTCGCAGGACCCGACATTCACACAATTCTATTCAAACCCGATCTATTTGAACCCTTCCTTGGCAGGAGCTACAGGTTGCCCGAGAGTCACCATGAATTACCGCAACGAATGGCCTCAACTTACGGGCAACTACGTTACGTATTCCGCCTCTTATGATTCCTATGTCAGGGATGTCAAAGGAGGAGTGGGATTGATTGCAATGTACGACCAGCAAGCCGAGGGCACTATCTCAACAACGCTCTTTGGGGCAATTTACTCCTACAACTTAAAGTTGAACCGTAAATGGTCCTTAAATTTTGGTGTAAGGGCGGCCTACATTCAAAAATACCTGGATTGGGATAAGCTTACCTTCGGCGACATGATAGATAGCCGAAGGGGTTTTATTTATCAAACGGGTGATGTGCCAAGGGGTGGAAGAAGGGGCTTATTTGATGCCAGTGCAGGAGCTGTAATATTTGGAAAATATTTTTACGGGGGAGCAGCATTTCACCACATAAATCAACCGGACGAATCGATGATTTTAGGTACCAGTAAACTTCCTATGAGAATAACTGCTCACATGGGTGGTACCATTCCGATAGGAAGGAGAGGAAGGTACACGGATGGTACGACTCTTAAGCCCGCTGTAATTTATCAGTACCAAAACGGCTTTCAGGAGTTGAACATCGGAGCTTATTTAAATTATGAGCGTTTAAACCTTGGAGTTTGGTATCGCAACAGAGATGCTATGGTATTTATTGTAGGTGTTAAAGCGGACAAATTTAGAATCGGTTACAGTTACGATTTAACGGTATCTAGATTGGGAAATGGCTTAACAGGAGGATCGCACGAAGTGTCTTTCCAACTGGATTTAAAATGCAGGAGAAAACCGAAAAATTACAGAAAAATTTCGTGTCCATCCTTTTAAATTGTAACTTAACAAATTATTTGAAGTTAAACAGTGTTAAATAATGAGAATATGAAGCGTTCAATGATCACTAAATTTTCCATGGCTTTATTGTCAATCGGAGTTATTTCAAGTTGTCAGAAAGAAACCTCAACTTCCACGGGCTGGGAATACAACAGTGTCCAAAACGGCGGTTTTGAGAAGGCTAGTTTTGAAGAACAGCGCACCGGTCCAGGGCTTGTTATGATTGAGGGGGGTACTTTCACCATGGGAAGAACAGAAGAAGATGTGTTTGAGGACAATGACAACCGACCGAACCGTTTTACGGTTTCCTCATTTTACATGGATCGAACTGAGGTAACCAATTTTCACTGGTTGGAATATGTTTACTGGATGAAGCGGGTTTACAATAAAACCTATCCTCACATTTACAAAAAATCACTGCCCGATACCAACTGTTGGAGAGATCCCCTTTCCTATCGAGAAAAATTCGTGGAATATTATTTCCGTTACCCAGCTTACCGCGACTATCCGGTAGTGGGAGTTTCTTGGGTTCAAGCAAACGATTTTTGTAAGTGGAGAACGGACCGGGTTAATGAATACATTTTGGTTGAACAGGGAATTATTAAATGGCATTTTGCTGACAAGTACGAAGAGGGGGGCGATTTAGGTGCTCTCGGTCCAGACGCATCCGGCGGGAAGAAGAAAACCAATTACAATAACAAGCCCGAAAACATGTTCAACACCGAGAGCTATTTAGCAGGGCAATACGTCATCGAAGGGGCAACCGACGTAGATCCGAAAAATTACAAGTATAAGGGTGAAGGATACACGTTACAAAGTGAAAAAGCAAAAAAGAGCAAAAGTGGCGATCAACCTCGAGACCCATACATGCTAAACGATTACGATCCTGTTTATGCTGTAAACGATGATGGAAGTTATTATCAAGGGAAGCGTTTGGTAAGAATGGAAGACGGAATTCTTCTTCCCAACTACCGTTTGCCAACAGAAGCAGAGTGGGAATATGCCGCCAGCGGTTTATTGGGGAATTTGGATGCGAAATCGGAGAACATAGATGAACGCCGTGTTTACCCATGGGACGGACACTATGTACGCTACGACGAAGAACAGTTTCAAGGAACCATTCAAGCGAATTTCGTGCGTGGAACTGGCGATCACATGGGGGTTGCCGGGGCATTGAACGATGGAGCAGACGCCACAACGCACGTGGATGCTTATTGGCCGAATGACTTTGGCTTATACAACATGGCGGGTAACGTATCTGAGTGGGTTTTAGATACCTATCGCCCAAGCACCAGCGACATGGCGGATGGTTTCATGCCGTTTCGTGGAAACATGTACCAAGCTAAATTAATGGTTCCTGACGGATTGCATGAAAAATATGTAAAAACAAAGGATAACATATACGATGTTTATGGCATGAAAGAATTCGTGAATGAATATGCACGAGTATTGTATTTGTCCAATACCCAAAACGCGCTAAATCCTTCATCCAATTATTCGTCCAATATTCAAAATCAGAAAAACGATAATGCCTTGCAGCAAGGTGTCAACATTACCATGAATCCACTTGGGCCGTACGGAAAATACCAACTAACCAATGGGTATTACTATGTGGCGGTTGGAGACACGATCAGTTTTGAGGCGGACTCTTTGCAGGTAGCAAATTTAAGCCAATCTAATAAAGGTGTTAAAGGTCAATGGATTAACGCGGTCCCTGGAGCAAAGGAGGTGTCAAAGTCCAACACAAGGTACAAAATTGTGTTTGCACAATTTACCCCAACCCCTGGTGACACCGGAAGTCTTTCCTATGTTATAGGTTCTGAATATTTTCGAATGCCATTTAAAGTGGTTTCCAGTAAAGCAGATTTTAACCCCTTCGTCAACAGCATTTCCTCCAGCGTTAAAATTGCTTCCAATCAGGATGCTAGAAAATTCAAATTTAGTAGCTTGAGTAAATACTACACCGCCAACAATAAAATGTATACAGAATCCGATAAAGCAAAGTTTCAGGTATTGGATGATATAAACGCCTTACTGGACACCGCTATTTTCCTTTACAACAAAGGGAATACGGTAAAATCATCCGCGTACATTGAAACCGCATTATTTGGTTCCGTTACATCCACAAAATTGTTACACGGTGATGTGCATAGTAAATTAGTTCTTGATGCTAATTTTGATGGAGCGACTGAAAATGATGAATTAGGCAAAAGCATCGGAGTGTTCATGACAAAATTTGACGACGATGGAAATAAGGAAGATGGAGAATGGAAAACAATATTTACTCAGGAAAAAGATAAGGTTAATGAGACGTATCTTGGAAAGAAATTTCCTAACTACCAAACAGATCAAACCATTACGACTTGGGTAATTAATTTACGTAATGGATTATCAGACCATGTCGTAGAATCTCGAGGAAAACAACGTTGGAGAAATGTAACGGAAGAAGAAAATCTCGGGAGATTAAACTATCGTAAAGACGATTACATAGACTATTTGGACGGGGATTTAGAATCCTCGGTTTTCTACAACAACCAAAAACGTATTGACGATATTAACGCAGGAAGGTTGAATGCTAAGAATACCGTTTACCGCAGTGAACACGAAAACAACAATTTGGAAGGCACAGTTTTGTCCCCATCCTCATCGGGTTGGCCAACCACCTTGATTTCTGATAAATCAAAAGTATACAAAGGAGGTTCTTGGGCAGACCGGGCTTACTGGTTGTCTGCAGGTAATCGCAGATTCCTAGATCAAGACAAAACCAGCGCTTCTATAGGTTTCCGATGTGCTATGGATCGATTGGGCGATCAAAGAAACTTGAATTATAAAAAACGGAGACGTAAATAATCCTCATTAACTTTCAGTATCTTTAGTCCCGCTTCGGCGGGATTTTTTATGCAAGAATTATTCGATTTATTCTATCAAAGCAATGGAATTTGCACTGATACCAGAGCGCTCGTCAAAGATTGTCTGTTTATTTGTCTCAAGGGAGATCGCTTCGATGCGAATGCATTTGCTGAAAAAGCCGTTGAGGGTGGGGCAAAGTACGTTGTCGCTTCAGACCCGGCGCGATGTAACGGTACAACCATTCATCATGTGGATAATACGCTGCTATACCTTCAACAGCTGGCGCTATATCATCGCAGAAAATTCAATATACCTGTACTGGGTATAACAGGAAGCAACGGCAAAACCACCACTAAGGAATTGGTAAATGCAGTACTAAGTACCAGCAAAAAGGTATTGTGCACCAAAGGTAATTTGAACAATCACATTGGGGTACCGCTGACCCTTCTTCAACTCAGTCCCGAACACGAAATCGCCATTATCGAAATGGGAGCCAATCGTCCGGGAGATATTGCCGAATTATGTGAAATTGCTCAGCCAACGCACGGTATTATAACCAATATTGGTAAAGCTCACTTAGAAGGATTCGGTTCATTTGAAGGGGTTTTGAACACAAAATTAGGACTATATAATTTCGTTGAACATCAACAAGGCACACTATTCTACAACAGCGATGATTCAGTTCTCACGCGATACCTCCCAAATCTTTCTTGCTCCACCTACGCAATTCACAACTCGGCAACCGTTGTTGGAACTGCGCACGACCTTACTCCTTTTCTAGCCTTCAAGTACACAACGCAGCAGGGCATCTTTGGCCCTATTTACACCCAACTTGTGGGTGAATATAACTTGTATAACTTTTTATCCGCTGTGACCATCGGTTTGTATTTCGGTGTTAGCTCGGCAGATGTTGAAAGAGCTCTCTCTTCGTACGTTCCGTCTAACAATCGTTCACAAGTTCAAAAAACAGAGCGCAACACGTTGATTGTAGACTGCTACAACGCAAATCCGTCCAGTATGGGGGCCGCATTAATTTCCTTCCATCAAACCAAGTGCAACAATAAATTAGCCCTTTTAGGGGATATGTTGGAATTGGGCGAGGTTTCCAAGGAGGAACATGCCGCCGTGTTAAGGTACTGTGAAACCTCGCATATTCCATGCATCACGGTTGGAAAGGAATTTGGAGAATGCCGTTCGAATTTCCGACATTTTGCAACAACTGCTCAACTTATTGACAGTGAGGTATTAGCTTCAATAAACGATACCACCATTCTCATAAAAGGTTCGCGGGGAATAGGTCTTGAGCAAATTATTCCTTTTCTCTAACTCCCGTATTGCATCAGAAAAGATTTAAGAAAGGTGTCTAAGTCGCCGTTCATAACGCCTTCTACATCCGAAGTTTCGGTTCCTGTGCGCACATCTTTGACCAATTTATAGGGGTGCATGACGTAGTTTCTAATTTGAGAACCCCACTCTATCTTCTTTTTACCTGCCTCAATTTCGCTGCGTTTTTCCATTCGCTCGCGCAGTTCCAATTCGTATAATTGGGATCTTAACAATTGCAAGGCTTTTTCTTTATTTGCCAACTGGGATCTCGACTCTGAGTTCTCAATGATTATCCCTGAAGGCGCATGCCTCAAACGGACGGCTGTTTCAACCTTGTTTACGTTTTGACCACCTGCCCCGCCGGATCGAAACGTCTCCCAAGTTATATCAGCTGGATTGACATGGATTTCTATATTATCGTCCACCAAAGGATAAACATAAACCGAAACAAACGAGGTGTGGCGTTTTGCGTTGGAATCGAACGGTGATATGCGCACCAATCGATGTACCCCATTCTCTCCTTTCAAATAACCAAAAGCGAACTCTCCATCAAACTCCAATGAAACCGTTTTAATTCCCGCCACATCGCCTTCCTGAAGGTTCAGTTCCGCGATTTTATATCCCTGTTTTTGAGCCCACATGGTATACATTCGAGTAAGCATTGATGCCCAATCGCACGATTCCGTACCTCCTGCTCCTGCAGTAATTTGAATTACAGCACTCAATGCATCTTCTTCATTGGAAAGCATGTTCTTTAATTCCAACTCTTCTACCCTATGCATGGCCGCGAAATATTGATCTTCTACTTCGTCTGCTGTGGCCGCACCCTCTTTTTCGAATTCGATTAATACTTGAAGATCGTCAAATCCCGATTGTAGGTTTTTAAATCCCTCTACCCAATATTTTAATCCTCTGATAACTTTCATTTGTGCTTCTGCTTTTTTGGGATCGTCCCAGAAAGAAGGATCTTGGGTGCGCAATTCTTCTTCGCTCAACTGACGTATTTTTTCAGCGATTTTCAAATACGCATAAATATTGTGGATTCTTTGTTCAAGTTCCCTATTCTGTTCCAAGGTCATGCCACAAAAATACAAAACTTCACAGCTTTCGTTTTGTGTCATTAGTTTATATTATTTTTGTAAAAAAGCATTATGGCCATACCAAGCAATTTAAAATACACTAAAGAGCACGAATGGATTCTACTTAACGGCGATATAGCGACCATTGGAATTACAGATTTCGCACAAAGCGAATTAGGCGACATTGTTTATGTAGAAATTGAAACAGTTGGTGAGACGTTAAATAAAGACGAAGTGTTCGGGTCGGTAGAGGCCGTGAAAACAGTTTCCGACCTGTTTATGCCTGTCACAGGAGAAATTCTCGAATTTAACGGCGCCCTAGAGGGAAATCCGGAAGCGGTAAACAATGATCCCTACGGAGAAGGTTGGTTGATAAAAATACGAGTAAGTAATTTAGGAGAATTGGATAGCCTTTTGGATGCCTCCGGTTATCAGAACCTCGTCGGATAAAAGAACGGTACGTTAAACCTTGACAAGCCTTTAAATCAATATTTTTAGTTACGCATCGATTTTCGCATATTTTGCGTTACGCTCGATGAATTCCCTTCTTGGCGGAACATCATCTCCCATCAACATGGAAAAAATTTGATCGCACTCAGCGGCATTTTCAATAGTAACCTGTCGCAAGGTACGAGCTTCAGGATTCATGGTGGTTTCCCACAATTGTTCTGCGTTCATTTCGCCAAGACCCTTGTAACGCTGAACATTTACCGAAGTTTCGCTCCCACCGCCTTTCATCTCCATAATGAGGCGGTCTCGCATATCGTCGTTCCAAGCATACTCGGACTTATTGCCTTTCTTAACTTGATAAAGGGGCGGAGTTGCAATATAGACATATCCATGTTCTATCAATTCCTTCATATAACGGAAAAAGAAAGTCAGGATTAAGGTTTCAATGTGTGAGCCGTCAACATCGGCATCGCACATAATGATAATCTTGTGGTAACGTAATTTTTCCAAGTTCAACGCTTTCGAATCCTCTTCTGTTCCTATGCGTACCCCTAATGCCGTGTAAAGGTTTTTAATTTCTTCGTTCTCAAAGATTTTATATTGCATGGCCTTTTCAACGTTGAGTATTTTTCCTCTCAGCGGCAATATTGCCTGAAAATGTCGGTCACGGCCTTGCTTTGCGGTGCCGCCCGCAGAATCTCCCTCAACAAAATATATTTCACACATCGCAGGGTCCTTTTCCGAACAGTCCGCCAGTTTTCCAGGTAAACCGCTACCGGACAATACGTTTTTACGCTGAATCATTTCGCGTGCTTTGCGGGCAGCATGGCGTGCGCGCGCAGCCAAGATTACCTTTTCAACAATCAATCGGGCTTCGCTTGGATGCTCCTCTAAGTAGGCACTCAACATTTCCGACACCGCTTGAGAAACCGGGGCTGTGACCTCTCGGTTTCCTAATTTTGTTTTCGTTTGCCCCTCAAATTGAGGTTCTGCCACTTTCACAGAAACCACCGCTGTTAGCCCTTCACGAAAATCGTCGCCATCGATTTCGATCTTTTCTTTCGCCAACATTCCGCTATCGGTGGCGTATTTTTTTAAGGTATTGGTTAAACCGCGCCGAAAACCGGATAAATGCGTACCCCCTTCGTGAGTGTTAATGTTATTTACGTAAGCCTGAATGTTTTCTGTGTACGAAGTGTTGTAGGTCAATGACACTTCGACGGGGATACCCTCCCGTTCACCCTCAAAATAAATGACATCGGCAATCAAGGATTCACGGTTCCTGTCCAGGTATTGGGCAAATTCTCTCAAGCCCCCCTCTGAATAAAAACTTGCCGAAAACACCTTTCCTTCTTCGTCCAAATTTCGCTTATCGGTGAGCGAGATGGTGATTCCCTTATTCAAAAAAGCCAACTCTCGCATTCGCGCTGCGAGCGTATCATAATTGTATTCGGTGAAATCAAAAATTGAGGCATCGGGCTGAAAGGTGACTTCGGTTCCCGTTTCTGATGACTCACCAACGATTTGAACCTCGCTAACGGGTTTTCCGATATTGTATTCCTGACGAAATATTTTACCTTCCCTTCTAACCGTTGCAATAAGTTGGGTGGACAGTGCATTTACGCAAGAAACCCCAACACCGTGTAATCCTCCGGAAACCTTGTAGGTATCTTTATCAAATTTTCCTCCTGCGTGGAGGACTGTCATTACTACCTCCAGAGCTGACTTTTTCTCTTTGGAGTGCATGGCCGTAGGAATTCCACGCCCGTTGTCGATTACGGTAATCGAGTTATTCTCATTGATGAATACGTCAATCTTATTGCAGTAGCCGGCAAGGGCCTCATCAATCGAGTTGTCAACTACCTCATAAACGAGGTGATGTAACCCTTTGTGACCCACATCTCCGATGTACATGGCAGGTCGCTTTCTTACGGCCTCTAACCCTTCAAGAACCTGGATATTATCTGCTGAATAATTATCCCTTTTATCCGCTTCGCTCATAAGTAAAAATCGTTTTTGTTGCTGTTAAGTAATAGCCTAACAAAAGTAAGGAATTAGCGTATAAAATTGGGCACTAAAACGCTCTTAAAGCCTTAACTTATCAACAATAAGCGAAGTTTTTTATTTGGATAAAATCCAGCGAATAATCGAGGGGTCTTCGGGTTGAGTGCCCGGAGCAACAACCCGTATCAAATACCCGTCTTCATCCAAAAGGTATTTTTGAAAATTCCATTGTACGTCATTGTCCTCGAGGGCGTTTTGTTCGAAGGAAGTTAGGAATTGATACACAGGATGCATATCGTTTCCTTTAACCGAAATTTTCGACATCATTGGGAAACTAACTCCGTAATTTTTTGCACAAAAAGCCGCAATCTCCTCGTTATTTCCCGGCTCTTGTCCCATGAAATTGTTGGCCGGAAAACCTACAATTACAAAACTTGAATCCTTGTATTTTTGATAAAGCGCTTCGAGTCCTTTGTATTGGGGCGTAAGTCCACATCTTGAAGCAGTATTTACCACCATTATTTTTTTTCCTTTGAGATCAAGAAACGAAAAAGCGTTTCCTTCAATGTCATTTACCGTAAATTCATGAATCGATTTTTTTTCCATAGGTGCTGAAACGGGGTTAGACGAACTAGTAGTGTCCTTAGGTTTGCGGGAGACGCAATTGATAAGAATTAAACCAACACAACAAATGAGCAAACCTTTCATAAAAAAATTTATATGGAGAACAAATGATAACTAAAAAGGTTTATTTCCGTTAGAAGGACATGCGCCTGTTTTTTTTAATGCTTTTCGGCTTTTCCAATCTTCTGCATGGACAACATTTCAAAATCAGTGGAAACTGGTTGGGTATTTTAACCGACTCTAGCTCAGATTTCACCAAAAATTACCCTATTCTCCTCCAAATAAAAGGAATAAATGGGCATGCTACTGGGATTGTTCGCATCGAATTTGAAGGCGGATATTCTCAATTTGAAGTTTCAGGCAACTACAAGAAAAAAAAACATTTTACGCTTAAATCCGCTTCCAAGGCACAATACGAATCCAATGACTTTCGATTATCGCCGTTCGAATTCGTATTTCATTACGATGATTCCAGTGAATATGTCGTAAGTACCTTAACTTCCTCAGGAAACTGGCTACACGGATTTAACATGTATTTGGAATGGGAAGAAACGCAATACGAACTAACGAAAAAGCCCGCGCTTTCGAGCATTGGCGCTGAAGCCATGGCCTACCGAATTAGATTAGGCGTACCCGCCAAAAGCAAGCGTATCAAAGAATTGGCCGTTTTTCAATTCAAACCCATTTACTTCGAGGTAGACCGATATGAGATCGACAGTTCATTTTACCCTTACTTAGAAAAACTAACGCGAATATTGAATAGCCACAGCGATTTACGCCTCAACATTATCGGACACACCGATGCCGATGGGAGCAACGAATACAACTTGGAATTATCCAAGAATCGGGCGAATGCCATCTTTCAACATTTAAACGGTCTTGGAATTGCTTCCGATCGAATGATTTTTGAATTTGAAGGAGAATCTCGTCCCGCAGAAACTAACGACAACCAAAATGGGAAGCGGCGTAATCGGCGTGTAGAATTTCGATTTATTTAATTCAGACGTGTCATTCGTTCCTGCAAAAGGGCCATTTTCTGCAAGGTGTCCGATTCCTTTTTGCGTTCGTTATCAATCACCGCTTTCGGAGCAGAGTTCACAAAACGCTCATTGTTAAGTTTCCCTTGTACTGAAGCAAGAAAGCCCCGCAAATAGGTTAGTTCTTGGCTAATTTTCTCCTTTTCTGCATCCACATCAACCATTTCACCGAAAGGAATGAAATATTCCACCCCCCCTATCATAAAGCAGTTAGCTCGACTTGGCGGCATATCTTGACTCGATATGGAAACTAAATTTGCCATTTTTAGAACCACGGATGCAATCACATTTTTCTTCGTTCCAACATAAATCAAAGAAAGTTTAACTTTATTGCCTACCGACTGTTCCTTGCGAAAATTCCGAACCGCCGTTATCACATCGAAAGAAGCTTGCATCTGATTCAAGACTGCTTCATTCGGTGGTTCGACAGATGGCCAATGGCTCACCACGAGGTCTTCTCCATCAGCTCGGTTTTTCAAAGAATGCCAAATTTCCTCGGTAACAAAAGGCATAAAAGGATGTAATATTTTAACCAAACTCTCAAAAAAACTTAACGTTTTCTCTTTCGTTTTGGCGTCAATCGGCTGTTCATAACCCGGCTTAATCATTTCTAAATACCACGAACAGAAATCGTCCCAGACCAACTTATAGGACTCCATCAACGCCTCAGAAATTCGGAATTTATCGAATAAATCATTTAAGGTTATTAAGGTCGTCGACAATCGCGCCTGGAACCAATCGATGGCTGCTTTTGAATGGTCAGGTTGCTCAAACTCCCGAACTTCCCAACCGGAAATCAATCGAAGGGCATTCCAAATTTTGTTGGCAAAGTTTCTTCCCTGCTCGCATTGCGACGTATCGAAAGGAAGATCGTTCCCTGCAGGAGATGAAATTAATACCCCAATACGAACTCCGTCTGCACCAAATTGCCTTATTAAATCAATGGGATCAGGAGAATTCCCGAGGGACTTTGACATTTTTCTTCCTAATTTGTCCCGCACAATGCCGGTGAAATATACGTTGCGAAAAGGTAAATCTCCAAGATATTCATAACCGGCTATGATCATTCGAGCTACCCAAAAAAACATAATTTCTGGGGCTGTGACGAGGTCGTTAGTTGGATAATAATAAGAAATCTCTGAGTTTTCAGGGTCGCTCAACCCACGAAAAACGGATATCGGCCACAACCAGCTTGAAAACCATGTATCCAACACATCCTGATCTTGGCGGAGTTCTTCAATGTGAAGGGTTCTGCCGAGTCGAGCCCCTGCTTTTTCAAGGGCCTCGCTTGAATTATGTGCTACAATAAAATCATCGGGTCCGGTTCCGTAGTACCATGCTGGAATCTGATGTCCCCACCACAACTGTCTGGATATACACCAATCCTTGATGTTCTCCATCCAATGACGATACGTATTTTTGAATTTTTCGGGATAAAAACGAATGGTATTGTTCATGACATTATCCAACGCCGGTTTTGACAATTCGCTCATGGATAAAAACCATTGAATGGACAATTTAGGCTCAATTACCGCGTTGGTCCTTTCCGAAAAACCAACCTTATTAACGTGGTCATCTGTTTTCACCAAATATCCTTTCTCCTGAAGCTCAGCCGAAATAAGTTTACGCACCTCAAAACGGTCTAGCCCCTCGTAATGCAATCCGTTGGTGTTTAAGGTGCCGTTGTCGTTAAACAAATCAATGCTCGATAAGTTATGCGTCTTTCCCAGGGTGTAGTCGTTAATGTCATGGGCTGGGGTCACCTTGAGACACCCCGTACCAAAGGTGGAATCAACATAAGGGTCTGCAATTATTGGAATCCATCGGTCGCTCAGGGGAACTTGAACCCGTTTACCGACATAATTGGCATATCGTATGTCGTCTGGGTTGACACAAACTGCGGTATCTCCCAAAATCGTCTCAGGGCGCGTAGTAGCCACCGTGAGCCATTCGTCGACTGTGCCCTCGACCTTATAGCGAATAAAAAACAGGCGTGAATTGACCTCCTTGTATACTACCTCCTCATCCGATACGGCAGTTAGCGCCTCAGGATCCCAATTAACCATCCGAACGCCCCGATAAATTTTTCCTTTTTCGAAAAGATCGACAAAGACGCGAATAACGGACTCCGAATACAGGGTATCCATGGTAAAATGCGTTCTGTCCCAATCGCATGAAGCCCCTAATTTTCGGAGTTGCTGAAGGATGATGCCGCCGTGCTTATCTTTCCAGGCGAAAGCGTGATCTAAAAACTGTTCTCGGGTTAAATCCGATTTATTGATGCCCTCAAGTTTAAGTTTCTGTACGACCTTAGCTTCTGTTGCAATCGAGGCGTGATCTGTTCCCGGAACCCAACAAGCATTTTTTCCCAACATTCGAGCCCTTCGAACCAGCACATCTTGAATGGTATTGTTGAGCATGTGCCCCATGTGTAAAACTCCCGTAACGTTCGGCGGTGGAATAACGACCGTGTAGGGTTCGCGAGCATCCGGGAGCGATCGAAAATACTGTTTTTCAATCCAGTGGTGATACCACTTTTCCTCGATGGATTCCGGATTATATGTCTTGGGCAATTCCATGTGAAATAAAGAAAAGATTCGTGAGTTGAGTCGCCATTTCGCTATTGCTTCTCGGGTAGCACATTTCCCCGAATGGTGAGAACTACTGGATCCCCCATGTTCGGTGTTACCGTAATGGATTTAACAAATTGACCAACCCTCTTGGTATCGTAAGAAACACTGATTTGGCCTTTTTTATTTCTGGCAATCGGGCTAGCAGGCTTTTCTGCAGTAGTACACCCACAGCTCGTTTGGACCGACTCTATCATTAACGGTTTCTTTGCTTTATTTTTAAACGTAAACACAAATAATTCTTTGGAATCGTAGGGGATATCTTGACGAATAATTTCAATTGCGCTGAAGACCATAAAACGGGATTTCTTTTGGCAAAACAACATGAAAGGCATCAAGAGGAGTGTTAAAAACACACAACGTTTCATTATGCTAAATTTTACACAAAACTAACCAATAAATTCAATAGTGGCTCGTAAGGATTCCCAAATCCAACGAATCATCGGATAGCTATTTTCCAAACGTGCATCCACCGAATTAACGGGTACAAATTCCACCTTGGTTATGCCCTCCTTTTTTTGTGGAAACAGCACAGAGTTGTGCCCCGCTTTCATGCGAAACCAATGCGTCTCCTTGAATATATATTGTCCTTTCGAGAAATAAAGATGATACGTTTTCAAGGGTAGGTCTGCTAAAATCGTCAAATCAAGTTGGCCGCATTCCTCACGAACTTCTCGCAGCGCGGTTTGCATTGGGTATTCTCCTGTTTCCATCCATCCTTTTGGAAGATCCCATTTTCCGTTTCTAAAAATCATGAGAAGATCGCGATCGCAGGATACAAAACCACCTGCGGCAACTACATTGCGAAACGCCATTCGGAATTTTTCAAAAGACACCGGCATCGGAATTATCTCGTCTGTTGTGGACTCTAAATAACGCCGAAAATGTTCAGAAATTGGCTTTTTATTTATCCACGATTTCCAATCTTGGTCTTGTTGATAACTCGAAAAATCAAGCCGTTTAGTTTCCGTAAAAACAAAATACTTTTGCTCCATGATCTATGACAAAGATAGCGCAATGCTGGTTGCTGGTGAGCTTCTAAAAATTAAGGCTGTAAAATTACAACCGGAAAATCCTTTTACCTGGGCTTCGGGATGGAAATCCCCCATCTATTGCGACAATCGAAAAACCCTTTCTTTTCCTATGGTTCGTACTTTTATCCGTCAAAAATTTTCTGAAATTGTTGACAAAGAATACGGAAAGCCAGATGTAATAGCCGGAATAGCCACGGGTGGAATTCCTCAAGGTGTACTTGTAGCGCAAGAACTTGGAATTCCATTCATCTACGTCCGCAGTAATGTGAAAGAACACGGCTTAGGAAATTTGATTGAGGGAAGTTACGAAGCTGGGCAGAAAGTTATTGTTGTTGAGGATTTAATTTCTACCGGCGGTAGTAGTCTTTCAGGTGTCAATGCCCTGAAAAAAGCCGGTCTTCAAGTGCGTGGTTTGCTTGCAATATTTTCTTACGGGTTCGAACAGGCGCAGCGAGCCTTCGACGAGGCCGACTGCCCATTTATAACACTCACAGACTACGACCACCTCATTGAACAAGCATTGGCCTTGGAATATATTCGCGAAACCGATGTAGATGCCTTGAAAAAATGGCGACAAATTCCATCGGATTGGAATCCTGAGGTATGAAAATTCAAAGTACACCGTTGTTCATTCAGTGCGGAATAGAAGAGGTGGAAAAATTTTTAACTGTCCCGGCCAATATAGAATTTCTCTTACCTCAAGAGCGTATTTCCGAATTCAAAGCCGACGAATTGGGTTGCGAATTTAAGGTGCAAGGCGGAATCGTTATACCCTTGTTGTTTGAAAGCAAAACTCAAGAAGGGATTAATTACAAGAGCGGCTCGAAAGCGCCATTCCCTTTTTCATTGCAAATTGTCATTTATCCCATAAAATCTGGCGTTGAAGGTTACCTGAATTTCAACGGAGAAGCCCCAACTATGGTGGCAATGCTCGCCAAGAATCCTTTAACAGCGTTATTTAACGACATGGGTAAGAACCTTAAAAAACAGTTGGAATCTCCAAATTAATTTGTCCTTGCGAATACGTTTGCCGTTTTCCTTCGACCAAGATTTCTAGCTGACCAGTGCTCGAAATACCTTCGATAATGCCTTGCAAGCGTTGGTGATTGCAAACGAACGCATGTGTTTCACCAAGGCCATACATGGCCTCCTTGTATTTTTCCCTCCATTGGATTTCTTGCAAAGATTCTAAAGGAACCTCGTTCAATAAATTGCATAAAAGCAATAGCATTTCCTCCAAAGAATACAGGGTTCCTGTTTCACGGCGCATCGAAGTTGCCTGCAAATGGCCAAAATGCGCCTGGTTTACGTTCAAACCAACCCCAATGGTTACGACTTTCACCATTTCGCCCTGAATTACCCCTTCCGTCAAAATTCCCGCAATTTTATGGTTTTCCACCATAATGTCGTTGGGCCATTTAACCGTTGATGATATCCCAAATTTTTTAAGAAGCTGTATTAAGCAATACGAAACCCAACAATTTATCAGATAAACGCGCTCAGCGGACAAATTGGCAGGAAAAAACACAAAAGAACAGGTGAGGTTCATTCCTTGGTCTGCTAACCATTGTTTATCTCGCTGGCCTTTACCTTGAGTTTGAAAATCTGCGACAACCACCGTTCCATTTTCTGCCAAATTGTGTTCTATTAGATGGTTGGCATAATTGTTCGTGGAATCTACGGTATCTAAACGATGGATGGTGCTCCCAAAAATTGACATAACGATCTTGTTGCGAAAAATAAATCAAAGATAAATTTAAAATTTAGGATTAGTTTTGTAGCGAAAACCAATACATGGCGAAAAAAAAAATTGTCACGTCCCCTTCTGAAATGCTCAGTAAGTGCATTGTTGAGGGAATGCAAGAGAACAAAGCTAAAGACATCGTTGTTTTAGACTTGAGGGAGTTGGAGAGCAGGGTATGTGATTTCTTCGTTGTGTGCTCGGGTGAATCCTCAACGCAGGTTGAAGGGATTACAAACGCCATAACCCGGTATACCCGGAAAGCGTTAAAAGAAAAACCTTGGCATATTGAGGGACAAAGAAATAGCGAGTGGGTACTTTTAGATTATATAGACGTTGTAGCTCATATATTTTACAAAGAGGCGAGAAATTATTACGAAATTGAAGAATTATGGGCAGATGCGGTCAGGACCGATATTGCCGAATAAATAGATAAAGAAAAATATGTCTGACAAAAATAAAAAAGGGGGGTTTTCCGTTTATTGGATCTATGCGCTTGCTGGTGTGGCGTTCATTGCAATTCAATTGTTTTATGGCTCCGACTCGAAAATTACGATTGACCGGAAACAAACCTTGTTTGATTTAGTCGACTCGTCCGGTGTTGCTAAAATCACCATCATAAATAACAACCGCGCTGACTTTTTATTGAATGCCAGGGGTGTTGAATTGTCCAAGTCTCAACAGAAAGGAGAGTTTCCAAAAATTTGGAATGAACTTAAAAAGCTGAATTCAATCGAAAAACAAAAGAAAAAAGTCATCGTACTGGAAAATATTGGGGATCTGGGAAATTTTGAAAACAGTCTGGAGAAAGAGCGAAATTTCCCTTGCGACCGAGATACGGATACGGATTACCTCGGTACTATCCTGGCCTATCTGCTTCCCTTTGGAATTATCTTTTTGATTTGGTTTTTCGTCATGCGGAGAATGGCCGGAGGTGGCGGCGGAGGCGGCGGCGGCCAAATTTTCAATATCGGAAAGTCCAAAGCTCAGTTGTACGAAAAGGGCAAATCAACCAACGTCACATTTAAGGACGTTGCGGGTCTTGAGGGCGCAAAAGAAGAAATTGTCGAAATTGTTGAGTTTTTGAAGAACCCTAAAAAATATACCGATATCGGCGCTAAAATACCGAAAGGCGCCTTATTGGTAGGGCCTCCGGGAACCGGTAAAACTCTCCTCGCAAAAGCTGTTGCTGGCGAGGCCAAGGTACCTTTCTTTTCCCTTTCAGGATCTGATTTCGTGGAAATGTTTGTGGGAGTTGGTGCTTCGAGGGTAAGAGATTTATTTAGACAAGCGAAAGAAAAATCCCCTTCGATAATCTTTATTGATGAAATTGATGCGATCGGCAGAGCGCGAGGAAAAAATAACGGATTTAATTCCAACGATGAGCGCGAAAATACGCTGAATCAATTGCTCACCGAAATGGACGGTTTTGGCACCAACAGCGGTGTAATAATTTTGGCGGCCACGAACCGGGCAGATGTGCTGGACAGCGCCTTGTTGCGGGCAGGAAGATTCGATCGTCAGATTTACGTTGACATGCCGGATTTAAACGAGCGGAAAGAAATTTTCAAGGTCCACCTTAAACCGCTGAAGTTAGAAAACGATGTTGACGTTGAATTCTTATCGAAACAGACTCCAGGCTTTAGTGGTGCAGACATCGCTAACCTGTGCAACGAAGCGGCCTTAATAGCCGCAAGAAAAGACAAAAAGAAAGCGGGTAAACAAGATTTTTTAGATGCTGTGGATCGCATTGTAGGAGGTCTGGAAAAGAAAAATAAAATCATCACCCAAGAAGAAAAGAAAACCATAGCATTTCATGAAGCCGGCCATGCAACGATTTCATGGTTGCTTCAATTCGCTTCTCCGTTGGTGAAAGTTACCATTGTTCCCCGTGGTCAATCTCTCGGTGCTGCATGGTATTTACCCGAAGAACGAAGCATTATCAATACCGAGCAACTCCTGGACCAAATGTGTTCTGCGTTGGGCGGGCGTGCTGCGGAGGAATTAATTTTTGGAAAAATCAGCACGGGAGCGCTGAGTGACCTAGAAAAGGTAACCAAGCAAGCCTATGCGATGGTTTCCATTTACGGGTTGAATAAGCGTATTGGAAACATTTCTTATTACGATTCTCAAGGACGAGACATGTTCACAAAACCGTATTCTGACGATACCGCCAAAATTATAGACGAAGAAGTATCGTCACTTATTGAAACACAATACCAAAGAGCCTCGAGGTTATTGACAGAAAATCGAGATAAACTCATCGAGTTGGCAGAAAAACTTCTTACTGATGAAGTGATATTCAAGGAAAACCTTGAGTCCATATTCGGAAAGCGCATTTGGGACCCGGTTGAGGCTCCTGCAGCCAAAGCAGAGCAAGATATCGATAGCAATCCGTCGGCGAATGTCATCGAAGCGGCAGGCGGAGAAACCCCTACTAGCTCCAATAATCAGGAACCGGATTCGCAGGTAACCAACTCAACTGAAGAGGAACAATAATGGAACGACAACGCATGAGCAATTTGCAGCAGCGTGTAATTACAGGATTTTTTCTTGGCGTTCTAATTCTTGGCTCCATTTGGATGGGCCCCCTCTATCAAGGAGTTGTATTCAGTTCTTTCATGCTTTTCGGATTGTGGGAATTTTACACTTTGTGTGAAGGAATTTCTGTAGTGCGCATTTCCAAAGAAATGGGGATTTTCATTGGGTTGTTCATCTACGTGTTGTTAATTGGAATGAGCATGAAAATACTCCCTGTAATTTCAATTACGCTTATTTCACCTCTCTTTTTTAGCCTTATCCTCATTGAACTCTGGAAAAAACACGGCTCTCCGTTGCTCAACATTTCACTGCTTTTAATGGGGATCATATATGTTACCATACCTTTTTTCCTGTGCATCGACCTTAACCTGCGAAACACGGAATATCTTTCCTCTGTTGCCGTGATGTTTATCTTGATCTGGACCAATGACTCCATGGCTTATTTCACCGGCAGATATTTCGGAAAAAGGAAACTTTTTTCGAGAATTTCGCCTAAAAAAACCTGGGAAGGCACCGTGGGTGGCGTCGTATTCACCATCATTATCGGTGTTCTCATAGGTTCCTATGTTAATAGAGGGCGCGTTGATTTTTGGTTGGTCTCATCGATCTTAATCAGTTTAGGTGCCATTTTTGGGGATTTATTGGAATCGCTTTTTAAGCGAAGTTTGAACGTAAAGGATAGTGGCTCAATTCTGCCGGGTCATGGGGGTATTTTAGACCGTTTTGACGCAGCGCTTTTCAGCATACCTTTTTTTTACTGCTGGTATATGCTTTATTTTTATTGGTAGAACATGAAGTTGCATCGCGAAGGATATACCATCATTATTTACAGTTTCATACTTCTTACCGGATTAGGAATTTTTGCTAACCAGGTATTTCCGACACCGCTTTTCTTTTTCGTAGTTCTTGTGCTGATGGTTATTCTGGGATTGATTATCCAATTTTTCAGAGTCCCATACCGCACTATTAATGCCGAAAAAAATCAAGTTATCTGCCCTGCAGACGGTAAAATTGTGGTCATCGAGGAAGTGCATGAGTCCGAATTTATTGCTGGTAAATGTCGTCAAATTTCAATATTCATGTCTCCATTAAATGTACATGCAAACTACTTTCCCATGGATGGAAAAGTGATTTACACGAAGTATCACCCGGGGAAGTACCTCGTTGCATGGCACCCTAAAAGTTCAACCGAAAATGAACGGAGCACAACCGTCATTGAAACCCATGAGCACAAAAAAGTGTTAGTGCGTCAAATTGCGGGTGCCCTGGCGAGGAGAATTTGTTATTATGCCCAAGAAAATCAAGTAGCGCATCGTGGCGAAGAATTAGGATTTATAAAATTCGGTTCCCGAGTCGATGTTTTTTTGCCGTTGGATGCGACAATTCACGTTGTCTTAGGCCAATCTGTTAAAAATCGCCAAGATATCCTTGCCACGTTGTAATTTATCGTACCTTTGTAAAAAATTTACCATGAAAAAATTAGTGTTAATTCTGGCTATACTAACTTTCACGGGTGGGATGGCTCTTAAAGTTTATTCTGCGCAGGCAAATCCCAAAATGGAAGTTCTTGATGATGATAAGAAGAAGAAGAAGAAGAAAAAGAAGAAAAAAGGATCTTGTTCATCGACGGAACAAAAGAAATGTTGTTCAGGCGGTGCGCAAAAATCCTGCAGCGGAGAAAAACAATAAAAAAAGGGGCTTAGGCCCCTTTTTCATTTTTACTAGCACTCAAGGCATTGAGGCTTTCTAAAAAGACCTCTGACTTATCGTTCAAATCATTCCATATGGAATCAAAATCCACCTTGTTTTTCCCTGCATGTACTCGTGCGATTAAGTCGTTGTAAAAGGCTACCGCCTCATCGATGAGTTTCTCAGCAGGTTGCGCTTTGTTCTTTTGCGTTTCTTGAATATAAATACACTCATCAATCACGTCAGAAATCACGGCATTGATTTGTTTTTTTAAGGTTCTTTTATTGGCCATATCACTCCTGTTTTCGGTAAAGATACCATAATTAAGAGGTCGCGAGCTCTTCATTTATCCTTAAATTTGTCCAATGTACCCACAGGTTGCTCTCAAAAAAGGAAAAGAATCTTCTTTATTGCGCAGACATCCTTGGATATTCTCCGGAGCGATTGCCACGAATTTTAATGCTTTTTTAGACGGCGAATGTGTTCGAGTAGTTTCCCACACCGGAGAATATTTAGGAACCGGCCATTTTCAACATGGAAGTATCGCGGTTCGTATCCTTACTTTTGATGAAGAGGATTTAGACCAGAAGTTTTGGGATAAAAAGGTTCAAAGCATGGTAAGCCTTAGAGTCAATTTGGGCCTTCTTTACCCTGAAGGAATATGCCGTCTTTGTCACGGAGAAGGGGACGAGATTCCCGGGCTGATCATGGATTTTTACAACGGTGTCGTAGTTTTACAATGCCATTCTGTGGGATTATTGAACCACGTAAATGCGATCCGGAGCGCGCTAAAAAAAACCCTCGGAAACAACTTTGTCGCGCTTTACCACAAATCATCCGAAACCTTACCAAAACGTCAAAACATCGAAAACGGTTTCCTCCACGGCGATTGTCCCACTCCCCATATTGCCGAGGAAGACGGGATTAAATATGCCATAGATTGGATTTCGGGACAAAAAACCGGGTTTTACATCGATCAACGTGACAACCGTGCTTTACTCGGAAAAATGGCAAGCGGAAAAACGGTGCTCAATGCATTTTGTTACTCGGGGGGTTTCAGCCTTCAAGCGCTGAAGAATAAAGCAAAATTGGTCTATTCTTTAGACGCCTCCGCGAAAGCTATTGCTTTAACTGAAAAAAATTTGGCCCTCAACAATTTACACGACAATCATGTTTCGGTAGTTGGCGACGCCATGGATTTTTTGAAAGATTTGCCCGAACCCTTCGACATCATTATTTTGGACCCCCCTGCTTTCGCAAAACATCTTGACAAAAAACATAAGGCAATACAGGGCTATAAACGGTTGAACGCTCACGCATTACGACAAATTAAATCCGGGGGGATTCTCTTTACATTTTCATGTTCTCAAGTGGTCGATAAAGCGCTGTTCAAACATACGATCGTAGCAGCTGCCATTGAATCGGGGAGAAAGGTCAAAATTCTACATCAACTGCATCAACCTGCTGACCATCCTGTTGGAGCATTTCACCCGGAAGGTGAATATTTAAAGGGATTAGTATTGTATGTCGAGTAAAACATTATCGTTAAGTTATAGCAGCATACTAATGTTTGCCCTTCCTATGATGGTATCAGGATTCATTCAATCCGTGGTACTTATTACAGACAGTGCGTTCATCAGCCGATATTCGGTCATAGGCTTCGATGCTGTTGGAAATGCAGGGCTGGCATATGTTACTTTTTTCATCATGCTCATGGGGATGTCAGACGGTGCGCAAATTATTATGGCACGTAGGATTGGTCAGGAACAATTCAGTGCCGTTGGTCAACAGGTAACAGCTGCAGGCCTTGTGTTAATTGGGCTTGCGGCGTTTTTTTTTACGCTATTACAAACGGTTGTACCAACCATCATTCAAGGAAATGCCCTGAGTGCCGAAGTCGCCGAACTCCAAGGGGTGTATTTAAAGTACCGGTCATTCGGTTTATTTTTTGCCATGATCACGCTTCTACTGCAGGCCCTCTACTTGGCTCAAGGTAGAACAAGGCTGGTGCTGAGCGCAGCCCTTATCACCGCGGGAGGAAACATTGTTTTAGATTATCTTTTTATTTACGGAATTGGTGTTTTTCCTGAATTGGGCGTTGCGGGAGCAGGTTTGGCATCGGCCCTAGCTGACGCACTCGGTATGTCTTTTTTATTAGCCGTAACGCTTGTTTCGCGAATGAATCGCCCTTACGAATTGTTCCAGAAAAAGAGGAATATTTCGGCGGAAGTTAAGGCCTTGTTGAAAGTTGGGACACCTCTCATGTTACAAGGTTTTTTCGCATTATTTACATGGACCATCTTCTTTGTTTGGATTGAACAAATGGGGCAATTCGAATTGACCGTGTCGCAAAACATACGATCCCTGTATTTTCTGGCCTTTGTTCCCATCTGGGGTTTTGCAAGCACCACAAAAACCTACATTTCCCAATATATTGGCGCGGGTCAGCAGGAGTCGATACCGCTCATACAGCGCCGAATTCAACGACTTACCCTTATCTTTCTCCTTATATTTTTTCACGGTGCCATCATCTACCCCAGAGCACTAATTTCCATTATCAATCCTCATCAGGAATTTCTTGCGGAGAGCAGTGCGATCCTTCAACTTATCATAGGCTCTATTTTAATTTTCGGAATTGTCTCTGTGTATTTTCAAACGATTCTCGGCAGCGGTAATACGGTAGCCTCCATGACGATTGAAATTGTATCGGTAACGATATATATGGTATTTGCATATCTCTTTATTAAGGTTTTTAAATTTGACATTTATTACGTTTGGACCGTAGAATACATTTATTTTGGCACTATGGGAGCACTATCGCTCTTATACCTGTACTTTTTTAACTGGAAACAAAAAAAAATCTGATGGGCTTAACTCTTGTTTTCATGGGCACCCCGCTGTTTTCCAAGCATATGCTAGAAGGGCTCTTACGTTCCAATCACAAGGTTTTAGCGGTGGTTACGACGGCAGATAAACCTGCTGGTCGAGGACAAAAACTAAAGGAAAGCGAAGTTAAACGATTTGCACTCGACAACAACATCTCAATTCTTCAACCCCTTTCGTTAAAAGACCCTGCTTTTCTCGAAGACCTAGCCGCCTATCAAGCGGATATTTTTGTAGTCGTCGCCTTTCGCATGCTGCCGGAAGCCGTTTGGAAAATGCCCCCGAAAGGAACCATCAATTTACATGCCTCCTTGCTTCCAAATTTTCGGGGAGCCGCGCCAATAAATTGGGCCATTATTCATGGAGAAAAAAAAACAGGGTTAACCACTTTTATGATCAATGAACACATTGATTGCGGTTCCATTCTTTTACAAAAAGAAGTAACGATCAAAGACCATTGGACCGCTGGAATGTTGCACGATGCCATGCTCGATCCGGGCAATCAGCTAATCCAAGAGACTCTTAAAGGTATCGAGGAGTCAACCCTGCAAGGAAAAACTCAAATAAATGCCACGTTGTTAAAGGATGCGCCTAAACTCACAAAAGAGAACACGCGTATTAATTTTTGCCATTCCGGAAAGGAAATAGAGCGAATGGTTCGTGGACTGAATCCCATACCGGCAGCCTATTGCTATTTACAAGACATTAGGACCTCCCAACACCTCCTGTGTAAAATTCTCGAAGGCAGCTTTAAAAAAGGCGCATCAAACCTTTCGGATCCGCTTGCAGCGAGTCCCGAAGGCATTATTTTTCCTTGCATAGATGGCAATTTTTACGTTCAAAAATTACAGCTCGAGGGTAAAAAAATCTTGGACTACAAAGCATTTCTGGCGGGCAATGCAGCAGGTAACTATCGACTGGTACAAAAAAAATAGATAAAATCGATATTCGTATGGATAAAATAGTATTTTTACCACAACATGGCAGACTTCAAATCGAACCGAAAAGAATTGGACGAAGAACTTGAAAAGTTCATGCGCTTGTTGGAAGAATTGCTTCCTCACTATCATTATTTACTCAAAAAAACCGATTTATCTCAAAAGGAATTAACCCGATTAGGAGAAATTGAACATTACTTAATTGGCGTAAATGCGAAGATTTTGGAAATAAAAAAGCGTCTTGAGCAAGATTTGTTTGGCCAGTCGTTACATACATACTACAAAACAAAACAAGAAGCATTTTTAGGCGACCCTCAGGCAAAGTTGAAACTGGAACGTATGCGCGACGCTTTTTCTGAAGCCTTGAAAACAGGCGAAATAATGAATTTTAATTAAATCGCCATAAATCCTACCTTTGGGTATTTGGAAGGAAATAAATCATATCGTTTTGGAGTATTAGGAAGCGGAAGTTGGGCCACGGCCCTTGTTAAAATCCTTTGCGAAAACTTAGATCACGTTAGTTGGCATGTGGGTAAAGCCGAAAATGCGTCATTTATTCATCAACACGGGCGTAACCCCAAGTATTTACAATCCGTTACTTTCAACAGGGATAAGTTATGCCTGTTTCATGAATTTGATTCATTTGCAAAAAGCACGGATATCCTGATCGTTGCTATGCCTGCGGCATTTTTGTATACCACCATAGGTGGTTTTTCCCCATCCCTGTTTGAAGGAAAATGGGTCATTTCAGCCATCAAAGGAATCGTTCCAGAACATAATGCAATTCCCGCGAGGTTTTTTCATAAAACATTCCACATTCCTTACGAGCATTTAGGCATCATTTGCGGACCTTGCCATGCAGAGGAAATCGCCTTGGAGAAATTATCGTATTTGACCGTAGGAAGTGAAAACAGCCTGTTGACAAAACACCTCAGTGATGCACTTAGGTGCGAGTATGTAGCGGTCAATGAGAGCGATGATTTATTCGGTGCTGAATTAGGAGCTATCTTAAAAAATGTATATGCAATTGCCGCTGGAATGTATGCAGGACTCGGCTACGGAGATAATTTCCAAGCTGTGCTGGTCTGTAATTCCATACAAGAGATGAAACGCTTCATCAATGTCATTCACCCCATTCATCGAGATGTGAATTCAATAGCATATTTGGGAGATTTGTTGGTTACCTGTTACTCCAAATTTTCGAGAAATCGATCTTTCGGATACATGTTAGGGGAAGGCCTCACGCTCGAATCCGCGCAACAAAGCTTGAATATGATAGCAGAAGGGTATTATGCCACCAAAAGTTTAATGGAAATCAACCGTAAATTTATGGTGGAAATGCCAATATTATCAGCGGTTTATGAGGTGATTTATGAGGGCGCGAATTGTTCACAAAAAATGAAGGAATTAACCCGAGTACTGTCGTAGCATTATGAAAGTTTTCAAATTTGGCGGCGCCTCGGTAAAAAATGCGGAATCCCTTAAAAATGTAGTTAATATTATCCAACATTACGAAGACCGCTTGTTCATCATTGTATCGGCCATGGATAAAACCACCAATCAATTGGAAGAAGTGGTAAAAACATTACTCGAGCGAAACGAACGTTCCTTTGAATCTTCCGTCCGATTGGTGGAAGAATTTCATCGAGGTGTTGTTGCCGATTTATCGCTTCCGAGTTCCAAAGAACTTATCGAAGAGTTGAAGGATCTGTTTGACGCCTTGAGAAGGCGCTACAACAGCCCAATTTCTGCCCATTTCGGGTTTGAATACGATCAAATTGTTTCGTTGGGGGAGGTATTATCCTCTAGGATTTTAGCTTCCACCCTAAAATCGTACAACATCGATGCAGAATGGTTAGACGCACGACAATTGATCCGTACGGATAACCATTACAAAGAGGCCAACGTGGATTGGAGTGAAACCATTTTGAAATTACAAAACTGCATCCAGGGACTGCCCAACAAACGGATTTTTATTTCTCAGGGTTTCATTGGGCATTCATCAGAAGGATACACCACCACCCTGGGGCGAGAAGGATCCGATTACTCTGCAGCAATCGTAGCCTATGCCTTAGATGCGGATAACGTAACCATTTGGAAGGATGTGCCCGGTATGTTAAATGCAGACCCGAAATATTTCGCCAACACGCAATTGCTCTCATCGATTTCTTACAAAGAAGCTATCGAACTCGCCTATTTTGGGGCAAGCGTAATTCATCCAAAAACGGTAAAACCCCTTCAAAATAAAAATATTCCCTTGTTGATTAAGAGCTTTGTAAATCCGTTGAAGGAGGGAACTGTCATTCAACAAGAACAGAGCGCAGACAAGTTGGTCCCTTCCTTTATTGTGAAAAAACATCAAATATTAGTTACCCTTTTTGCCAATGATTTTTCGTTCATTAACGAAGATGCCCTAGCAAAAATCTTTGAACGTTTTTACTCCAACGCAATCAAAATTAATTTAATGCAAAACTCAGCGTTGAATTTTTCGACCTTGTTGGATGCTGATAAGGTAAATATGGAGGCGTTGATTGAATTATTTAAACCTGAGTTTAGCTGCCGTTACAATGAAAATGTTGAATTGCTCACGGTACGGCATTACACTCAAGAGATATTGGAAGAACTGCTTGAGGGTCGAATTATCTTGCTTGAACAGCGCTCTCGGCAGACAGCTCGATTCGTTTTAAGTAAGTAAATTCTTGCGGCCAAAACCTGATTGTGGGTTATTAGCCTTATCTTTGCGCCATGAATCTTTCAGAACTTCCGAACCGAAGTAAGGTTAAAATACTCGAAATCACACAGCCCTATTTACGCACCAAATTGATGGAAATGGGCGTGGTTTCGGGAGTAGAAATTACGCTCACCCTGAAAGCTCCTTTTCGAGGGCCCATTGCCTTTCGACATAGAAATACCCAAATATCGATACGGTTAAAGGATGCTGAATGCATATTAGTTGATCAACTGACGCCATGAATCTGTTATTGCTTGGCAATCCAAATTGCGGAAAAAGCACCCTTTTTAACCTCTTAACGGGGCTACGCCAAAAAATCGGCAATTTCCCCGGGGTAACCGTTGACAAAAAAACAGGTGCAGTGCTTATGGATGGGGTTGACTACATCATCACAGACTATCCGGGTATCTATAGCATTTATCCAAAAAGTAACGATGAAAGGGTCGTTTACGATGCGCTAAAACAACTGAATCAAGACCAACAACCTAACATAGGCTTAGTAGTCGTTGATGCCTCAAATTTGGAAAGAGGATTCCTCCTATTATCCCAATTAGCGAGTTTAAATATACCGCTCGTCCTTATTATAAACATGATAGACGTTGCCGAGCGAAACGGGGTTTGTATCGACGTTGAGGCGCTCGAGAAAAACCTGCCCTCAACTCCGATAGTTGTCATGAATGCAAGGGTTGGATTAGGAAAAGACCGTTTGTTAAAAGCCATTCAACGCCAAACACAGAATTTAACTCCCGAAAAGGCGCTTTCAACCGATGAAGGGCTTTTGGATATTGAGGACTTGCCGCAACAAGAAATTCACACAAAAAGTCACTACGGCAACGCCAAAACGCTGTACGAAAAAATTGTCCTTGTCAAGGAGCCCGTTAAGAAGAAACATCAAATGGATACCTGGTTAACACATCCAATATTAGGCTATTTGATCTTTTCCTTGGTGTTATTAATCATTTTTCAAGCTGTATTCACGATTTCTGCCTTTCCAATGGACGCCATAGAACAAGGACTACAGTGGGTTTCACAGGAACTTGCAAACCTACTCCCCAAGGGCCCTGTACAAGCATTGATTTGCGGAGGCATCATTCCCGGCATAACCGGAGTTGTTGTATTTATTCCGCAAATCGGATTGCTCTTTTTTTTTCTTGCCTTGCTCGAAGACTCCGGATATTTATCCAGAGCAGTATTTCTCATGGATAGGTTGGTTAGGCCGTTTGGGATGAATGGACGAAGTGTTGTTCCTCTGTTGTCGGGTATGGCCTGTGCCATTCCGGGGATTATGGCTACCCGGGGAATTCCAAATTCCAAGGAGCGCTTAATTACTCTTTTCGTTACTCCCCTCATGAGCTGTAGCGCGAGAATCCCTGTATACACCTTGATAATATCCGTGGTAATTCCTGCCAAGACAGTCTTTCATTTTATGGAACTTCAAGGATTGGTACTCTTTGCGCTCTACTTGTTGGGAATACTCGCGGCAATGTTCGTTGCAGGAGTCTTACAACGAATTCTTCGACAAGACCAACGCTCCATTTTTCTGATGGAAATGCCCGATTTTAAACCACCGCATTGGCGAAATATTTTTGTAACGATTTTTGATAAAATAAAAGTTTTTGTCGTTGAAGCCGGGGGAATAATTCTTGCCCTCTCAATCGTTATCTGGGCATTATCAAATTACGGCCCTTCCGAAGAACGGCGCGCTGCAGTTGAGTCTTTAAAAACAGAAAATCGCTACATTTCAGCCGATAAAGACCAACGAAAACTGATTCAAGCTTCGGTTCTCCTGGAGCATTCCTACCTGGGGAAATTCGGCAAGCAATTAGAACCAATGATATCCCCCTTAGGATACGATTGGAAAATCGGCATTGCGATTAGCTCTTCCTTTTTGGCCCGGGAAGTTTTTGTTGGTGCACTATCTACCCTATACTCACACGATCAGACGAAAGGAACTGTCAACTTAAGGGATAAATTAACCCATGACAGAAACCCGGACGGAAGTAAAAAATTTACCCTCGCATCGGGAATATCCTTGCTCGTTTTCTACGTTTTTGCGCTGCAGTGTTTAAGTACCCTAGCCGTTTCAAGAAGGGAAACCGGATCTTGGAAAATTCCTTTGTGTCAATTTACGCTCTACGGGGTTTTTGCCTATTTAAGCGCTTTTATTTGTTATCAATTATTCGCATAGAATTCCCTACCTTCGCCTATGTTTCAAAATATTTTGGCGGTCCTTATCACCCTTCTAGCCCTCGGTTATTTGATAAGACGCATTTTCTTCAAAAAATCGTCCTGCGAAAATTGTCAAACTGAACCGATTAAAAAGCAATAGATCATGGAACAATATTGCCAATTATATAAGTACAACCATTGCTTTTACATGATAAAGCGGGAATCCATTTCCTATTTCTCTACTGAGTTTCTGGACGAAGAGCTCGATGCAGATCACTTAAGTTGGTTAGACATAAACGGCTTATCGGATAAAGAAGCGATCATTCAATTGTGCACCAAATTGAAAATTGAAAAAATTAGCATCGAAAACATCTATATCCAACACCGAAGACCAAAGATCGAGGAGTATCCGACCTACCTCTATTTTAGCATTTTGTTGGCCAGAGGCAGTCAAGAAGGTTCGGAGTATTTTGAAGAGGATCAAATAACCTTTTTTCTCGGGAAAGACTACCTTATTACCATGCAGACTCGAATGAATCAGTATTTCGATCATGTGCGTGAACGAATTGAAAAAGCTAAGGGAAAAATACGTTCTCAAAATTCCGACTTCTTATTGTACCGCTGTATGGAGGGTATTCTCGACAACTATTATTCCATCCTTGACGAAGTCATTGGAGTTACTGACCAACTGGAAATTAGGCTGCATAAACAAGAGGATAAAGTTATTTTACGCGAAATCGAAGCCCAAAAACGCAAATTAATTCAGCTTCGTGTCATTGCCAGGCCATTGCGGGATATCACCGAGCAAATTTCCAATAGCGAAGGGTCCTTGATTAAACCCGATAATTATAGATATTTCAATAACCTTAGCAACCATAGCAAAAACCTTATTGAAGAAATTGACGGACAAATACAGATTTTGGATGGTTTGGCCAACTTCTATTATGCTGCTCAAGGTCAGCGCATGAATGAGATCATGAAAACCCTTACCATTGTGAGTGCGATTTTTATTCCATTAACCTTTATCGCTGGTTTGTATGGGATGAATTTTGAAAACATGCCTGAAATCAAAATGAAAAATGCGTACTTTACCGTATTAGGCATCATGGCTTCTATTGGGATCACTTTGTTCGTGTATTTCCTTCGCCGTGGTTGGATCAAACGCAGCGATTATACCGACGAATAAAGCCGTTCTGGAAATTTATGAACACGATCGAATACGTTTATCAATGTTTCCAAACGCTTCTTACCCCCGAAAAAGCTAATTTGTTCGAACGCATAGCAGAACAGCGGACGCATTATCTGACCGTTGTTTTGGAAGATTTATTTCAAGAACACAATGCGTCGGCAGTAATTCGAACTTGCGAATGTTTTGGCATACAACACCTATACGCCATCGAGGACAAAAACAAATATACGCTGCAACGAAAAGTGGCCCGAGGAGCAGGACAATGGATAGATCTGCATCGTTTTACAGAACGAGGTAAGGCAACCATTGATTGCATCAATGCCCTGAAACTGAAAGGCTACAAGATTGTTGCAACTTCGCCTCGAGCAGATGCTTACATCCCAAACAACCTGCCGATTACGGACCCAATAGCCCTTTGCTTTGGGACCGAACGTCTTGGACTATCTGCCTACCTTCTCGATAATGCCGACTACCACGTTAAAATTCCCATGTATGGATTTACCGAAAGTTTTAACCTCTCGGTTTCTGTAGCTTTGGTGCTACAGGACATAAAGTCACGCCTAAACCAATCGGAATTGCCCTGGCGCCTCACGAAAGAAGAACAAATTAATTTAAAAATTGAGTGGAGTAAACGCATGTTAAATGGAGGAGAGATGCTCGAAAAACAATTCAGGAAAGCATATTTCGAAAAAGAATTTTAACTTTGTTTACCAAAAGAAAAATAAACACACCATGGGAAAAGGAGATAAAAAAACGGCAAAAGGAAAACGTGTTATGGGTTCCTACGGAAATGTTAGAAAACGTAAAACCAGTAAAGTAATCGTTGCCTCGGCAAAAACCAAAAAGGCAGAAAAGAGCCTGGCCAAAAAAGCCACGGATAAAGCAGCGGCACCGAAGGCGGTAAAGAAAACTACCAAGACCCCCAAAGCAAACGCTTAATTTTTGATATTAATCCCATCAACAACCAACAACCATGAAATATAATTTCGGTGCTGGCCCTTGTATTTTACCGCAGGTAGTTTTTCAAGAAGCAGCAGCGGGTGTGCTCGATTTCAATGGTCTATCTATTCTAGAGGTATCCCACCGCCACAAAGATTTTGTTGCCGTGATGGATGAAGCCATTGCCCTTACCAAAGAAGCGCTTGGAGTTCCTGATGGGTACTCGGTGACCTTTGTACAAGGTGGGGCCACTCTTGGATTTACCATCGCAGCCTTGAACATGATGCGCGAGCGCAAAACGGCAGGCTACATAAATACAGGAACATGGGCAACCGGGGCCATTAAAGAAGCCCAAAAAGTGGGCGTTGATGTGAACGTTTTTGCCAGTTCGGAACATAAAAATTTCACGTATATCCCCAAAAACTATTCGATTCCCGAAGGCCTTGATTACCTTCATTTTACCTCAAATAACACTATTTACGGAACCCAATTTCACGCATTTCCGTCCACTGATCTCCCTTTAGTTTGCGATATGTCTTCGGACATTTTCTCGAAGCAAATCAACGTGGCAGATTTTGATTTGATTTATGCTGGAGCCCAAAAAAACTTAGGTCCGGCTGGAGCAACACTTTACGTTGTAAAGGACGAGGTTTTAGGAAAATCTTCTTCGCCGTTTTTACCGACCTACTTGGACTTAAAACAGCACGTTGAAAAAGAATCCATGATGAACACTCCCCCGGTGTTTTCTGTGTACGTTGCCATGCTTAATTTACGGGATTTAATTGCGCATGGAGGGGTTTCGGCTATGGAACAACGCAACAATGCAAAGGCAGCTCTTTTGTACGATGAAATCGACCGCAACAGCCAATTCAAAGGAGCTGTAGCAACGGAAGATCGGTCTAAAATGAACGCAACATTTTTACTGAACGACGAAACCAGAGCTGCAGATTTTGATGCGCTTTGGAAGGGTGCGGGAATTGTTGGTCTTCCAGGACATCGTTCTGTAGGAGGATACCGTGCTTCGTTGTACAACGCACTACCCATCGAGAGTGTAAAGGTTTTGGTGGATGTAATGAAAGAATTTGAACGTAAGGCTTAATCATGAAAATTTTAGCGAACGACGGCATTTCAGAAGCCGGAAAAAGAGCCTTAGAACAGGCCGGTTACCAGGTAATTACCGACAATATAGCTCAAGATGCATTAGCAAACTACCTGCAAACTTACTCCATAGATATGTTGTTGGTCCGAAGTGCTACCACTGCTCGGAAAGAATTGATTGATGCCTGTCCTTCTTTAAAATTGATTGGACGTGGAGGAGTAGGAATGGACAATATCGATGTTAGTTATGCAAGGGAAAAAGGCCTTACCGTGATCAATACTCCCGCGTCTTCGTCGCAATCTGTGGCAGAATTGGTGATGGGTCAAATGTTTTCCATTGCGCGTTTTTTACATGATTCTTACAAAAACATGGGATCGGGAGATTTCAATGCCCTTAAAAAAGCCTACGGAAAAGGGGTTGAATTGCGGGGAAAAACACTCGTCATAGTTGGTTTTGGCAGAATTGGTCAAGCCTTGGCATCCTATGCTTTGGGAGCAGGTATGAAGGTGATTGGCGTAGACCAAGAGTGCGAAATGGCTGGGATAGATTTACGCATCGGTGACCACACTCTTAGGTTGGAGGTGCAATGCACCAAGGACATAAACGAAGTGCTTCCGCTTGCCGACTACCTGTCGCTGCACGTTCCAAAGCAACCCAACGGGGATGCAGTCATTGGTGCTGATGAATTCGCACGCATGAAAAAAGGAATACGCATTGTGAATGCCTCGCGCGGAGGTGTGATCGATGAAAACGCCTTGCTCGAAGCGTTGGAAAACGGTACCGTTTCTTTCGCAGGCTTGGACGTTTACAATAACGAGCCCCATCCAGATCCAAGGTTATTAAACCATCCTAAAATTGCCTGTACACCCCACATTGGGGCAGCCACCAACGAAGCTCAAGATCGCATTGGTGAAGAACTTGCGTCCTTAATTATTGCTCAATACGGCAGGTTCTAAGCCGTTAAAACATTATACTATTACGGTAATTTCGTCGATGCTATCGCCTTGAGCGATGCTGTCTAAAACGTCTAAACCTTCTATCAACTTTCCGAAACACGTGTGATTTCGATCTAAGTGAGCCGTGTTATTTCGCGAATGGCACACAAAAAATTGTGAACCTCCCGTGTTTCTCCCCGCATGGGCCATGGAAAGGACACCGCGGTCGTGGTATTGCAATTCACCGTCTAACTCACAATTAATTTGATATCCCGGTCCCCCGGTTCCAGGCATTCCATTCGAGCCTTCCCGTGTATTTGGACAACCTCCTTGAATGACAAAATCGGGAATTACTCGATGAAATTTCAACCCGTTATAATAACCCTCATCCGCTAATTTCTTAAAATTCGCTACGGTATTTGGGGCATCGTTTGCGTAAAGTTCGGCTACCATGGTGCCTTTTGAGGTACTAATTCTCGCTTTCATTCCATTTAAATTTCAGCAAAAGTACGAACGATTTATGTTGAAAACTCCGTTAATAAGATAAAAGCATCAAAAAAAATCAGCGTGCTTTCAATTTCTATTTTTGTAACAATATAATAATTCGCTGAACGCAATGTTTTCGAACTTTCTGAAGAAAAAACTCAACGAAGATCAAACCTCGAGCATTTTCGTCAACGGAATCTTTGATGTGATTGACCGAGGCTTTACTACGGTTTGCGATTGCATTAACGAAGACCCTGGTTTTGTAGCATCACCGGGTATTGATGCGAAAGCGGTTGATGAGTTCGCGTTGATTGTTATCACGGCCAACATCGTTGAAATGGAACGCTTGTTTGAGGGTCATTCGGGAACACGAACGATGCAGCTGATTTATGAAAAACTGGCTACGGCCTACAAAATGGACTCGCTGGAAATGCGGGAACTCATTCAAGAATACAAGCAATTCATGAAACGCGTGAACCTGCCGTCTAAAACCACCCTGTATGCTATGTCGAAGGCGGTATTTCACAAATACGAATTAAACCAGTTTCAGGACGATTACTTCAAGCGAATGAACGCTCCTAATCCCGTATTTCTGAAGCGATTAGACGAGCTTCTGCATAACTTCCTTTGGAATTGGGAGTCTTTTTTCAAGAAGTATCGGTTGTAACCGAAATCCGTTCAATACACTTTTTAGTGAGGGGTTAAAATAGCCTACGCGTAATTCTTGAAGATTTTGTTCAACCATTTCAATAATGAAAAGAGTAACAAGGCAGAAGCGCCAAGCAATAAAGCGTTCACGTAGAAAAAATCAACCTTATTGTCGTACGAGTCCCACAAAGAACTTAAAACTCCTGAGAGTTTATTTCCTATCGAGGTAGCCAAAAACCACCCTCCCATCATTAAAGCGGTCAACCTTGGTGGGCTTAGTTTAGAAACTAAGGAAAGGCCCATTGGGCTCAAAAACAATTCGCCAATGGTAATGACTGCATAACTGGCAATGAACCACCATGCTGAGGATTTCTCTGCGCCGTTATTGCTCGCATACACTGCCCCTACCATAACAAGACACGACAAGGCGGAAATGAGCAGCCCAAACGCAATTTTCGTTGGTGTACTGGGTTCTTTCTTACGAGAACGCAGAAAGGTGAAAAAAGCCACAACCAGCGGTGTAAAAATAATAACCCAAAATGGATTGACCGATTGGAACAAATTCGTATTAAAAGCAGCAATGGATGTTCCTTCGTCCGGAAGTTTAGAAGCTGGAAGATTCTTAAAATAATCCGGATAGCCGATGACTTTTTGGTTTCCTAATTTTCGAAATTGGGCATCGGTTGGAATCACTGAATCCTTAACAAATTGAATTTTTTCAGCGAGCCTTAAAGCATTGGCCGTTGGTTCAATAAGGGCAGGTACTTCACGATTTGTGTAGTTATTAGCCCAGGTATTGAGGGTTGAACCGTTTTGTTTGAACACGGCCCAAAAAGCAATAACCACGGCAAAAATAGCCAGCATAGCAGCAATGGGCTGTCGCTCCTCGGCAGGAGATTTATACCATAAACGGCCATAAAAAAATAAGACAGGAATGCAACCAAAAAGAAAACAATCCGTTGTTTTAGAGCTTACTAATGGCTCGTTGAAAGTCAAGGGAATTAAACCAAAAATCAAAGCAGGAAGCAAAACCAAGCTGAAAATTCTCGTCAAAGACATGTCGGTCGGCGCTACCGGTTTTATTACATCTGCGTGCCGATAATGGGAAGTACCCCACCAAAAGATGAAAATGCCAATGAACATGCCAACTCCTGCCGCCAAAAAAGCGGCATACCAACCGTAGATATTGAACAGAACTGCCCCAAAAAAATTGCAAACAAAAGCACCAATGTTGATCCCCATATAGAAGATATTATACCCGGCGTCTTTTTTCTCCTTGAACTCATCCCCGTTGTATACATTCCCCAACAAGGTGGAAATGTTCGGTTTAAAGAAACCGTTTCCGAGAATGACTAAAAACATAGCAAGGTACAAGGCACTCAAAGAATGAAGGGCCATAACACAATACCCTACTCCCATCATTATTCCTCCTAGAAAAATGGCTTTTCGATATCCAATAAGGCGGTCTGCTAAAAGACCTCCAATAAAGGGCGTGAGAAATACCAGTGCTATAAACGTCCCGTACAGGTCGGAAGCCTCGTTTTCAGTGAGGCCAAAACCCGCATCGACGTCTTTCAGGTAAAGGGTAAAAATACCGATCATTAAGTAGTACCCAAAACGTTCCCACATTTCGGTAAAAAAGAGGAATGAAAGGGCCCTGGGATGGTCTTTTCCAAACATTAGCTACGACCTCGATTAACGTATTCCATGCATCATGCCCAGAAGTTTCTTTTGCAATAAGTAAAGTAAACCAGCAGCAACCCCTCCCATGAACACAAACACCATGAAGAAACTGTACAAGGAATTCACTTTCATTCCAAAGAACGACTTCTCCTTAACTTTTGCGGTTGCTGTGATAGACTGATAGGCCGTTTCTTGGGATTTTTTATCCTTTATCTCTGAAAACGCGACCGAGGAAATAGCTACACATTGCATACCTCCCAAATTTTCAACCTCCGCAAGGAGTTTGTCTTGTTGCTTTTTGTCTCGGGAAAGCAGTTCTACCTTATAGTTGTTTTCCTCCTGTTTCACCAATTCTACGCTTACATATTTTTCAGGGTAAAGTTTAGACAACATGCCCGCAAAATCATTGGCCATGGCATTGCTCATGAACCATATCCCCATTAACAACGAGCCCAAACGAAGAGGTGCCAATCGAGCAACCATGGACAGTCCAATTGGGGATAGGCAAAGCTCCCCCAAGGTATGGACAAGGTACATGCTCAACAACCAAAACATGCTGGTTTTTGTTGACCCCTCCGCACCTGAAACTCCAACGGCAATGATGAAATAACCAATCGCCAATAAAAATAGACCAATCGCTTGTTTAACAGGACTTGCCGGCTCACGGTTTCTTTTTCCCAAATATCCCCATAGAACTGCAAATAAGGGCGCAAAAATGATAATAGCTAATGGATTAACCGATTGAAAATACGATGCTGGCATCTCCCAATTAAAAATGGTTCTATCCGTCTGTTGGTCAGCAAAAAGCGTTAAAGAAGCCCCTGCTTGTTCAAAGGCAGACCAAAAGAAAATCACAAAAAATGCAATAATGTAAATGACAATAATTCTAGACCTTTCAATTTTGGATAAAGAAGGGTCCGTTATGACGAAACCCGATGCTGCAATGGAGGTAGCAAAAATCAAAGTAGATACAAAATTAAACCCAACCAATTGCATGAATACGAACCACAATACGGCATACACCGCTAACCACAAGCCAATTCGGGCCCAATAATTAGAGGGCTTTTCTGCGTTATTTTCGTTGCTTTTTTCCGCTACAGGCGTTCCTAAAAGCTCCGGTTTCCCTCCCACGACTCTACCATCTGCGGAAACGATGTATTTATTCTTGAACAATTCGAATACCACTACCCCGATAATCATCCCGATTCCTGCGGCTAGGAATCCCCACTTGTAATCCACTTTTTCAGCTAAAGTTCCACAAACCAAGGGAGAGAAGAAAGCCCCCAGGTTGATCCCCATGTAAAAAATGGAAAAAGCTCCATCCACTCGCTTATCCCCCGGTGCGTACAATTGATTGACCATGGTGGAAATATTCGGTTTAAAAAACCCATTTCCAATAATCAATGACAATAAACCAAAATAGAACAATAATGGGGCCACTGAAGTGCCTAAAGAACTGGCAGAGAAAAACAATAAAAATTGTCCAATGGCCATAATAATTCCTCCAACGAAAATGGATTTTCGATTACCCCAATATCTATCGGAAATGTATCCACCGATGAGCGGGGTTAAGTAGACCAGGCCGGTGTAATTTCCGTAAAGGCCCGAGGCAAATTCAGCGTCAAACAACAACGCTTTCGTCATGAAAAGCATTAAAATGGCTCTCATCCCATAATAACTGAAACGCTCCCACATTTCCGTTACAAATAATAGATACAACCCTTTTGGGTGACCATTTTGCGCTGCTTGTTCCATAATAATTGAGTTTTGTTGAGCCCGAATATACAAAAATTCAAACGACTCCTTCAATTTTGTTAACAAGAGCTTAAATTTGTTTTCACATGGTTTTTTACAACGTTCATACCCACCGTTTACGCTCCCATGAAGTCGCCATTGTACAAGCCGTCGATGCTCCGCTGAACCAATTTCATTCCTCAGGAATACATCCTTGGTTTGCGGACTCGGCACTCCTGCCAGCGTTGGAAATTGCCTTGGAACATCCTGCATGCAAAGCCCTGGGCGAGGTGGGTTTGGACCGGCTCAAAGGCCCAAGTATGGAAATTCAGCAAAGCGTGCTTGAGGAGCAATTATGCCTGGCCGCGAAGCACCATAAACCGGTTATTTTCCATATCGTTCAGGCTTGGGAAGCGTTTTATGCCCTGCAGAACGCACATCAAGTAACTCCGTGGATTCTGCACGGCTTCAACCAACCAAAACAATTCCCACGGTTGTTAGAAACCCCAGTATACCTCAGCATTGGTCCCTCGGCATTATCGAACCCTGCCATGCATCCATTGTTGACCAAAATACCCCTCAAGCGTTTGTTGTTGGAAACCGACGACAAGGACGAAGAGATTCAGTGGGTTTACCAGCGTTTTTGCAGCCTTGCTGGATTCGATCTTGCGGTTTTATCTCAGCAAATCGAACAGAATTTTTTGGCTATTTTTGGGCCATGAATCATTGGTTGGAAAGGTCGGAACTGTTGATTGGTTCAAAAAAACTTGAAAAACTGGCGAAATCGCACGTCATGATTGTTGGACTCGGTGGCATTGGATCGTTTGCTGGAGAATTCATTGCACGGGCTGGCGTAGGCACCCTCACCCTTGTTGACGGGGACGTCTTTGACCCCACCAACAAAAACCGTCAGCTAACGGCCTTGGATTCCACCATCGGAAAAAATAAGGCGGTCGTTTTAGCTGAGCGCATCAAGGACATCAATCCCAACGCAAAAGTCAATGTTCTCGAAGAGTTCGTAGTTCCAGAAAGGGTTTGGGAATTGCTCAACGAATACCAACCGGACTATGTAATGGACTGCATCGACTCGGTATCGCCCAAACTTGCGTGGTTGCTTTGCTGCAAAAAGCAAAAAATCAAGGTAATAACCCATTTGGGAGCCGGCGGGAAAGTGGATCCTTCCACAGTGCAAGTGGTCAACTTGGTCGAAACCCACAATTGCAAGCTGGGTTCGCACATCAAAAAACGCATCAAGCGCAAAGGGGCTTCACTAAGAGGAATTAAGGCGGTATTTTCTTCGGAACTTCAAGACAAAAAATCGCTCAAGATGACCGACGGAACCAAGTTCAAAAAATCCTTTTACGGTACCATCAGCTATATGCCAGCTTTGTTTGGATTGCATGGTGCAGCGGAGGTGATTCGGTATTTGAGTTCGAAAGAAGGCACCTCAAAAAATGAACTTTGATGCCATGCAAACGTTATAAATGCTGTTCTGTTGCATGATGTACACTCAACGATTTATTCGCTTTCAGTGGGTTACCCTAGTTGCCTTATTTTTGGTGATTTGCGCCGGCAGTTTTGTGCGCATTACCGGATCGGGTATGGGATGTCCAGATTGGCCAAAATGTTTTGGAAAATGGATTCCTCCGACCGCCGAAACGCAGCTTCCTTCCAATTATTTATCCATTTTTCGTGAGAAACGCGCAAAAAAAGCGGTGAAGTTTTGTGCCTTCTTGCGAAGATTTGGGATGGAAGAAACCGCTCAAAAAATCGAAAAGGACCCCACCCTACTGCAGGAAGAACCTTTTAATGCTGCCCGAACCTACACGGAATACATCAATCGTTTGCTCGGATTTCTTGCGGGCAACTTGATGCTAGCAGGTTTCTTTTGGTGCGTACTTTTCTACCGAAAGCGATGGTTGTTAACCCTATCAGCCATCAACCTCGTGCTCATTGCCGTGGAGGCATGGTTTGGTTCCATTGTAGTGGCCACGAACTTGGTGCCTTGGACAATCACCGTGCATTTATTCCTTGCCCTGGTCATTTTACTCATACAGCTTTACGTGATGTATCGGATTTCGCCGAAGCATGGAGTGAAGATTCCTGTCAACAAGCTGACCTTCTATACTTGGTGGGCGGTGTTTGCCATTACTTTCTACCAAATGTTTCTTGGCACCCAGGTACGAGAATACATCGATGCCTTGACAAAGCAGGGATTAGGCAGGGAAGCATGGAGCGATTATTTCGGAATAGAATTCTTCGTTCACCGCAGTTTCAGTTGGTTGGTGTTACTGCTCCTGGCTTATTTAGCCTGGAAGAATGAGCAAGGGGATAAAATTTCGGTAATTCGTTGGGCTTTTGTGGTATTAGGCATGGAACTCAGTGCGGGAGTCTTATTGGCCTATTTTGATCTACCCGGATTAGTTCAGACTGCCCACTTGTTGTTTGCCGTGATATTGCTCGCATTGCTTGGCATGGGCGTTTATCGATTCCGAAAAATTGCTTAACTTTAAGCAAACTTTTACCTATGAAACCTTTTTTACTGCTTGCTGGAATGATGGCTGGGACCTTAAGTGCCCAAATCACCTTGGATCAAAACGACATGCCTTCCGTGGGCGACAACATTCCGCGAAAATCCGATACGATGACGGTATTGCCTGGTCCGGGAGGCAGCGGACCGAACCAGACGTGGAACTTCACGGCAACTAGCAACTATGTTGTCTCGGAGAATACCAGCGTGGTATCGGTAGCTTCAACGCCGAGCGCAAATCAATTTGGGAATTCCAACATGGCCATGACCAACGACAACGCGAGTTATTTGTACTTTAACAAAAGTGCTCAATCGTTCACCACTCAAGGATTTTCGGGAGATTTATTAGGTTCAGGAATCATCAATGCGGTGTTCAACCCTGATTTAACCTTGCATCAATTTCCGAGAACCTTTGGTTCAAGTTTCAACGATTTGTACGTGATTGATGTGATTGTACCCGGAGCGGCAATCAATCCCTTAGTAAGTCAAATACGTTTTAAGCGTTCTTCGATGGTGCATGATACCACCGATGCGTGGGGGCAAATCACCACACCGCAAGGAACCTACGATGTATTACGCATTTACACCACAGACAACTACACCGATTCCATATGGGCTCTTCCGATATTTCCACCTACCTGGAGTTTGGTGAGCACGAGCTCGGGCACTACCGGCAGCTATTCTTGGGTGGGGAAAGGTGGCAAATTGGCCATTGCGGAAATGAGTTTCGATACGCTTGGCGCTCCCAAAATCTTCAGATGGACGGAACTAGATGGAATTGGGGTGGGAATAGAGGAAGAAGCGCTTCCTGCGGTAAATATCTTTCCCAACCCATGTACAGATCATATAATTATTGAAAACGCTCTTCCCGAACAAATCTCCTTGCTTAATGCCTATGGACAAAACGTAATGGTTGAAAAAATAGCTACACTCACAGGCACGAGGTTGAATCTCAGAAATATTTCGAATGGTTTATATTTTATTGAAACCAATAAAGATCAGGTAAAACTTAAAAAGCACTTTATCAAGGAATGATAAAATACAACCCCAAGAGCTGGTTGACGTTTATATTTTCTTTTCACAAAAGCGACACCGTTCGTATTTTATGGAAAGAGCTTATATACATTGCCGCATTAACTGCCATCATCACTTTCTTGGAACTGCATTTTTATCCTACCTCATCCGTATTAAAGAATTTAACTTCGGTCTATTCCTTATTGGGATTTGTGATATCATTGCTTTTGGTATTTCGAACGAATACGGCCTATGACCGGTGGTGGGAAGGACGCAAACTTTGGGGTTCAGTGGTGAATGATACCCGCAATTTATCAAGTCTGCTCTCCTCCCTCGAATTAAACACTGCTGAACGGAGCCAATTCGTGGAACTTATCACAGCTTTTTCTAAGAGCATGAAGGAACATTTAAGACGCAATAAACTTGAATTATCCTTTCCACTGGATGAATCATCAAAAGCAGGGAATCAACCGTTGTGGATTGCGCATGAGCTGCGTAAATCACTGCATGAATTACGGGTCACCGACCGAATTGACTCGATACAATGGCAACAACTCAGTAGGCATTTAGATAATCTCATCGACAGCTTAGGGGCTTGCGAAAGAATTTTGAATACCCCAATTCCATTTTCTTACAGTTTATTTTTCAAAAAATTCATTTTCATTTACGTAGTGACCATGCCGCTTGCTTTTGTAGAATTATTCGAATATTGGTCGGTATTGATTTCAACGTTTGTGTTTTATGCCCTGGTATCCATGGAGATATTGGCCGAGGAAATAGAAGACCCCTTCGGAAGGGATGACAACGATCTGCCTTTAGATGAAATCTGTGAACGAATCGAAGAAGGAACGAAGCAGGTGTTAATGAGGCATTAAACTCAAAACCTCAAACGCTTGAATTTCCATTAATCCTCCCCATCAACGATACAATTCGTAAGGCGAAACTTCGATAAGTTGTCCTTTGCGATTTTTCACCAAATAATTTACGTAATAACTGAGGTCATTTCCTCCTACTTTTACCTCCACGATAACTGCACTGGTGGAGTCCACTTTAAATTTAGCGACATCTCCAGGCTTAAACTCCGTAATCTCGAGGACGCGGTCTCTTAGCTTTGCATTGAAAATAACTGCGCGCATTGGTGTGTAATAGTCTACCCAGCCTTGTAAGGAATCGCGCTTATTCGTCATGCTTCGATAATTCTGTTGCATAGCTTTCAATTCTGACTTCAATTCTTTCATTTGTTCTTTAAAGGCCTTGGCTTGTTGCTCCGTGTCGCGCTTTTGGTCCAACAATGACTTAGCTAATAGAAAAATCAAACCCGCAATCAATAATCCCACCAGAGAATATATGACGACTTTGCTTAATTCTACTTTTTTAGGAACTTCGGGAGGAGGGGTATTCATATCGTTATACAATTGTTTCACCGAAAGTACTTAAAAATTTAAGTTATTCAACATCTAATGATCAACACCCCCTATAAACCCAAGCCTTTAAAGGCTTTAAGCTCCTTGATGTTATGTTCAAATGCAGCCACGGCCGTTGCTAATTCCTGTTCATTGTTCACCGGAACCCAATGCTGCAATTCAATTTTGGAGGGAACGATTTTTTTACCCCAAAAGTCCACTCTAATGCCGGGCCAACCCACAAATTCTACTGGAAGAATTTTAATGAGTTTCGCGTTGAATGCGCTTTCAAAGGTGAGTTCTAAGGTGGAAAACCCATCGTTCAATCCATTAAAATCACTGAGCGTTTGCCAATTCTTTTTATCCACGGAATACATGAGATTAAAACGTGTGACATAACTTTTACCGTGAGGTGCACCTTTAAGAACAAGTTGAGAAATGGTCATGGCCTCGGGAAGTTCCACTTGCCACCATTGTTTGTCGTCTTGCTTAGCAGCACACCAGTACGTTTTTTCGTTTGAAATTAAAGCGTGGTGGGCTTTGTAATTGCGGTTATAATCGGAAGAAGAGGTCATGACTGCCGAAGAATTGCCCAAGATCCAGTGAGGATCGTTCAACGAAGCCTCGCCTTTGGTTACCAATTTCCACGCAGCATCAATATTGGCTTTGTTGTGCATTTGTTCCATCAATTGCGCTCCTTTTAGGGAATCTCCGACGTGCAACACTACTCCTGCCATCATTTGATCTTGCTGAAACTCCAATCCCCAGCCCAACCAATGCGCTACCCCCTTGCCGGAATATACATAATCCAAGAATCGATACCCTTTCATCCAATTGCGCTCGCAGGTAATGGTATTAGAGAATAGACTTTGAAGTGACGGATTGATTTCCTCCAATGCATCCACCACGGCATTACCAAAGCGGGATAACACAGGTTGGGTTAACTTCAAGCCCAGAAACGAAACGTACGATTTTGCACATGCCTCTGCAAGAGCGTTCAAAAAGAAGACCGTTAAGGGTCGAGGATCAAATCGTTCCAAATCCTCCACCTTACATTGGACTAAAAACTTACTTCGTTTAAAGTAGAAACGAGCATTTTCAAACGACAGTCCTTCCAAGGACTCAAGGATTCTTTCTACAGGTTCATGGATTTCAGGTTGCAAATATCCAGCGCATGAAATATACATTAGATAATTGAGTTCGTTGTTAAAATAGTCTTGTTTGATTTGAAAACTCACGCACAAAGGATAGCCTTTGACTTTTGGTTTAAATTCACGGGCAAAATACCCAACATGCACGCTGCCTTTTAAGCCGTCATCTGCAACTTGGATGTCGGTTGAATCTTGGTTTTCCTTATCACGCTCCTCTTCTTCCGCTGGTTGTTCTGAAACAAGGTCCTCTTCTGGGGCACCGGACAAACCAACCTCTGTCAAAAGGTCCTCAAGACTGACTAATTTACTCCTAATCAGCGCTTCATTTTCAGTAATTAAGTACGAATCGTTCAACATGTTGCGATAATCGCGATTGACCGCTTCAAACAACCCTTTAAACAAATTAAACGCGATATCGAAGCTGTCGATAAGCACTGATGGATTAGCAATAATCTCCTCCACTTTATGGTAGAATTGAATTTGATCGAAACCGTAACAATGGTCGTAAAACCAAGGAAAACGGCTCATCGACTCGGTAAAGGAGTAATAGGTGTTATTGTTCAAACTGTCCCATAACACAAGGTTGGGGTATTTTTTTAAATCATCGGCATATTCCATGGCGAAAGACTTCAAATGTTCTACAAACACATTGAGAAGGAGTCCATAATTATCCAAGTCTTTGTAATCTTTCCAATCGGGAAGATAACCTATGGCTGCACCACCGGAAGAATAAAGCGAAAAATGCAACGCAAGAATCTTTTTGCTGGGCAGATTCTTAGGATACAAAGTACACCAAGCATACCCCGTCATAACGCCAATTTGCCAATTGTTTTGTTTGGTATCCCATTCGGAATCTTCGTCCAAGCATAACTTATTTAAACGGTTTTGAACGAAATGTTCTAAAGCGGCAAAGGCCGTTCGATGCCAATATTCTTTGGTGCCGAATTTATACGAATCTTCCCTTATTTTAAAGATGCTCTCCTTGGTTGCGTGTCTAAAAACTCCCATACCCATCAACCACTTATGGGCTGCCATTAATCCTTGAAAATCGGTCAGTTCCTCTAAGGTAAACTGCAGTACCTTATTCCTTCGAACCTCATCCGGGTCAACATTCAAGGCAAAGGTTCGTTCCAAAAATACCTTATCGAACGTTTCGTTATCCACCCCGTATTGTTGTCCGGTAAGTTTCAACAAAAATTCATTGTAAGTCTTCGTGGTTATAGCATGGTCGACCACCTCAATAAAGCGTTTATCTACCTCAGGAAAGGGATCTTCAATGCCCATTTTTTGAGCTACCTCCATGATCAAATGCTTAATTTGCTCTTTGGAAAGTCCCAATTTTGTTTTTCCAAGCGACTCAAAGAAATTCATTTCTTCAAGGCTGATTTGTTGATCGTCTAGTGCCGCCTCAATGGAATGTTTCAAGTCCTCTACGGTTGCCTTATTTCGTAGCTCCTCTTCTTCCTGACGTATTTTCTCAACGGCTTCCTCCCCCGCGCGAAGTAGCATTTTCCAATCCGAAAGCAACACGGTGTCATTCGCCGCAAATACCTTAATACCTTCTGGATAATCAGCCGTTTTAGCTACCTCAATGGGTTCGTTATTGTCTTCGCTAATCAAGGTAAGCATTCCTTGCTCATTGCTGTCCACCACAAACTGACGAAACTCCCAAATCTTCCCTAGTTCATTAATTACCTGATTCAAAGCGCTTTCCAAATAAGGGTTTGTTGCATCGAAATATTCCTCGCTAAACGGCCAGCTTACTACTTTTCCTTTCACCTCCTTGTGCGGATGTGCAACGCGGTTCCTAAGTTGAATAAAAACATCAAAAAACTCTAACAAATTTACCTTTCCAAGGTTATTCTTTAGGGCTTGCGAAATGAGCTCCGCATAATTCGTATGATCGTTCTCTACCGCCAATTTCAGTGCACCATAGGATTTAACGAATTTCGACAATTCAAGAAGTTCGTTTGATCCGTGTAAGAGATCTTGAATTTCTGAGGGGTGCTTTTGTTGATTTAAAAACTTGGAGGACTCACGAAGCCAACCCAGGTAAATTCCAAAACTGACATTTTTACCATTCTTTAAAAACGACTTCTCAAGTTCGATTGAAACCAAGCCCGCTTCTTTGTACTCGCCTAAAACAAACGAACATAAGTGCATTACGAGGCTTTCACCAAGGTCCAATAAATACTTTTGTTTGGCGGCTTTTTCACGTGCCCTCGCTAAATCGCTGATCGTTTTCTCAAGGTTCTTTGGGAGTTGGTTCGCGATATTCATGTTCATAATATTCTGTAAGGCAAACATACCTATTTTGATCCATCTTAATACCACATAAACATCATTATTTGTTCAATTTATCTACCTTTGTCGACTCAACCAAACCATGAAGTTTCATTACCATTTTATCCCCCCGGGCGCCAAAGCGGTTCATGACCTTGAAGAAAACACGTTTAAGGTAGAATACAATGCTGGTACGCGGGACAATCCCAACGCTGTGGAATTGAAACTTCCTGCGGATCAGACGGTCATTTTGGACACAGGCAACTTACTTCAACCCGGAATTATCGACCATCATCAGCCCGGTTGTGAATACAGTAACCAGTGCGTTGCGTCCATTGTTGTTCAACATGCGGAAACCTATCTGGGACATTGCCTCGGCAAGGATGAAATGCATATTGTGACGCATTTCTTGCCCGATTTGGATGCGATAAGTGCAGTTTATTTTGCTCAAAAGTATCTCGAAGGCCAACTGTTCAGTGCATACGATGGCTTATTTTGCGATTATGTTAGCATGGTGGATTTAGGAAAACTCATCCTCGATCCAGAACATCCCGTTGGTATTGCTTCGCTCTGGTTAAGCCATACGTCCAACATTGATTACGGCATTGCCTTTACGCAAGGGTTCAACGAAACCCTCCTCCGAGACGGATTGTCTTTCATCGAAGCAGTAATAAAGGTAACAGCAAAAGAAGAAAACCCCTGGACAAACGAAGGCTTTGAAGAGGTTGAAAGCCTGAAACCTCATTGCGACAAAATCATCAACGATGCGCATCAGTACGCAGAAGATTTTAAAAACTCAGTTACTGGAATTGTGGAACTTTACAACGCCGAGACCAGAGGATTCGACGAGGTTGAAGTCATCATTTCAAAAGAGGCCAAGAGTTTCCTGTGGAAATATTGGGTGCGCGGCGATCGTCGAAATACCTTGTTTAAAAGAGGGTTTGTTCTCACATGCTTGCACTATCCTAATAAATCCATCATCAGCGTTCCTTCCAACCTCCCATATCACCTAAAAGGATTGGGATTGTACATAGACAGTTTGGAAATCAAAGGCCTTTTAGCCCACAAATATGATCCGGAACTAACGGCAGCGATCGAGTCCATGGTAAAAGGCAGTGAAGGCACCCCGAGGGTTGGATTTCACCGAAACGACCCATGGTATGATGGACGTGGAACCCACAATTTCACCATCATCGACGTTCCCCGAGCCGGAAGCTTGTTGGACCACCAAACCCTTGATGCCTCCATCTTTGCCTATCGCTTGTGGAATGAATACGGTCAAAAGTTTAAGTTAGCGTCGGAAGGTGTTGAATCGCAAGAAGGATTGTCAGCGGCGCAAGAACTTCCATTGAACGAACGGCCCTATTTCAACAAAACAAACGACAATGCCTCACTGCATGCCCAGATTGACGCATACCACATTGGATTGGGCGTACAACAGGTTCAATTTCTGTTGAACTCCTATGTTGACCATACGCATGACTTAAGCGAACGAAATGTGCAAAGCATTAAAGAATGGGTGGAAACGGCAGGAAACCATATTGAAGCATTGGTGACCGAACCCAGCAACGACGTATTTATCAATTCGGATCGCATCAAAGATTTCATGATGGAACTCCATCGGATTTCCTTTTCCCAGTATGCCTTTATTGTAAAAGTTCGTCATTGGAGTGCTTTGCTAGCGAAATACATTGCGGAAGGATTTTCCTTTTTTCACTCAAGGGCATTTGACGACCAAAAAAACGAGCTAATTGAAAAGTTGGAGCCCTACATCAATCCGACCTTCGCAAGAACCATGCTCGATGCGAGCAAAAGCCTACCAGTAAAATCGTTTTCGTTGCTCTTCATAAAAATCGAAAAGGACATCAAGAATTCCGATTTGTTTTACTCCTTATTGGCCTATCAGAGCGTATTCAGTCAGGCGTTTTCTCCTCAGTCCATTCAAACGTTTTTTACAGGTAACGTAAAAATATCTTCCGACTGTTCGGACCTAGTGGATGCCATTGAATACGAACAATGGGATGAACCTTTCTTTGAAGAGATACCCTTGTATTCGTATAACAGCATCAAGAACTATGCGGACGATTTATTCCACTTGCTCGAAATGGACAATCCGGGGGCATTGAGTATGGAGGCTTTGCGCGAATTCCAAAAGACCGATTTTAAGCAAATCTTCGATGTTCAGTTGAACGCAAACTCCCGTAAATCCCTTGAAAAATTAACCACCTATTTTTCGGAAAATAAACCACAAATAGTTAAACAACTTTTTGGGGAAAATTGCAAAAATTTACGCAAGGCAAAATACGACATTATCGGTAAAATTGCTGCTACCAATAAGAACGAGAATTCGTCAAGTGCCAAGTCTATTGAACGTCAAAGGTTGATCAAATGTTTACTCGACTTGGATGTAAAATCTTTGCCGAATTTACCGTTCGATCAGACCAGATGGATCATTAAAAACATCGAAAACCTTAACTTAACTGAAGACAATGGTTTATTAGCCGTCCCTGAGCCTTTTATCAACGAACTTAAACTGTTCGAGGAATTAGGTTCACTCGAGATGCTCTTCATTCGCTTAAATCGCTTTGCTCAAATGGAAGTGGTGTGTCACCAAAATCCAGCAACCAAGGAAGACGAATACATCCTAGGATTGAACGCATTAATCTTTCAATTGGCACGGTTGATTAGTTTGTACATCAACTTCAACGATACCGAAGAACTGGAGGAAAGCTTGGGTCTCGTGATGGAAATTCTAAATCAATTAAAATTAGTTCCCGTATACGATGATCGGTTTGATACCGCACCACTTCGCGAGAAAATCGCTGCCTTTATTCCGAACATTTCCGACGAAATTTCTTTGCCGGTAAATGATGTTGAAAGTCAAATTGAATTAAGTCTTAAACAATACGAAGCGCTTACTGGACAGGGCGGCATTTTGTCGTTGGTGGACCGCCTGCCACTGTATTACCAAGTGAGACTTAAAGACGTTTTTTCAGGATTTAAGACCTATTATAAAAACCGAATGGCCTTTTTCCGAAAGGAAATTAAAGCGCTTCTGGAAGAGAGTGAAACGGGCAATGAATCGAAACTCCAAAATCAATACATTACTACATGCAATCAATTGATTAATAGCTCAGTGGCTTTCGACTGGCAGGAACTCAAGGATAAAGTAGACGCACTTGGGGATGATCCCGTTTCCAATACGGTAAGGTCTTCGTTCTACGAAAAATACTTCTATTGGCTTTCGCTGAATAAACCGGAAACCCTCGAAAAATTATACGAATTAAATTCCGAAATTCGTTTTGCGGAGGGTAAATCGAAAGATGAAATTTCGGCCATTGTAAAAAATCTTCCCAACGCCGAAGGAAAAAAGATAGGACTTTATCAATTAACGGTTGATTTTCAGCTTTCGCAAATCATCAAACACAAGCCCGTTAATTTAATACACAATGCCTACGATTTCTTAATCGAACATTTTATTACCAAATATCACATCGATAACGTTCGAGAAACTCTAAAGAAATTCAGCACCAAATTCCCATGGTATTACCGTTATCTTACCGATAAAAAATACTTGAGAGTATTGTTTGGATTCCTTTTGTTGTTGATTATTGGAGCCGGAGCCTTTGACAGTAACCTTTATGATGGGGGGTTCGCCCCTCTGCCTCAATGGATTTGCAAGTACGTTGGCAACTTCGTGTTTACCACTATTTCAGAAACCGTTCACTTAATTTGGGGAATCCTGATCAGCATGTCGTTCATTATACCGCTCTTGGCCTTGTTCCGATTTCTGTATTATCGGTTCGTATTGCGAATTAAACCTAACGACTCGGACGGTGCCGATAAGTTGAATTTTTTCCAACTGATACAAACGATAGAGGGCAAGCGCTCGCACTTGTTGTACATCCCTTTTGTGATTCCATTGCTCATCGTGGTGTTGCAGATGTCGAACCCCGATACCATTTTGCTGATCAACAAAATTGAAGGAGTACGATTCTTCACTACCCTCATGCTTGTTGTAGGATTAACCATCTTGTCCGTTCATAACTACGTTAAAGAAAAGAATGAAAAAATGTCGTCGTCGTGGTTAATGCAACGCACCGAACACATGCTTTGGTTGCATTTGATTCAGGCTTTTATCATATCCGTTTTTGTCATTGATTTAATTTTACGTTTTCAAGTCTCTGTTTCGGATTTTAACGACCAAAACGGTGGGCTTTATTTTTTAGGCATGTCCAAGTTCATTGAAATTAAGCGTGGGGTTATTGATGTTGTTATCATGCCAACGTTTACGATAATGATAACCATTTTGACCTTGTTCTTTAGTTTCTTTATTGAAAAAATATTTGGAAGTGGGAATCAGCCATAAGTTGCTATTAGGCTTCCTTTTTTTCGGGTTATTTACCCTGAATGCCCAGGTACTCAATTTGGACCGTACCCAAGGGGATACGGTGTTCCGAAGGAATAAGCTTGCGCTGAACTTGGGATTCAACATGGACAAACAGCGAAGAAATCTTGTCCAATTCGTTGCGCAAGTGGAAAACAACCTTTTTTTCAAAAAAAAGCAACTCGCATGGATTCTCCTAGCCAATACTGACGCCTGTTACAACGGCAAGGCCATTCTTGAGAATAACGGTTATTTTCAAACCCGTTTAAGGGACAACGATACACGAAGGGTTTATCCTGATTATTATTTGCAATATCAATGGAATGCTGTTTGGGGCTTGCAGCGGCGGGCTTTAGGTGGCTGCAACCTACGCTTTCGCTTTTGGGAAAATCGAAAAGACGATTTGTACGCGAGCATTGGCGCTTTTTACGAATACGAAAAATGGAATCCGGAAATTGAAGGTTTTGGCTTCCAAAATACGAGCCTGACTGCCATTGAACGACAAATTCCTCGGCTAAACACGTCCTTAAAAACATCGGCACAACTCAGCGACGCCATCGACTTGGCAGCGACCAGTTTTTTGCAATTCCCTATGAATCAACAATTTCAAAATTTCTTAAATCCTCGATGGGTTTTAGACATGAGAATGTCGTTTCAAGTAACAAAGCACCTCACAATTCAATTGTATTACGATCATTCCTACGACGGTTACCGCCCACTACCAATTGATGAATACTATTACAATTTGAACGTTGAATTTATGATTAATTTATAGTAGGGGTGCTCTTAACTCGCGGTAAAACAATGCTTTTATTGTATATGGGAATAATTTTAAAATGCCTATTTTTACCTAACTAAATTAAAGGATATGATTCAACTTGCACTCATAGTAGCTGCCATCGTTTTTGTACTATATTTCATAAGTGGCCGAAGTTTGGAAGATTCGCTTCGAAAGGGCTTAGGATGTGGTGTGAATATTATTCTATTCGTGGTTTTATTAGTGGTTGTTGGAATACTGCTCTTGTTTTTTGCCGCGTAAATAACCTTGATGGGACTGCAACAAGAAGCGCTGAGTTGGGAAGTCTTATACCAGAACTACTACGAGGGGATATTTCCGATGGCAGATCCGTCGGGTAAAATTTCATGGCATTTTCCGGTCTGTCGAGCGGTATTTTCCATCCAAAAATACCGCGTCAAAAAATCGTTAAAACCTTTCTTAAAAGCGGGAATTTTCGAAGTGAGCATCAATCGATCATTCGAAAAAGTAATTCGCTACTGCGCTACTCCCCGAAAACGACTTGAAGGAACCTGGCTGAGCGAGCCCATGATTTTGGCTTACATTGAACTTCACCAGCGCGGTTTTGCACATTCGCTGGAAGTATATCAAAACGGTGCCTTAGTAGGTGGTTTGTACGGTGTGCACATTGGGAGCGTGTTTTTCGGTGAATCGATGTTTTCCTTAGTTAGCAACGCATCTAAAGTTGCGTTTCATCATTTGATACAAAAATTGCAAAAAAACAAATTCATGGTATTAGATGCTCAATACCTCAACGATCACACAGAAATGCTTGGAGCGATTGAAATTCCTGATTTTGCTTTCAAGGCCTTAATGTGCGGTGCTCGGGATATCCATAGCTCTTTCAATCCTTGAAAGCCGGTTCGTTTTCTTTTACCTTTCCACTTCGCCCTCTCCTTTTCGCAATACGATTTCCACCCTTCTGTTAAGGCTTTTGTGGGCCTCCGTATCATTTTTTTCAAGCGGTTGGCTATCCCCTCTTCCTTCGTAACTCAGGCGACTCTTAGTAATGCCCTCCTTAATGAGGTAATCGCATATAGCTAAGGCACGCCCTTCGCTCAAATTTTTGTTATAAGCCTTTCCTCCCTCGGAACTGGCATGCCCGATGAAATGCGCGTGGACGGATGGGTTGTAATTTAGGTAATTAACTAAAGCACTGAGGGCTTCATGGGATTTAGGTAAAATGGTGGTCTTATCAAAAGCAAAATATATTCGATCCAACAGGGTTTTTAATTGGCAAAGATCTTCGAGGTCTTCATCACCGTAGAACTGAAATAAATTCTCCTTTTCGGGAAAGAGGAACAATTTCGCCGTATCGTTGATAATTCTTCCGGCGTATTGTTCTGCACCAAGGGTATTTTGTTTCGTGGAACGGTAATTCAGCATAAAGATACTATCCTCCATCCACTGCAAGTTGTTCATTTTTATGTCGTAGCCCCATTTCGATTTACGCAGAATGTACTCGATTTGCTTACGCGTGTAACAAGTAGGTATTATGACGAATTGTAACATTTTTTGGTAATCCCCAACGAGATAATATCCCCGAATAATCCGTCCAACATCCGCTCCCCACGGAGACATCACAGGGTTTCTCCAGGAGGCAGCGCCTGGGGTTTTGACGGTAGAATCCTCGGGTTTGGAAACCTCATTGGTTGAAGCATTCGTCGACGGACTTGAGGGGTCATCGCTGCAAGCAGACAACACCATCCCAATGATGGTATAAAAGAAGAATTTGGTCATCGTTAAAAGTTGTTTGAAATTAGTGATTCCCAATGAATTAAGGCACGTGTGAGGTGAAGTAAATATGCAAAAATGAGTACATTCGGCCAAAAACATTCATGATAATATCTGCTAAAGATGGGCTTAAGGGTCAAGAAAAATTACTGAACCGCATATCGGGTATCATCATTTTATTGAACGTGGTCCTTATTGGGATTGAAAGCAGCAATCGTGGGAACATAAGGAATACTTTTTTAGCCGTCATGACCTCTGGAATTCAAGACCGATTGGCGAAAGAAAAAAATCAAAAACCTCTGGGCCAAATGCCCGAAAATTCAAATCTTCAACAAGAAATTGCTTCATTGAAGAAAAGCATAAAAACGCTTCAAGAAGTTTTGGGAAGAAAAAAAGATTGATCTTATTTAGACTTCTTTTCCTTATGAGTATTTGACGTTTCAAAAACGTACTTCTTCAATACCGTATTGTCTTCTATGACCCGGGAGGCAATGAATAAATAAAGCATCACAAATACGGCGGCTAAGAGCAGAGCAAAACTAATCATCCAACTCGCGATGATGAGCACGATGAGAAAACAGAATAATCCGGCAAAACGAAACATTGAAATAATTTTCAAATTGGATTCTAGCAACAATTTTTGTTCTTGACAATTCGCGATTTGAACTTGAATTTGTTTTGTGTAATGGTCTTTTTTCCATTTTTCCTTCACTTCTTCCTCCTTATCGTTGTAAAACTTGGCGATGTTTAAGAGTCCTCTCACCGTTTCAATATTTTTAATAATAGGAAAGCGTTTAAATAAGACGACCATGTACATCAATGAAGAAATGACCGATCCGACCAATAAAAAACCAAAGCCGAATTTCAAGGATAAATGGTCTTCCATAGTAAAAACGGGGGCGGGATTTACCAAAAAATCGTTTACAAATTGAATGTACTCCTCTTTTTCATTGCCGTTTAGTCCCATAATTTGAATCACCGATGAAAACGTTAAGGCTCCTAAAAAAACGCTTTCAATTAGAAATGTTTCTAATTTTTCTTTGTAGATATTAAAATCCTTGTCCAATTCAGCGATGCTCTTATCATTCCAAAAAGCTAAATCGAAGTTTTGAATAAATCGCTCCTCATTCAGGTACTGTTTAAGCTGTAATAAATCCAACTCGGACAATGGCTTTCCCCTGAAATAGACCTTTTCGATCTCTCTTTGGATAAATATGCAAGAATATAGGTTCGCAAAAATAAAACCCGTTAAAAAACTCAGCCCCCAAAAAAACAGATGATGCCATTCAATAGAAGCTGAAAACAAAAATAGAGCGCTTGAAACAAAAGAAAATATAATGCCGTAAACGAGCGACTTAACCAAAATATTTGAGGTCTCGGTGTATATAAACAAGCGCTGTCTTTCGGGTTCCTTGGTAAATCCAGCATCGGCATAACCCTCATAGGCTAAAATTCGATTCTTTAGGTAAACTTTCGCCGCATTTACCCGTCTTTTTGCATAGTAAATCGTTATCAACAAAAGCACAAAATGCAGGGTATAAAAGGCCATTCCAAGTCCTGCGGTGTATTCCTTGCAGCTGGCAATAATAATACCGAACAAACACACAATCGTACGGAATACGATGTCTGCGTAAATGAAAAAAGGAGACTGCTTAAGGTAAATCGATATCTCCTCTGAACTTGGGGTGCTTCTGTTGAAATAAGGTTTGAAAATTCTTTGAAACATAAAAATGTGAATTGAATTATTTCAAATTTTGCGAATCACGATTTCTCATTTCTCTAAGTTTTCTTAAACCTAGGCGCCACATATAAATGTCGAATATTACAAAAGCAATTAACAATGGCAAGACGAGTAAAGGGAAAGATTTGCCTTTCGCCCCCATGTACATGAGAATAAAATCGTATGTCCCATGTAAAAGCACAGGTATCAACAAACTATAGGCTCGATGCTGTGAGGCAGTAGCACCTTGTTCAAACTTGGAGAGCGACAAGTAATATCCCATCGGGACTGCAAAAAGCATATGACCCGGGACGGCCAAAATCGCCCGCATGATAGCCACCGACATTCCTCCATTCATAACGTAAAGAATGTTTTCAACAAGGGCAAAACCCATGGAAATAAAAATCGCATACAAGATACCATCGTAGTATTGATCAAAATCTTTAGCGCGTTGAATAATCACCCAAAACACCAACCATTTGGCCAATTCCTCTGGGATAGCTGCGATAAAAAATGCGCGGTAAAATTCTGCGAAAAATCCTGATGGCATTGCGGTTTCAAATGCTGAAAGCGGCTGCGAAAACAGCAAAGAAACGAAAATAGAAACCACCCCTCCGAAGAACGCAATTACGAGCATCCTTAAAGGTTCCTTGGCTAAATCATGTCGATAAATGAGGTACATTATCAACAAAGCAGGGGCTATAGAAGACAGCAATAGGGTCATAATAGTTAGATTAGGTTAGGTTTCGCTTAATTTTCTTAGATAAAAATAGCCTAAAAAACTCATAAAATCTATTTTTATTTTATCAAAACATTTAGATTTGAGGAAAAAATAAATGAAACTTTTCACTCTTGTCGTTCTCTTATTTTCTATAACTTGGATGAGTTTACCACCGGCTCACTCAGGGCTTTGTGGCATAGATGTAGTCAAGGCCTATTCTCAAAACATCCTTGGTCAAAATGTAGGGTACTATGTCAAACTAACCAATAATTCCTCTAAAACGGTTGATGCTGTGAGCTGGACTGCGAACTTTTACAATAACTTCGAAGATTCTAAAGGAAAGAAAACCGGTAAATGGGAATCTGGAAATTTCACGAGTTCTGCAAAACCGGGCGAGTCCATAACGGACTTAGAGGGGGCCTGGGTTGACGGTGCTACCAAAGTTTTTATCAAAGTAACACGGGTGCATTTTACCGATGGAACTTCCTGCGGAAAATGAGTTAGTGCTTTTTAATCAAGCGGTTTTTCTCCTTTCCTAATCCACTCAAATACTTGCATTCGAGTAATTCCTGCATGGAACTGAAAGGTATTTCGGGTTTTTCATAACCGTAAGCAGCTTCGAGAATAATTACCTTGTTATTATCCCCGCAACTCACATCTACATCGACCATCTTCATCTGGCTTGGGTGTTCGTAACCGCAGGTACGATTGCTAGCAATAAAATACTGACGAATTAGAGGTCCAAGCTTAATGAGTAAATTCCTCATTCTTCCGATCACCGGAAAATTCCGAGTTATGGCATTCTTTTTTTGATAAAAATCACGCAACAAAACCACCGCAATAACAGTGATAAATACCGCAAGGAAAATGTAAAGAAATAGCATAGGAATAGGTTATTTTTTTATGAAAATAACCAAATACAAATTTTTAATTATGTAGCCGGTGAAATTTATCCACAAAATACCAATCATCCAAAAGACCTAAAAACGGTAAATCGTCGGGAATAAAGTCCCGTTCCATCTGCAAATAACCGAGAAGTAAGGGAAACAGTTCATGACCAGGACCCAAAGTAGTTTGTATATCGATGATTTTTGCATGTATGATTCGTTCGAGATTTACTGTGGGGCGTTGTATACTAGGAATATTCGGTTCTGGGGAAATATTCATCGTTTTTAAATACGAAGTAAAATGATCTTTTTCCTCAAATAACCATGCTGTTTGGGATTGGAACTGGGTGAACTTGGACAATAACAAAAGAAAATGAGGTAGACCAGGTGGATACAAACGAGTTAATATAAGCCAAACCCATTCCGACAGATCCATCTTCATGAGCTGTTGCATATGTTGGGCTCGATGTTCTTTTACGGGGTTACCGAATAAGATTAAATACAGTTCTCCTGCATACAGATACACTTGATCAAAGCGCTGCACCAATACTTCATAGACCATAGAATCCTCGGGACAAGTCAAAAAATAGGATACGTCGGATGTGAATTCGGGAGCCACTGTCGAAGGCTCCTTACCCTCCTCAAAGAACAGGTATTCAGCGTATAAGGCGAGACCTTCGTTGCGCGTTAGCGAAAAAAAGTACGACAAGCGCCAAAAAACTTCATGGGATTGAGGGTTTAGAAGCAACCGTGTTGACTCCTTGTGCGTTTTATATGTCGCTCTGGTCTCAGCGATATTTCGGTAATCCAGTGCGTGAACTAATTCATGAAGGAGCACGCGGATTAGAAACCGGGGTTCATAGTTTTGGGAAACCAACCAATGATGATTCAATTCGATAAAAAAGGTACTGGCATTGGACCGTTGAGCGTCAAATTTCGCATACCAATGATCGATAAAAGAGGTCGATGTTGATAAATGCAGGGTGTATTCGCCGTTGAATTCGAGAAAACTCGCCGCTTCACGAACGGACTCAACTAACTGAGAAGTAGTTTCAGCCCCTAAGTTTAGGTCTTTTGGCAAGCGAACACGGAGCATGGTATTTTAAATAAAACAAAGGTAATCGAAAAAAAAATGGTAACTTTTTGCTTAAAGTTGGTTATTTACCGAATTTCTCTGCGTAATGCCTTCTATTATGACTGAAAAAATACACTATGACATCCAAAAAACACAAGAAACTAAAAATTTTATGGGTCGGAGAAACGGCTTTTGAGGCCTATCAATCCACCGATCTACACGTTCGTAAATGTTTCAACCATGAAATTCTCATGTATGAACCAGGCGACAAAAAGAGTTCAGCCAAGATCAACTATTTAAAAAACAAGGAGGACCCAAAACCGCAATACAATGAAAAGGATTTATCCGACTCGATTAAAACGTTTTTCGAAGCAAAATCCAAGTCAGAATATTCCTTACTGGTGGGAAGCGACTTTGAACTAATGGTGCATCAAGTATTGGAGCAATTAAAAGCAATAAAAGAATCAAAGAGTTATTATGGAACGCATGAAAAATCAATGGAGTCCAATGCAGAGTACATGGTGTTTAAACCCGCAATGTATAAAAAAGAAGTCCCGAACGGGCCCAAAGCTGTTATTGATGATGCGGTCTTTTTAAAAATAAAGGCCTTGTTCTTGGATTTTGAAGAAGCGCTCGGATCTACCACCCAAAACTATGGTAAGTATTTCAAGCAAACCTGGGAAATCGATAAAGATGCGCCGATTTTTGATAATTTTTTATTTAAGTATTTAGAAACTAAAACGAGTAATAACCCTTAAAACCCGATTAATTTGAACCGAGACCTGATCCTTAACGAAGTCATCCGCCGAAATGCTGCAATGTTGCGAAACATTATTCGTAAGTACTTTAAGCAAAATGAAGATGACATCTATCAAGAGCTGTGCCTGCACCTACTCGATAAAATTCGCAACGCTGAAGAGGATGAATTAAGCAAGTGGTCCTCGGGCGCATGGTTGAATAAAGTTGCTAACAACCGGTGCAAGGATTTTTTTCGGCAGCAAAATTCAAAAACGTATCAGGCAACGCAGGGGATGGAATCCCTGAACCATTCGGATGACGCATCGGAATTCGACCGGCGAATTTTTGCAGGGGGCCATAATGAGTTTGAAACGAATGACCCTTCCCTCAGTAAATATGTGCTTGAAATCAATTCCGTGTTGAAGGAATTTGCCATCAAGCATCCCAAAGACGCAATGTACATAAAACGGCATTTTATGAAGGGTGTGGATGTAGGCGCCATTGGGCGTGAATTTAACGACAGCAATCCATCGCAAACCATCAAACGTGCGTTGCAGAAACTTAAAAAAATGATCAATTCTGACGCCTTATTGGAGCGCTTCGACCTTTTCTTCAGTACCGATTTTGATGAATAAACCGGTACTTCAAAAAAAATATGTTGCGCCCTGTTATCCAGGGTTTTTTTATGCGTAAAACCTTCAGTTTAAAAATCAAAATCTCCATGCCAAGAAAAACCAAGCTTTCCTTAGTTCCAATCACCGAAGCGCTCAACACCATTTACAAAAAATCCAAGGGTTCTGGCTTGCAGCCCGAATTGTTCTCAGAAATCAAGAATGAAGTTTATTCGATCGGTCAGTACATTGAAACCAACGACGATGAGGCATTCATGTTCGCCATTGTTTGCGCAATGAACTTGTTTGGTGAAGAAGTAGAAAGCCACGACCTCCTTCGTTTTTTCGAAGTCACACCTTTCGAACTCGTCAACCAACTTCAAACCTTAAATACGCTCAGCGATAAAGGGTTGTTAGTGCGTCAAAAGAACCGTCGTCGCTTCAATGAAGGCTTAAGAAAATACCATTTCATCGTGGCCCCAGCGATCATTAACGCCATACTTAACCATCAGCTCATGCCGAAGGAAGAAGTAAAAGAAATCACGAATGTGGTAGAAGTTTTAGAAAAGATCAATGACTTTTGCCAAGAGTGCATTGCTGAAAACATGGATGCAGACGATCTATATCACGAGGTCAACGAAACCCTTGAAAAGTACAAGCATTTTCCTTTCATCAGTTATGTGCTTGGCTTGGATTTAACCCATGCCGACAGAATCGTTTACACGTATGTTGTTTGGAAATCCATCAACGGATGCCTTACCGTGGACATGGACGAACCGATTAACTCGTTTTTCCGCAGATCTTCGAACCGGGTTCAATACCTTCAAGGCATTTACAATGGGAGCAATAAACTCATCAAATACGACCTATTGGAATTCAGCAGCGGGCGTTTTTTCAATGATCTCGATTTTTTACTTTCGGACAAATCCTTAACGCTTTTGCAAGAAAACGGGTTAACGGTCGTTAAACGAAAGTCGAGTAAAAACGCCATATTGCCTGAGAACATTGCCCAGAAAGAGCTTTTTTACGAGGCCGAGGAGAAAGCACAAGTGGACGATTTACGGTCAATGATGGAGGAAGAACGCTACAACAACCTCATGCAACGTTTGAACAGCAAAGCGCTTCCACAAAACCTGAACATTTTGTTATTCGGTGCTCCTGGAACGGGAAAAACAGAAACGGTTTACCAATTAGCCAAAGCTTCGGGCCGTGAAATCATGAAGGTTGAAATAAGCCAATCTAAGAGCATGTGGTTTGGTGAAAGTGAGAAATTAATTAAAAAAATCTTCAAGGACTACACAGAACTGGCAGCACATACCGTCAAAGCCCCAATCCTGTTGTTCAACGAAGCCGACGCCATCCTTTCTTCGCGCAAAACGAGCTCGAATAGCCCTGTATCACAAACGGAAAATGCGATGCAGAACATATTATTGGAAGAATTGGAAAACTTCAAAGGGATTTTCATTGCAACCACCAATTTAGCCGAAAACTTGGATAAGGCTTTTGACCGTCGATTCTTGTACAAGATTGAGTTTCACCGTCCGGGTTTGGCCGCAAGGGCCGGAATATGGAAATCCAAATTACCTGAACTCAACGACGGCGACGCAGAAGCCGTGGCAAAAGAATATGATTTAACCGGAGGACAGATCGACAACGTCGTTCGCAAGCTGGAGGTACAACGTATTTTGCACGAAAGCCCTCTTGAGTTGGACTACATCTTAAAACTATGCGCGCAAGAGGTCGTTTTACAAAAAGGCATCAACCGCATTGGTTTTGGGGGCTAAGAACATTACAACCTTGCAAGGAATTTACCAGCCTAGCTTTCCGTAGTAACTTTACCCAAAATTTCAATATGACAAAGCGATTTTACAAAGAAAACCATCTCTGGTACGTTGATTTACCGGAGTTCTTAGAGGCGGGCCTCGGAAGCAGAAACAACTTACTCATGGTGGACGGTGCCGATGAATTCTTAGACAGGGTAAGTCAATGGGGAACCGAAGTCTGTATTGCATTCGATACGGAGCCTTTTGCAGAAGCAGAGTATTCGTTGATTTCAGATGCTTGCGGCAAAAACCAAGCATTGTTGGACCAAGTAGGACATGCACCCGTGGGTTACGGAATGTACTACACCGTTCCCGAAATGCAAGGTCACAGGTTGTGGCTTTGCCCTGTAACGGAATATGTTTTTCAAGGCGAGTATCCGGAAAGGATTTGGGTTAAGGTGTTGGGATAATAACCCAACAATCTTATAGTTTACTATAACTCGTTTTACCACAATAAGGTCCCTCCAACAAAACAAAAACCCCGAACGAATGTCGGGATTTTTACGTGGACCCCCCGGGCTTACCTCGATTTCGCTACGCTACAGTCGGCATAAACTTCTCGCCCAATCCATTTCAACTAAAAATCCCGCTATCGCGGGATTTTTGTTGTGGTCCCACCTGGGCTCGAACCAGGGACCACCTGATTATGAGTCAGGTGCTCTAACCAACTGAGCTATAGGACCAATGTTACATTGCTGTAACGTATTTCAATATGCTGTCCTATAGCGAAGTTGCCTGTCCCGACCGAACGCAGTGAGCGGCGGGAAGCTATAGGACCAATGTTACATTGCTGTAACGTATTTCAAATCAACGAGGCGCAAAAATAAGGATTTCTTCGAATTCCAAAGACTTCAATGCCATAGATCCGGTTTTTTTCCCTCGTTCAAGCGAGCTGCGACTAAAATTCCGTCCTTGGCAATGCTGTAGTCCAAACATATCGCCGACTCATTTTCTATTTTCGGAACGCCCGTCAACCAATAATGTCCAAAAAACACCCGTTTGTCGGAGGTAAAAACCGTGGAATCGCATCCTTGAGGCATGGGTTCGTGCCGTAATTCGGGCGGACATTCCATGACCCCCTCCCCCATGGTGGATTTATCCATGGCCCACCATTTCAATCGGCACTCCTTCCGCTCGATTCCTTCTTTGTCTACCATAAATTTACCATCAGGCAACCTGTGTTCCGGACCTTTTAACGTTTCTTCAACCGCCTTGAACCCTGGCAATCCTTCTCGATAGCAATTGCTTAAAAATCCGGCACTCAAGCCCTCCCCTTGGGGTTGATAATGCTGCTCCAACCATTGGATGTTGTCGTCGTTCCAGTAGGCATGAACAACCTTGCAGGTATCCAACGACTTATACATCGGTAAGTGCCTAAACCACGCTAAAAATTGTTCCCACTCCTCTGGAAAAGCATGGAATTGTTCCAAGGTTTTATAATGCTGCTTGATTTTCTCATCATTGTGTTCTCGGTAGTATCCGCCTTCCTTGGTATTTTTCGTATCGAAACAAACTGCATTGTACTCGTGATTGCCCATAATCGCCTGAGCGTAACCCGCATCTACCATGGCTTTAACCAGGTGTAACGTTTCGCGGATTTTGGGACCTCGGTCAATAAAGTCCCCTAAAAAAATAGCTTGACGATCCGGATGACGGTAAATGCCATTAAATCGCTGGTAACTCATTTTTTCGAGGAGTTTTTCCAGAGCATCCGCATGGCCGTGAATGTCGCCTATGATGTCGAAATGGCTCATGGATTTTTTTACTGCGAAAATAAGAAGAATGCCCCTTCATCCTGCAAATATCCAAATCCAACCCTCTTTTTTTGAGGGCGGAAATCCTTCGGATTAGCATAGCCCTCTTGCGATTACAAGGTTGCAAAGAACGTTCGAAATAGGAAGGTTATCCGTCTCTTTGGCAATAAATGTTTAACCTGTAAAACCAAAAATGATGCTACGTAAACCAACCATCGCAACCTTCTACAACAAAAAACAAGTATGTTTTGATTCCATTCGAGAGCGTTCGTATTCGCAGTCACCGCTCAAGCCCTATTTGCTCATGGAGCGCATTCATGCCTTAGGGTTGGAGTCCAATTTTGACATCCACTCGGATTTTCAACCGTTCGACCAAGAGGATTTTCACCTTGCCCACACCGAAGAATACGTGAACAACGTCTTCAACCAGCAAGGCAACTACCAATCCAACGGCGTTCCATGGTCGGAAAATTTGGTGGAAAGCGTTCGATATACCAACAGCGCCATGTACCATGCGATCAAGCATAGTTTAGCCCAACCCGATCAATTGTGTTTTGCCCCCGTTTCCGGAATGCACCATGCAACACCAACGGCTGGTCAAGGGTTCTGCACCTTTTCCGGTCAAGTAATTGCCTCCTTAAAACTCTACGACGAATTCGGTGTTTCAGGCGCTTGGCTCGACTTGGACGGTCACTACGGCAACAGCATTGAGGACACTCGCTACTTTGTACCTCGGCTCAACCAAGCCATCCCGTTGGATTGCAATGTGAACCCCTCCGGACGAAACGCGGGCTACGTGCAAAATTTCCGCGAAAAACTGGAGCTTGTACGTTTGCGCATCTTGGCCGGTGAAGTGCATTATGTGGTTTTTGCCCACGGGGCCGACAGCCACATCGACGACGATCTTGGCGGGCAGTGCGATACAGCGCATTGGTTGGAATGTTCCGAGGTGTTTACGCAATGGGTAGCCGATGTTTCTGAGGAAATAGGGAAACCCTTGCCCGTTACTTTGGCCTTGTTCGGAGGCTACCGAAGCGACGATTACAACATTGTATTGCACTTACACCTCGCCTCCATTGAGCGTTGCAGAGCGCTCTGCGGAGAGGTATTAAAAACTTTCTGATAAAAAACGATACATAGCCGTGAATTGGCTATTTTCGTAAAAAACAATACCATGGAAGACCGAGATATTGAAAAAACGTACACAAAGGAAGAATTTGTAAGCAAGCTAAGAAGGCTTGCAGACTGCATCGAGAAAAACGAAAACTTCAGAATTTCCGTTGCCGGTGAGGCGCTTTACGTGCCAGATCGTGCCACCTTTTCCATTGAACACGAGCGAAGCGAAGGTTCGCACGAATTGGAGTTCCAAGTAAAGTGGGAGGATAGTAATTTTTTAGACAGGTAAAATATAACGTTATTTAATGTCGGAATTATACATTTATTTAATTATTTTAATCTTTGCTGTGGCTATTCTCAACAGCAATCTTGCTTTTGGAGCCAATCCTTTGAAAAAAAATCTCACGGAGAACCTTTCGGTCATTGAGCAGCTTACCAAATACTCATCCAAGCAAAAAAATTATCGAAGAACTCCCAAGAATTTTGCTTCCTTCGGTTATGCGGTACACGCAAGAATGGTAGAAGAAGATGCGTTTCTTGAATACAAATTCCCCTTCGTAGGAAGTAAAGAAGCCCAATTCACCCTGAAACTTAACGCAAAAACCACCTCATCTACCGTGAGTAAATACGGTTGTAAAACCCATTGCTTTGCGCGGGATTCTGCGAATACCTACAAATTGCAATCAACGGACCACACTTTTTTGTATCAAAACATGAACGCCGATGGTTTCTATTTTTATGGCTTTGGGAAGGACGAATATGGTATCAATTACAATGAAGTAATTGCTTTATCGGATGAAGTTAATTACGCCGTTGCCAAATTCATCGAGATAGAACTCCAAAAAATGGGGAAAGACACTTACGAAAATCGCGTAAGGGCTGCCTTGCATTTTGTTCAGTTCATTCCCTATGGCGTTCCTGATTTCGACGCAGGAGATGACAGTTATTTCGGCTTGGCATTACCGCATGAAAGCTTGGCCATTTCCTACAGCGATTGTGATAGTAAATCCACCATGTTTGCAGGAATTTTACACCATTTAATTTCCGAACAAAACATCGTACTTGTCGGTTGCGTCATTGAAGGCCAAGGACATATGATTACCGGGGTAGCCGGTTTGTATTATCCAGGCCAATATGTCTCACACCAAGGAAAAGATTACTTGTTGATAGAAACAACCACCCCAATAACTTTAGAAAATCAACCAAGCAATAGATTTCAGGAAATTAGTGTAATTTCAGTAAAACAACAGTGAAATTATGATTGAAAGAATTGCATCGTTAGGAGCTCCCGCACTTTGGACCATCTTCATCCTCTGTGCCTTTTTAATGGCTATTTTCCCGTTTTTATATCGAATTAAAAAAGCTTGGCGCATCAAATTTTCGAATCAACAAGCGGGCATCCATGACTTTTCATGGCGTTTAGCTCCAGACCATTTATTATTTAGCATCAAGGATAGCGAATACTATCTGCAATCCGGTGGTAAGCAATTTATTTTAGAAGGTGGAGCCATCATCCTTTCATGGCATGTTACAGGTGCCTACCAAATAGACCTTGAGCCCGTTGGTGCCGACTTGAAAGGGAATGCGGCGGTTGTTACTGCGAAAAAAGCCCATAACCGCTTTGTTCTTATTGCTCACACGTTGGAAGGTAAATTAACCCAAGAATTATTCCTTGAACCCACCTTGTTCAGGACTATAGACACCTTTAATTTGAGCCAAGAACTGCATTTCAAACAGAAAAAATTTCACCGCAAAACCCGGGTTCTTTCGAAAAGCAGTTGGATGCAAGGGAAATACCAAAGGGGTAAAATGCAGGCTTTACCTCAAGTCACAACGGAACGCTTGAATTCGAACCTTGCTCGGTATTATTTTTCCAAACTTAGGCGAAGACTGCGTTTTTTACCGCCCAACGGTGAAGCAAAATCCAAAATAAACCGATACATTAGCAACAATAAAATTGTGAATACATTGCGTTCCAGCAACGCGAACTACAACAATGCTTTAAACAACCAAGAACCTCTATAAATCCTATATCTTATGAGTCAAAAAAACAACTCCATCGGCATGAACGAACTGGTCGATTATCAAAAGAAAGAATACGGTAAAACCATGGACCGCATCATGAAGTTTTTATGGAAATGCGGTGGGGCCGATGCGCAAATTCTGCAATACGCCCCGTATTCTGACCACATTAAAGCCGCAGGAATTGGCGGTGTGGTACTCGCCACCACGGTCATGGCGATGATTGCCATGGGCTTTGCCATGCATACCATATTTGGAGAAAACACAAAAGATGGAGTACATCATGGCAATTGGTTTGTAACCATCCCTGCCGCTTTGGTTTGGGGGCTGATCATCTTTAACCTCGACCGCTTCATTGTGTCCACAGTGAAGGGCGACGGCACCGAAAAAATCACCTGGGGCGAATGGGGCGCCATGCTACCGCGACTCTTTATGGCTGTCATTATTGGTCTTACCATTTCCGCACCGCTTGAAACCTATATCTTTCAGAAGGAGATTCAAAGA
>VGMY01000007.1 GCA_016866255.1 Bacteroidota bacterium | reverse complement strand
CGGCCTTTATTCCTCCGGTCATCGAAGACGATCCGGTCACAGATCCCATACCCACTCAAGCGGAATTAGAGGAAACAAAAGCCGGGGATAAGACGCAAGACGGGAGCGATGAAAATTTTGATCCTCCAGCTCCATCGGAGGGTCCTAAAGAAATTGAAGAAAAGCCCGAGCCAATTGAAACCTTTGTAGAGGAAGAAGCTGATTTTCCAGGAGGCGCTGCGGAAATGGCTAAATTCATCAATGAGAACATCGATTATCCTCAAGAGGCAATTGATTTGGGAATTAAAGGTAGGGTTACAATTAGGTTTGTTGTAGAAAAAGACGGTAAGGTTTCTAACGTTTCTGTAGCTGGTCCTTTGGCAGGTTGCAAAGCGTGCGATCGGGCTGCGGTTAAAGTGGTTGAAAAAATGCCGGCATGGAAATCCGGTAAGAATGGAGGTCGAGCCGTTAGGACTTGGGTAACTCTTCCAATTAAATTTGAAGTGAATTAATTGATTCGCTTGCAAAAGCAACATCTCCTAGCTGTTTTCCAAGGTTTTTTTGGTATGGATTTTAGGGTAATAAATTTTGGGTTAGGAATGTGTGTGTTTTTAGCCACACTTGTTTTGGGAGGGTTTTTGGCTTTTAGTGATATCGTTCCAAGCCTTTTGGGTTGGAACCGAGTTTTTTTAATAGCAGTCTTATTTTTTTATGGATTGTTTAGGCTTTACAGGGCAATAAAAGCATACAAACATGAAAAAGAGTAAAACTTACCACTCTTTCGTCTTTCTCCTGTTTATCGTATTGTTGGTTGCTTGCGAAACCCACGAGAATCCTTTTGCCTATCAAACCGATACTCACGGAAGGGGCAAAACAAGCGTATTGATTGAAGATTCCTATCGGCCTCTTTTTTTAACAAGTATCTATACGTTTGAGAGCCAGTTTCCGAAAGCGACGATAACGCCTAAATTTTTATCCGAAGGGCAAATCATTGACAGTTTCTTTGCCAATAAAGTAAAGACCATTTGTATCTCAAGAGATTTTACCGAAAAGGAAAAAGATTTTTTGAAGTCCCAAAATGTAGAGGTTAAAAGCCATTTAATGGCTTATGACGCAGTAGCGCTTATTGTGCACCCTTCGAACAAGGACACCTCTGTTTCCGTTGGGCGCTTGAAAACATGGTTATCTGAAGATGGTGCTAAGTGGCCCGCCTCAGGTAAGCCCGTTAAAATGGTTTTTGATAAAGTTAATTCAGCAAATTTTAATTATTTGACGAACTTGTCGGGAAAGAAAACGTTGTCAAATTCCGTGTATGCTTTGTCGTCTAACGAACAAGTGATCAATTATGTTAAAGCAAATCCCAACGCGTTAGGGTTTATCGGAGTGAATTGGATATCAGACCAAGAAGACCTTAATGTTATGAATTTTTTAGACAGTTTAAGAGTGTTGTATGTAAGCAAGGTAGAGGGCGCAGTTGGTTTTCAGCCCTACGCAGGAACCATATGGACGCAAGAATACCCCTTACACCGTGAAATGTGGTTAATTAACAAGGGTAGGCGTGCTGGGCTGAATACGGGATTCGTGATTTTTATGCTTGGCGAGAAAGGACAGTTATTGGTCCAAAAATCGGAACTGGTCCCTGCAAAGACTCCTGTTCGTTTGATTCAACTTACAACGAATTAAGTCACAATTTCTTTTGTGTTATCCTAAAACCGAAGTAACTTTGGCAACCTTATTGATATTAAGTATAAAAACACCATCATGAAGCAGTATATTTTATTCGGCTTATTCGTATGTGCGACTTTGAATTTATTGGGTCAGTCCTTGGGCGACGCGATTAAGAAAACGAACAATGAACGGTATCCTGAAGCGCTCCGAGACTTTAAAAGATTGGTTGCAACAACGCCAAATGACGGAAATGCCTATTACTATTTTGGCGATTGCTATTTCAAAAAAGGAGAAATAGACTCTGCAGTTTTAACCTGGAATAAAGGGTTCGAGGTGGATAACATCAATCCAATGCCGATGGTCGGTAAGTTAAGATCCCTTTGGATAAAAGGAGATAAGGCTGCCGCTCAGGTTGAACTTAATAAAGCCCTTGAATTAACTAAAGGAAAAAAATTAGTTGCTAAGCGTTCTGAAGTGTTAAGGGGTGCAGCTGAAGGATACATAAAGTCTGAAATCAAAGATTTAGATCAAGCGCTTACTCTATTGCTTGAGGCGATCGAAAAAGATCCTACCAACGAGGATAATTATTTATTGCAGGGAGATGCGTTATATGAACAAGCTAAAAAAATTGCCTTAACCAACAACACAGCCCTCAATGCAAACGAGGCGATTAAAAGTTATAACAAGGTACTTGAAATAAATCCGAAATCACCTCGGGGTAAATTGCGCGTTGCCAACATTTACCAAGCAGCGGAAAACGAAGTAGAGGCGAATAGAATTTATAAGGAGGCTATTGCGATTGATTCCACCTTTGCTCCTGCATATCGAGAACGGGCGGAAATGTTAATGCGTTTTGATAAAATGAATTTGGCCATTCAAGATTGGAAAAAGTTTCTTGCCTTGAATAACAACCGAGATTCTCGTTACCGTTATGCCGGTGCCTTGTATAAAGCGAAACAATATTGTGAGGCTATTGAAATGGTTGTGGGAGTTAATCAAGAAGGGCTGATAAATTTTTATACGGAGCGAATTTTAGCAAAATCGTATCTAGAATGCCAAAACTTAAGTAATGCCATGCAACTAGGTCTCGACGCCAGTAATCGGTTTTTTAATCTGGCTCCGGAAAAGGAACTTACCTACTTAGATTTTAAAACGAGGGGTGCCCTTTTAATGAAAACGGGCAGCGACTCGCTTGGGTTGATGGAATGGGAAAAGGCCATGCTGTTAAGCGAAAACGCGTTGAAAGAGTTGTCGTCAGAAATGGCCCGCGAATATTGGAGGATGAAGAAGTACGATAAGGCGATTGAAACCTACATGAGGCGCCAATCGGTCGTTGAGTTGACGCTGCAGGAGCTTTATAACCTTGGTCAGTGCTATTTTTCGGGCCCTAAGAACTTTAAGGAAGCAGACACTTTATTTGCTAAGGTTGCGGCGATGTCACTTAATTACGCGCCTGCTTACATGTGGAGAGGAAGATGTAATTTTCAAATGGATCCCACCAATGCTCTTTGGTTGGCCAAGCCTTATTACTCAAAAGTTTTGGAGATTGTAGTAGGCGATGATCGAAAAAAAGAGTCCAATAAGAAAATGGTGATTGAGTCGGCTCGGTATATGGGAGGATATTACGGGGCTTCCTCGGAGAAAGATCCTGTAAAGGCGAAAGAATACTTTCAAATCGTATACGATGTAGATCCCAGCGATGCCCAAGCAAAGCAAATTTTGGGGATAAAATAATTTAAAGGGCTTAAGCCTCTTTGATAATAAGGGATCGTCCGGTCATTTCGGGAGGAATGGGGACATCCATGAGTTCCAAGAGCGTAGGAGCCACATCCGCCAAAATTCCACCATTCATCCGTTGGAAGGAACTATTGATTAAGATGCAGGGAACGGGATTTAAGCTGTGAGCGGTATTGGAACTGCCGTCGGGGTTTTCAGCAAGGTCAGCATTTCCGTGGTCAGCAAGGACGAGGATGTTATACTTCTTTTTCATGAGATCATTCACCAAACGACGCAACTCGCGGTCAACTGTTTCCACGGCTTTGATAATTGCCGCATAATTTCCCGTATGCCCCACCATATCAGGATTGGCGTAATTAAGGCAGATGAATTCGGCAAGGTGGTTATCCAGATAAGCAAGAAGTTGTTCAGTAACCTCAGGCGCGCTCATCTCAGGTTGTAAATCATAGGTTGGTACTTTAGGTGAAGGCACCATGATTCGGTGTTCAAGAGGGAAAGGCACCTCTCTCCCGCCATTGAAAAAATACGTGACGTGAGGGTATTTTTCCGTTTCAGCAATTCGTACCTGACGTATTTGTTCGTTTGAGAGGATTTCCCCTAGCGTATTTTTTAATGCCGTTTTATCAAAAATTACCTCAACGTTTTGAAAAGTTTCGTCGTAGGGAGTCATTGTAAGATATCGCAGCTTGAGAGGAACCATTCCGTGTTCAGGAAAAGCTTGTTGAGTCAAGGCCTTGGTAATTTCTCGTGGGCGATCGGTCCGGAAATTGAAACTGATCACCACGTCTCCTTGTTCAATGATTCCGGCTGGGTCTACCACCAAACCCGGCAAAAATTCGTCGGTAACTCCCTGCTTATAGTAACGCGTTATTTCCAATAAAGGGGTTTTGGTTTTTTTACCTTGACCGCGAACGAATAATTCATAGGCCTTAGCAATACGTTCCCATCGGTTATCGCGGTCCATGGCATAGTATCGTCCGATGATCGAAGCCAACCTCACCGCATCACTTTCGAACGTTAATAAACGGGAAAGGTCTTTTAGTGCACTTTTGGGACTGCAATCCCGACCATCCGTAATCGCATGAATGAACGTGTTTTTTACATTGGACTTGGTACAAAGGTGAATTAAGGCTTCCAGGTGATGGTATGCGCTATGGACCCCTCCATTTGAAACCAGGCCGAGTAAATGCACCTTTTTACCGTTTAGGTTAGCATAGGATAATGCATCAGAGAGCACAGGATTGTTATAAAAACTTCCGTCCTCAATGGAGCGATTAATGCGGGTTAATTCTTGATAAATAACCCTACCTGCCCCGAGGTTCAGGTGTCCGACTTCCGAATTTCCCATCTGCCCGCTTGGAAGGCCTACTGCCTCGCCACACGTTGTAAGAGTTGAGGAGGGATTATTGGCATAAAGATGGTCCATGAAAGGCGTATGAGCATGGTAGATAGCATCAGCGCGGCTCTGATCTCCAATCCCCCATCCATCGAGAATAATGAGCGCCGCTTTATTTGCCATAGGGCAAAGATACGATGAAGCACGAACCCTTGGACAAGGCTTGGTAATTTAAACCACCCCCCTGAAGCACAGCCATTTCGCGAGCAATGTAAAGGCCTAATCCCGTACCGCTGCGCTCTCTGATTTGATCGTTTCCAGAGCGGTAAAATTTATCAAAAATATAAGGGCGATCCATTTCTAAGACTCCAATGCCGTTGTCGATTACGTGTATTTCAAGGGATGTTTTTTGAGCAATAAATTCCACGCAAATTTGGGTGCCTCCATATTTAAATCCATTTTCGATGAGGTTTTTTAAAATGAACGTCAACATATGAATATCGCATTGGAAAGGGGTGTTGTCTTGACTTTTCCAAAGGATGTTATATTTTGACTCAGGAAAATGCAAGGTAAATTCGCGAAGGAATTCCTGAGGCGCAACCTGGGTTAGGTGCACATTGAGGGCCTTTTGCTCGAGGCCCGATGCTTGTAAAATGTTTTCAATGAGCTGTTGGGATTTTTTGTTCTCATCTAGGGCCTTTTCGGTAAATTCTTTTAATTGCCTTCCTTCAAACGAGCGTTTCAACATAGTTTGCAAAACCAGCTGCACGCTTGCCAAAGGCGTTTTTAATTCATGAGTCACGGACAGCAGAAAATTGCTTTGTCTTTGATGCAGTGCCAATTCCTGTTGAATGCTGCTGTACAAACGCCCAATTCCGTAGAAAAGGATCGCAAGAAAAACGGTCCCCTCCCCCAATACCATCAGCATTTTAGTTGAATTGCTCTGTAAAAGCAGGTATCCCCACCAACAAAATTGGAGCAGAATGTAAAGCGATAGGAAGATTAGGAGAGTTTTACTGCGCGTAGTTTTCATGTTGTATTTAAGGGTTGTGTGGGTATTTTTCGCAAAACCAAATTCGAAAGGGTAAGCTCTAAATAATCGCCGATTTTTCCGGCGGTTTTAGCGTTATCGTGAAAAACTAAGATGTCGCCTCCTGAAATGTTTTGGATGCGTTTATTGAGTTTTTTCAAGGTCATTTTGGGGTGAAAATCGTAGCTAAACCACGACCATAGAACAATTTTATACCCTCGACTTAATATTTTTTGAGTCGTAAACCCCGGCAGTTTTCCGTAAGGGGGACGAAATAAACGGCTCTCAAAGACGCTCGCACAACGATCCACAGAGGCCAAGTAAGTTTGAGCATCTGTTAGCCACCCGTTTTCGTGATGATAAGTATGATTACCAACAAGGTGCCCTTCCCGAACAATCTGCTGAAAAAGCGCCGGATATTTTTCTACACTCTTACCTACGCAAAAAAAAACCGCTTGAACTTGGTGTTTTTTTAAAATCTCAAGAACTATAGGTGTTGCATCAGGATGAGGACCGTCGTCAAACGTAACGGTGACCCCTTCTGAATGGTCGTTAAACCAAATCCATTTGGGAAATAAACTGCGTAAAATTCGAATGGTAACTCGGTTCATCGCTATTGCCCTCGTAGCATTGGAAGGGGAACAGGCGTTTCGCTTGTATTGGGTGGGGAAGGAGCTGGTGCAGTCCTTTCTAAATACCCGTAATGTTGGCCAATAGCCTCTAGGTTTTGATTTAAAGACCCATATTGTTGGCTGTAATTCCCTGCTCCGCTCGAAACGGGCTCATCGTGTTCGTTTCCTAAGCGAATAAGTTCTGCGGATAATTTGGGCAAGATGCTTTTATATATCTGGTTAATGTTTTTCATTAAACGTTCAGAAAATTTCGAATTCACTGCATTGACGCTGGGATCTTGAAGGGTTGAATGCATTTTGAATATCCCGTCCGTTACCGCAAAAAGTTCGGCCGCATTGTCAAGTTTTGTGCAGATTTGAGCAGAGGTGTTTTTGTAAAATTTTAAGACGCTTTCGTACTGATCTAGTACCTTGTTTCCTAATTGTTCCCCCTTGTTAAATGATTTACACAAATAATACAATTGAACATACTCGTTCAAATTTCCACTGCATTTAGCCCTGACCTGTTGATCCATATATGAGTAAGATTGGTGCTGGGCATTATAACTCAACATATTCAGGGGGTCACATCCGTGAACCTCTCCCATATCAATAACAATTTCGGCAGGCATAACCGCTAACGATTGATTTAGTACCTTAATAGCCTGTTCGCGCTTATTTTCGAGATAAAGTTGTTCGGCAAGCAATAGAAAGTTTGCCCGAAATTGCGTTGTATGCCTTCGGGCGTAGTAGTCGGTCAATACTTTTGGATTTGCCATTGCGCCATATTGATAGACCGAAGTAATATTGCGATACATTTCTTGCAGGTCATAGAAATTGGGTTGGCCCTTGGTCATCGGGTTGAGCGGGGTTAAAACATAGGCCATACCAACTTGTTTTACCCAACCATAGGAAAGCAGCGCGAGAGAAAAACTAGACCCTCGATTGCTGGAGAAATATATGCCCCTTTTCCAATCGTTATTCGCGACAATTTCCATCATCATTAGCTCATCGCGGGTTAGGTAAGGATCTTGGTCCTCTTTAAAGGCAAAAACAAGTTCATCGGCACAACGATTCAAGGCCTTTTGGTCAACTATGCCTGAGGCAACTAGATTTTTTTCGTTTACTTTGAGGCTAAAGGTGTTAGAGGGGAAAAAACTGGTGGCATTTCCCCCTTCTAAAACAATCTGGTTGTTGTCCTCTCGTACGAAGGCCATGGCTTCCGCCAAATCCACTGTTGACCACGGTTTTTCCAGATCGGAAATAAGCTGTTGGACGTTTTCTATGGAATTTTTATCTAAGGTAATGTCTCCGGCTCGGATTCGATCGAAGAGCAGGTTGATTCCTCGAAACTTTTCCAGCATGGTATTGGTAATATTGGAGGTATCTGAGCTTGCAAGCAGGCTGAATGTTTTATCCAGCGCCGCTTGGCTCGCAGGGGTACTAGCTGTGAGGGCTGGCCGCAACAAATTTAAATTGGCATTGAAATAAGCCACGGTTTGCACGGCTTTTGTTCGGTTTCTTTTTAGGCGCAGGTTAATTACGCGCTTCATCAAATCGTCCGAAGCACCCACGGATGCCATATCCGCTAATGAAATAAAATAAACTTGGTCCGTATTACCGGAATACATTAAAATCTGGTCTTCTCTAAATTTAATCGGCAGCATATCCGATTCATAGGCTTTCAGCTTCATTTGATTCGTGTACCAATCGGTTCCCATGAGGGATAGATTGCAAACGCGCACATCGGTTCGTTTTCCCTCCACTTCTTGCAAATACCACAAGGGAAAGGTGTCGTTGTCGCCGTTGGTGAAAAGGATCCCGTTCTTTTTGCACGAATTTAAATAGTTATAGGCAAGATCTCTCGCGGAAGTTTTCCCACTTCGATCATGGTCATCCCATCCTTGAAAACCCATTAGCACAGGGGCAAACATTCCAAGGGCAGAAATTACACCCAGGGTGAGCTTTGTTTGTTTCATTCGACCTAGGCCGTAACTTATCCCAATCATTAAAGCGATGATCAGCGCCGAGAAAAGCCATGCGCCCCCGTATCCGAATATTAAACACAGCACTAACCCCCCCCCAATAAAATACCCCAATTTAAGCATGGTTTTCTTGTCGAAGTTCGTGGCGAAATCATAAAGCGCGTAAACGCCGAAGGCCATCCACATGCAGAAAAAATAAAAAGATCCTGAATAAGCATAATCCCGCTCCCTCGGCTCAAAGGGTTTTTGGTTCAGATAAACCAAAATGGCAATTCCCGTAAAAAGAAAGGCCAACGATAGCACGAACGCGTCCTTTGGGGCGCGGTGAAAATGAAAAAATATACCCAATAAAATCAAAGCCAAAGGGATAAGAAAGAATTGGTTGTGGGCCGCGTTTTCAGAGGTAAAATAAGGTTGTGAGTCGGAAGGGCCAACCCTTGGAGCATCCAACATTTCTATACCGCTGATCCAGTTGCCTCTTAAGTTGTCGCCGTTGCCTTGAATATCATTTTGACGCCCGGCAAAGTTCCAGAGCAGGTAACGGACGTACATCCAATCTACTTGATAGCGGAAGAAATACGTTAAATTTTCCGACATGGAGGGTAAGCGTAAGCCGTCCCGGCCAATTTCTTCGTTTGCGCCGTCGTTGGGATCATAACCACTCCAACTTTTGTAGCCCTCAATCTTATTGGGATCGTTCGCGTCGTACATTCGTGGGAAAAGCGTGGTTTGTTCGTAAGCGGGTTCCGCTCCAGTTCGAATGGAGGCATTGCTTTCGTAGTATTTTTCGGTGATGGTGTAGGCTCCTCGGTTAACTTTTACCCAAGCCTGCGCATCCGACTCACTAATAAAAGCTTTAATGTCGCTATCCCCTTCTTGGACAACAAATCGTCGAAGGTAAAAGGGCGACAAATCTCCCCAACCATCTCGGGAGGTAATTCTTGGCCGACCGTTGTCGTCAAGAACTTCATTGAGACGGTATGAATTCCAGTAGGGACCGGATAAAATTGGGTTGGAGCCGTACTGTTCACGTTTTAAGTAGGAATGCAGGGTAACTAAGTTTTCAGGGTCATTCTCATCCAAAGGGGTATTGGCGTTGGATCTTATGACGATAACAGCGAATGAACCGTAACCAATTAGCAACAAGGTAAGCCCCATCACCACGTTGTAAAGTAGCGTTTTGTTTTTGCGGTGCGCATAACGAATAGCCAATACGCACGCGCCAGTTAACAGGATAAAGAAAAATACGGTGCCGCTAAAAAAAGGAAGACCCAATGAATTTACGAAGCCAACTTCTAATTTACTGGCCAATGAAATCGACCCCGGAATAATTCCTTCTTGAATAAAACCGAGGGATAAAACTGAAATCAAACCAGTTAAAACCAGGCCTTTTAACGTAGTTTTTTCGGTGATGTTGAAATAGATGATGTAACCGATTGCTGGGACAACTAAAATACCAAGCAAGTGGACCCCAACGGCCAGTCCTAACAGGAAGAAAATGATTAAAATCCAACGGTTTGGAGCGCTGGCCGAAATTTGATCCGCTGCGCGCATTTCTTCGTCCCATTTAAGCGCTGCCCAAAAAATGATTGCCGTGAAGAGCGAGGCCATGGCATAAACTTCGCCTTCAACAGCTGAAAACCAAAAAGAGTCCGAAAACATGTAGGCGAGCGAAGCGATGGCTGCTGAAACCAATACCATTACCTGATCTTTGGAATTAGCGCTATTGGTAAGTTTTCGCAATAACAGGGTGAGCGACCAAAACATAAACAAAATGGTGAATGAACTTGAAAGCGCTGAGAGACCATTAATCCATAATGCAACAGATTCCGGTTGCGCAAAAAATGAAAATAACCTGCCAAGTACCATAAATAACGGCGCTCCCGGCGGATGTCCAACTTCCAGTTTATACGCGGCAGTAATGTATTCGCCACAATCCCACAAGCTGGCAGTCGACTCCATGGTCATCAAATAAACAAGCGTGGCAACGGAAAAAATCGACCAGCCAATCAACACGTTCAATCGAGAAAAATTCATATTCAAGGGTGTAGTTAATGTACTGCGAAAATAAAAATATAAAATGTAGGTTGAAAGGCTGGAGCAATAAAATTCAGGGATGTTCCTTTTTAATAATGAAATAAAGTTCCTAAATTTGCACGATGATTGACCCATGGTGTAACTGGCAACACGTCTGGTTTTGGTTCAGAAGAGTCTAGGTTCGAGCCCTAGTGGGTCAACAATAAAAATCTTGCGAAAGCGAGATTTTTTTTTAACTTTTTAAACCTGTTATAAACTCATTTGGTACTATGCACGAAAAGAGAGCGGCGAAATCCATAAAAGACCTCGGGGAATTTGGGTTGATAGAACATTTAACACAGAGCTCTAAAGCGAAAGGGGGAAGCACGATTTTTTCCATTGGGGATGATTGTGCAGTCATTGAACGCGATGGACTGTCCTACACCCTTGTTTCAAAAGACGTAATGATGGAGAACATTCATTTTGATTTAATGTATGTTCCATTGAAACACCTGGGATTTAAGGCGGTTTCGGCGGCATTATCCGATGTTTTTGCTATGAATGGAACGGCAGAGCAAATTTTAATAGCCGTTGCTGCATCGAGTCGCTTCCCTCTTGAGGCTTTTGAGGAGTTGTATGAAGGAATTCATCATGCCTGTTCTGTATTTGATGTGGATTTGGTGGGGGGCGATACGAGCAGCGCCGCTCAAGGTCTGATGGTTTCGGTTTCGGTCATTGGAAAGGTGGATAAGTCCAAAATTTGCTACCGATCCGGAGGAAAGCCCAATGACCTTCTTATCCTAAGCGGGGATTTGGGAAGACCCTACCTGGGCCTCCAAATTTTAGAGAGGGAAAAGAGTGTTTTTTTATCAAACCCACAAATACAACCTGAATTAGACCGGTTTGATGTTTTAGTAAAAAAACAGTTGATGCCTTCGGCGCGCAAGGATATTATCGAATTGTTAAGTGCGTTGGAAATAGTCCCAACATCCATGATAGACGTTTCAGATGGATTGGCCTCTGAGTTGCTTCATTTGTGCAACCGGGGCAAATTGGGCTGCAATGTTTACGAAAACAAACTTCCCTTCCACGAGGAAACCCTGTTAATGGCTACAGAATTTAATTTAACCCCTTTAACTTGCGCAATGAACGGAGGGGAGGAATATGAACTCTTGTTTTCGATTTCCCAAGAAGACTACCCTAAAATTCAAGGAAATCCACATTTTACGACAATTGGACATTTTACGGTCGAGAACGAGGGGTGTAATCTCATTGATAATTCGGGGACGGCGCATCCGTTAAAAGCTCAAGGTTGGCGTCATTTCTAGTCAATTCTAGGAAGATTAATCGGCATTTTCTGCACCAAGGAAAGGGGGTATTCTATCGGCAATTTGTTAGCAAACCAGAGGGCTTCAATTTCCGTGCGGAAGTCGCCGACGACTAACTTGAAATTGGGCGATTCAAAAAAGATGTAGGCATCTGTTTTGGGATATTTTTCCTGAAACTGAAGTTTGATAGAATCAAGAAACGGTTTATTTGAGTCAAAGGCTAAGATAACGCGGTAGCCCAAAACTTGAATTCTCGAGTTTTTTACGCTGTCGGTTAAGACCTGGAAATTGGCATCGCTTTTTACGATGATTTGGGATGAAACGGGAATTTTCACGAAATGAAAAACAATCACCAATAACCCTAATAAGCAATGTTTCATGGATTGTAAAATTAAGCTAAATTTCTCACGAGACAAGGGCGATATTTGTGCTTCCACTCCCTGTTATTTAGAATCATTATAAATTACACAGGATTGTCATAAGAGTGTCACAATTCCTTTTATTGTCCTTAAATTTGCACAAAAAAACGTTCATTAATCAACGATTTTTATTTAATTAAGAACCAACTTTCATGAAAATACCGGAAAATCGAAAGGGTTTAATCACACTGAAAAAGTTCATTTTATTGCTGTGTTGTGTTGCGGTTGTTGAATACGCTCCGTTGTTTGCCCAGGGGGAGGCCTTGTACAAAGCAAAGTGTGCGAGTTGCCATCAGATCGAAAAGAACGGTACTGGTCCGATGTTGAAAGGAGCCCGCCAACGCTGGATAGATGCCGGAGAAGGGGATTTAATCGTTGAGTGGGTTCAAAATAATGCGGCGTTGAGAAATAGTGGTAAATCCAAGAGGGCGGCTGCGGTTTACAAGGAGTACGGTGGAGCTGTGATGCAAATTTTTTCAGAGGTTACACCGGAACAAGTGAACCAAATCCTTGATTATGCCGATGCTCCTCCGGTGGCGCCGCCTCCAGGCACAGCACCAGGAGTGCCGGCTACCGATCCAAATGTCCCGGTGGAGGAAGATGGGGGCATTAGCAATGTTTGGTGGTTATTAGCCGTTGTGTTTATCGTAATTATTCTTTCGGTAAGCGGGGTCCGCAGACAGCTAAAATACGCTACATCCGAAAAAGCGCCCGACAACTCTCTTTCGTATTGGGATGAGTTCAAAATATTAGCGTGGAAAAACAGAGCAATAAGTGGCGTTGTTGGGTTGGTGCTAACCATTGCATCGGTGGTGTTGGTCTTTCAAAGCTTGGGTTCTATCAATCTGATGGAAGATTATCAGCCATCGCAACCAATCGCTTTTCCGCACAGCCAACATGCTGGGGTTAACGGGATTGATTGTAAGTACTGCCATAATTCCGTAGAAAAATCCAAGTCTGCTGGATTTCCAACGGTGAACGTGTGCATGAATTGCCACAAACAAATCAACGGCAAGGACGCCGCTCAACAGGAGCAAATTGCAAAAATATATGTTGCGGCGGGCTGGGATCCTACTATCAAGCCTGCGGGGGCTTACACCGGCAAAACCAAACCCATTGTTTGGAACAAAGTTCACGTTTTACCGGACCACGTTTACTTTAACCATTCCCAACACGTTGTTGCAGGCAAGATAAATTGTACTCAGTGTCATGGGGATATGAAGCAGATGGAGGAAACAGCGAAAGTAGTGCCAGTAGCTGAATTGAACAACGTCGAAGGAAATTTACCGCTTACCAAGCCTACGCTTACCATGGGTTGGTGTATTGAGTGCCACGGAAAAAAAGAAGTGGTCATTGGAGACGGAAGCAATGCCTATTACGATGAAATTCACAAACGCTTGAAAAACAACAAAAAGTTGTATCAACAATATTTAAAGGATGGAAAACTGACCGCCAGCGAATTGGGCGGATGGGAATGTGCTAAATGTCATTATTAATTTATTTTGCGTAGATCGGTTATGGGAGTTACAAAAAAATATTGGAAGGGGATTGAGGAATTAAAACAAACGCCTGACTTCATCCAACAACGGGACCATGAATTCCCCTATCCGTCATCGTTAGCGTCTTTTTTATCCGATGAAAAATTAGCCGAGGCTTCAACCGGCCGCAGAGATTTTTTAAAATTCTTAGGTTTTTCAGTAGCAGCCGCAACCCTTGTGGCTTGTGAGGCACCGGTAACCAAAGCAGTGCCTTATGTGGTCAAGCCAGAACAGGTGACGCCAGGAGTGGCTACGTGGTATGCTTCAACGTATTATGATGGAATCTCGTACGCAAGCATTTTGGTAAAAACGCGTGAAGCAAGGCCAATTTTTATTAAAGGAAACGCCGACTTTGGGTTCACCCGGGGAGGTACTAATCCTCAAATCATTGCCTCTGTGCTCGGGCTTTACGACAGCGATCGTTTAAACGGAGTCCGAAAAAAAGGAAGCGACGCAAACATATTGGTTTCCGAGGCGGATAAAGCGGTGGTTACCGCCTTAAGCAAAGCGAAAGATGTTGTTGTACTCACCCCAACAGTGATTAGCCCGTCCATTGAAAATGCCTTGGAAAATTTGACCTTGAAGTACTCTGTTAACGGACAAAGCGCTGTGAAGGTTGTGCAATACGATCCCATATCTTACTCAGCAATTCGTAAAGCCAATGCGCTTAATTTCGGTGAAGGGCGGATTCCTTCTTACGACTTTTCTAAGGCCAAAACCGTTGTGAGTGTTGGGGCGGATTTTTTAAGTACATGGTTACTGGCCAACGAATACGCTGTGCAATATGGAAGCACGCGTAACCCTGACGGAGCTTGGATGAGCAAGCATTTTCAATTTGAATCGATTATGTCGATTACGGGGTCTAATGCTGATTATCGCGCTCAAGCTAAGCCGTCTGAGTATGTCGGAATTTTAAATTACCTGCTGAAAGGTTTAGTGGGAGAAGGATCGGGTTCTTCTTCCCTGTCGAAAGAGGCCACGGCAACTGCCGATGCTGCAATTAAAGCACTAAAAAAAGCGAAAGGCGAATCCTTAGTGGTATGCGGTTCTAATGATCTTGGAGAACAACTGTTGGTCAATGCAATCAACCAACAATTAGGGGCTTATGGAGTAACCATTGACTTAAACAACGAGGTAAGGTTGTTTCAGGGAAATGATGAGGAAGTAAACGCTTTATTCTCCCGAATAATAAGCGGTAAACCTCCTGAGGTGTTGATCAACTTGGGAACGAATCCGGTCTATAATTCGCCGAACGGAGTTTCCTTGAAAAAGGGCTTGGAGCGGATTGGCTTGGTGGTTTCAACTGCGCGTTATGCCGATGAAACGTCGTCTTCTGCTTCTTACATCGTTCCTGATCACCACGCCTTGGAAGGGTGGTGCGATTATCGACCCAAAGAAGACCATTATGCTGTGGCGCAACCGACAATTCGTCCCTTGGGCGACACCTACTCTTCATTGGAATCTTTGCTGGTATGGGCGGGAAAAGCGAAACGAGGCGGAAAAGACTCTTCGGTTGCCTATGATACGATAAGCGCAGGAAGATTGGATTTTGCAAACCTGGTCCACAACAGTTGCGAAACCTTAAACATAACGCCTTTTATCCCCGCGTTTACTGAAAAAAGGTTGAATTCTCAAACAAAATCGGGAGATTGGGAAGTTGTGTTTTATCAAAAAACCGGAATTCGTGATGGGGCTATGCCCAGTAACCCGTGGCTGCAAGAATTACCCGATCCAATCTCTAAAGTAACTTGGGATAATTACATTACCATGAACCCAGGCCAGATGGAAGAGATGGGATATGCAACCACCTTCGATCAGGAGACAGGACTCAACATGGCAACGGTTAATGTGAACGGCCAGTCCCTAACACTTCCCGTATATCCACAACCCGGGCAAGCAGCGAACACGATTGGTATTGCGCTTGGGTACGGTAGAGGATCAAGCGGAGAAGCCATTGGTCGGGCAGCCTATCAAACAAAAGAATACGGGGGAATGGACTTAGACGCTAACGGGCTCAAAAAACCCATTGGCTCAAATGCGTTCACTTGCCTTACGGTAGCGGGGAGTCAAATCCTTTACAGCGCTCCAGTAAGCATTCAAAAGGCCGAAGGAGAATATCCCATTGCCGCAACACAAATCCACCATACGGTAATGGGGCGAGAGTCGATTGTGAAAGAAACGGTGCTCGGCGAGTACCTTAGTAAGGATAAAGAAACCTATAATCCAGCGCACAAATTACAGCGTCTAAATGAACACGGACATCACGAGGAGGCAGCTATTGAAGAATTTGATTTGTGGAATGCGCACCCTGTTGAAAAAGTTGGCCATCGTTGGGGCATGACGGTAGATTTATCTTCCTGCATTGGTTGCGGTTCTTGTTTGGTGGCCTGTCAAGCTGAGAATAACGTTCCAGTGGTGGGCAAAGATGAGGTGCGAAGAGGAAGGGAAATGCATTGGTTACGCATAGATAGGTATTATGCCTCGGGTGTAGAAAGCACCGTTGGCGAGAAAAAAGAAGACGGTACCTTTGGTTACACTGAAGCAGAAATTGCTGCGGATAATCCTGCGGTTGTTCACATGCCGCTAATGTGCCATCATTGCAATCATGCTCCATGCGAAACGGTATGTCCGGTTGCTGCAACCACCCATAGTAATGAAGGGTTAAACCAAATGACCTACAACCGTTGTATAGGAACCCGTTATTGCGCAAATAATTGCCCATATAAAGTGAGGAGATTCAACTGGTTTAACTATCCGTCTTACAAGAAGTTTACAGAAATCAACCCCGCTCAAGATGATTTAGGCCGAATGGTTTTAAATCCAGACGTTACTGTAAGAACTCGGGGGGTAATGGAAAAATGCTCTTTTTGCGTTCAGCGCATTCAAAGTGTAAAACTAGAGGCCAAGAAGGCATCAAGAACTGTGCAAGATGGGGATTTAAAAACCGCTTGCTCCGAAGCTTGTCCCACTCAAGCAATTACCGTTGGAGATTGGAACGATAACTCCTCCAACGTGTACAAAAGTGCCGAAGATAAGCGATCTTATCAAGCCCTTGAAGAAGTGGGCATTAAGCCAAATGTTTGGTACAAGGTAAAAGTTAGAAACGAAGGTTAAAAGTGTTTTAGAAAAAAATAAACTATGCAAAGAGAAGCTGTTATTAGGGAACCCCTCATTTTAGGACATAAGACCTATCATGATGTTACCGAAGACGTTTGCAAACCCATTGAAGACAAGGCTCCTAGAATGTGGTATGTTCTATTTACCATTGCTTTGGTTATTGGTCTGTACGGCGTTGGCTCCATTTGTTATCTATTAGGTACGGGGATTGGTGTTTGGGGCTTGAACAAAACCATTGGGTGGGCTTGGGACATCACCAATTTCGTGTGGTGGGTTGGAATTGGTCACGCAGGAACGTTGATATCAGCCGTTTTACTCTTGTTTCGTCAAAAATGGAGAATGGCCATTAACCGATCCGCAGAGGCCATGACCATTTTTGCGGTTTTTATGGCGGGAACCTTTCCTTTAATTCACATGGGGCGCTTATGGGTTGGTTATTGGGTTTTACCTTTGCCTAATCACTTTGGTTCATTGTGGGTTAATTTTAACTCGCCCCTTCTTTGGGATGTCTTCGCGATTTCCACCTACCTTTCGGTGTCATTGGTCTTTTGGTATATTGGCTTAATTCCAGATTTTGCAACGATTCGCGACAGGGCCAAAAAACCTGTAGCAAAGCGAATGTATTCGATTTTGTCATTTGGTTGGTCAGGGAAAGCCAAGCATTGGAATCGCTTTGAATTGGTTTCCTTGGTCTTAGCGGGATTGGCGACTCCTTTGGTGTTTTCAGTACACTCCATCGTATCTTTCGACTTCGCCACGTCCATCGTTCCGGGATGGCATACTACGATATTTCCCCCTTATTTCGTTGCAGGGGCAGTTTTTTCCGGATTTGCTATGGTTCAAACCCTGCTGCTGGTGATGCGTAAAGCCATGAAACTTGAGGCTTATATCCACACCAAACATGTTGAATACATGAACATCGTCATCATGGTTACGGGCTCGATAGTTGGGACTGCTTATATTACGGAATTATTTATTTCTTGGTACTCAGGCGTTGAGTATGAGGCATATGCATTCTTGAACCGAGCAACGGGCCCATATTGGTGGGCCTATTGGTCGATGATGACGTGCAATGTGATATCGCCGCAACTCATGTGGATTCGCAAACTGCGCAGAAGTTTGCTGTTTACGTTCTTTATTTCAATCATTGTCAACATTGGAATGTGGTTTGAGCGCTATGTGATCATTGTTACCTCTATCCACCGAGATTATATTCCTGCGGCATGGAGTATGCATTATCCAAGCCATATCGATATTGCCGTTTACATTGGTACCATTGGTATATTTTTTACATTTTTCTTATTGTTCGCACGTTATTTTCCGGTGCTTGCGCTGAATGAAGTTAAAACCATTTTAAAGGGATCGGGTCAGTCCTACAAGGAGTCTCCCGATTACCATAAAAACCATTAAGATTATGGCAGAGAAAATAATATATGCGATGTATGGAGACGACGAGGTGCTCAAGTCAAGCGCCAAAAAACTGGTCTCAGGGGGCATAAAAATTGCGGAGGTCTACAGCCCTTTCCCCGTACATGGTATTGATTCAATTATTGGGGTAAAAGGAACGCGATTGGGCATTATGGCCTTTCTCTACGGACTAACCGGATTAACGCTAGCGACCATCGGAATGCGTTATTTTATGGTGGTAGAATGGAAAATGAACATTGGAGGAAAACCCAATTTCAGCTACGTAGAGAACATCCTTGCTTTTATACCAGTGTCCTTTGAGTTTACTGTGTTGTGTGCGGCTCACGGAATGGCGATTACTTATTTATTATTGAACAGGACTCTTCCGGGAATGCCTGCGCAAAATCCAGATCCCCGCACAACCGACAATAAATTTGTTTTGGAAATTCGCTTGTCGGAGCAGACCATCGCAGAGGCTAAAATAGATGAGTTGCTGAAGGATACGGGTTTTGAAGAACTTGAAAAGAAAATAACGGAATAAGATACAAGGATTAACCATGAAAAAGTCCCTCATAATTTGGATAGGTGCGTTATCGATGGCCGTACTCACGATGCCTTCTTGCGCCTCTGATCCCGACAGCCCCGGGTTGGAATATATGCCGGATATGTACAGGTCGCCGGCGGTTGAAGCTTACGTAGATTACGGCGAGGTAAGAGGCAGAATTGATGAACAGAAAAAGGGCAGGTTGACCGCCTTAACACCGCCTCAATTTACGGTCCCTTACTTTGGTAAAGACAGCGCCCTTTTAGATATGATGCTTCCTTATCATAGATTGCCCAATCAATTGATGCGTTCAACGCACGGAGTTTATGGTGAAAGGGTTTCACAAGCCGACGAATATACTTTGGCAACTGCTGATTTATTGAACCCGCTCATGTTGGATGAAAAGATAATCGAAGAAGGTAAAAAATTGTATTCATCCATGTGCCAACACTGCCATGGGGAAAAGGGAGACGGAAACGGCCCAATGGTAACCTCGGGAGCTTATGCTGGAGTTCCAAACTATATGGAGGAAGCGCGAATGAAAATTTCCAACGGCCAAATGTTTTACTCAATTTATTATGGCAAAGGAATGATGGGGGCCCATCGTTCCTTACTCAATAAGCGTGAAATATGGACCTTGGTGCATTACGTTCGCAGCATGCAATACAAAGATTACCTTAAATCGGGCATGGTAACGGATACGACAAAAAAAAGTTAGTTGGCTATGGAATTACAAAATCAAAATAATTTTCAGGTAAGCGCTAATGCAAGGACGTTGGCTTTCACGCTTATGGGCATCGGAGGGGCTTTGGCGGGGATTGGTGTTGGTTTAGGAATAGGAGAGGACCACTTTTTAACCCGAGTTATGACGAACGGCCTCATCAACGCCTTCTTCTTTTTTGCCATTGGACTTGGGGCCTTGTTTTTCCTGGCGTTGAACTATGCCGTTGAGGCCGGTTGGTATGTTGCTGTGAAACGAGTTATAGAATCCGTGGCCTTATACCTCCCTTACGGAATTGCTGTTTTTGGCGGGGTACTCCTCATTATTACCGTGTTACACGGAGCCCATATTTATACTTGGATGGACGGAGAGGTAGTTGCTGAAGATAAAATCATTCAGGGTAAATCGTCCTACCTGAATGTAGTGTTTTTCTGGATTCGTTCGCTGGTTTATTTTTCTATTTATTTGTGGTTTCTTCGTGGATTTCGAAAAAGATCCTTGGAAGAGGACGCCGTAGGGGGATCCGATATTCATTTCAAAAATTATCGTCAGGGAGCAACATTTTTGGTTTTTTTCGCGGTCTTCAGTTCTACCTCCGCCTGGGACTGGTTGATGTCCATAGATGTGCACTGGTTTAGCACCCTTTTTGGTTGGTATACTTTTTCGGGAATGTGGGTCTCTGCGTTAGTCGTTATTGTCCTTACTGTAATTTACCTCAAGAAAGAAGGGTATTTACCACAAGTGAACGAGTCCCATATTCACGATATAGGGAAATGGGTTTTTGCTATTTCTTTCCTTTGGTCTTACATGTGGTTTTCACAATATATGCTGATTTGGTATGCCAATATAGGCGAAGAAGTTACCTATTATGTGATGCGTACGGAAAACTACAAGTTTCTTTACTTTGGGATGTTCTTTATAAATTTTGTTTTTCCGATGTTGATTTTAATGTCCCGAGATGCGAAACGCGACGCGGGGATTTTGACCTTCGTTGGAATCGTCATCCTCGTAGGGCACTGGCTGGATGTTTACATCATGGTATCGGCCGGTTCGCTGGGAGCGAATGCGCAATTGGGAATTTTAGAGTTAGGAATGCTTCTGCTCATGGCTGGGCTTTTCATTTATGTGCTTTTAAAGAACCTCAGCAAAGCGCCTTTGACACCTGTAAATCACCCGTTTTTAGATGAAAGTATGCATCATGAATTCTAAACAAATAAAAAATTAAGATGGAAAGCAGATTGTTGATTTTAGTCATTATTGTTATTGGAGCCATTGCCGTTGCTCAATTGACGCGGCTATACGAATTAGCTTCCAAAATGCGAAAACATGGCGAACATGATATTCAAGACAGGGATAATTACTTGAATGCAAGGTTGATGCTGGTTTTTAACATATTTCAGTTTGGAGCGCTAATCTGGTTAATGTTGGAATATGGTTGGACGGGCATCGGTCCGGCGGCCTCTGTAGAGGGAGAATCTACGGATTGGCTTCTTAACGTTAATTTTGCGATTATTCTTTTTGTATTCTTTATAACCAACTTTTTATTGTTCTTCTTTGCTTATAAGTACGTAAGAAAACCGGGTGTGAAAGCCACGTTTTTTGCGCACAACAACAAATTGGAACTGCTTTGGACCTCGGTTCCGGCAGTTGTGTTGGCGGTAATCATAATACTAGGGTTGCAGTCATGGAATGAACTTACTTCTCCCTCAAGTAAAGACGCCCTAAGAGTTGAACTTTATGCGCAGCAATTCAATTGGACCGCGCGCTACGCAGGAGAAGATAATGTATTGGGAAAAACAGATTACAAATTGATTTTGGCAAGCAATGAGTTAGGCTTAGTAACCTCAGCCACAATCGATTCCTCGATTCATGCAATGCGCTTTGGAAACGGAGGGATTGTGGGGCTGCAAAAATTACTTAATAACCGCGATACGGTACTAACGGATTCAACCCTGTCTGTCTTGCGCACGAATTTAGGCAGGAAAGAAAGATTGTTGCGGTTGTTAAATCAAATGAAAGCTACACATAACGCCAAAAATGACGCGCCTGCTTGGAACGATGTAATCCAAAAAGACACGTTGTATTTGTGTAAAAATAAGCCCTACGAATTTACCTTTCGATCTAAAGACGTAATTCACTCTGCCTATTTTCCCCATTTCAGGCAGCAAATGAACACGGTTCCTGGATACGGAACGCGCTTGAAATTTACCCCCATTTACACAACGAAGGAAATGCGTAAACTCAAAAACCTTTCCACATTTAATTATGTTCTTCTTTGTAACAAGATCTGTGGAGGCGCGCATTATGGAATGAAAATGATGGTAGTGGTTTTAGAAGAAAAAGAATATGTTGCATGGATGAAAGCCAAATCGTCAAAGAATTTCAAGTCTTCTTTCGCCCCCGCGACCCAACCAGCTGTTCCTGCCGATACTACAACAAACGAAATGATTTAATAACTATAATTTAAAACAATGGCTTCAACACACGACGCACACGGACACGCGGATCATGGTCATCACCATGAAGAGAGTTTTGTTAGCAAGTATATCTTTTCCCAAGACCATAAGATGATTGGAAAGCAGTTTTTGATAACTGCAGTTTTCATGGGGTTAGTAGCAATGCTATTGTCCATTCTTTTTAGAATTCAATTGGCATGGCCAGGTGAAAGTTCTGATTTTTTATATTTCTTTTTAGGAGATCAGTGGGCTCCTGAGGGCGTTCTAAAAGAGGACATGTATCTTGGTTTAGTGACGATTCACGGAACCATTATGGTGTTTTTCTTGTTGACAGGAGGTTTATCGGGCACCTTTTCGAACATCTTAATTCCGTTGCAATTGGGTGCAAGAGATATGGCTTCTGGTTTTTTAAACATGTTATCTTATTGGTTTTTCTTTGTTTCCTCCTTGATTATGTTTTTGTCCATGTTCGTTTTCAACGGCTCCATTTTCGGGTTGGACATACCCGGGGATTGGGGAACCACAGGCAATGGTCCGGCAATGGCCGGATGGACGGTCTACCCTCCTTTATCAGCACTTCCTCAGTCTGTTACGGGCTCTGGATTTGGGATGACGCTGTGGCTAATTTCTATGGCTATTTTTATCGCCGGCTCTCTTCTTGGAAGCTTAAATTATATCGTTACTGTATTGAACTTGAGAACAGCCGGAATGACGATGTTGCGAATGCCGCTTACCATTTGGGCATTTTTTGTAACGGCTATACTCGGGGTTCTTTCCTTCCCGGTACTCCTATCAGCAGCGCTTTTATTGATAATGGATCGCTTGGCAGGCACCAGCTTTTATCTTTCTGACATTATGGTAGGACAGGAAATGCTCACTAACCACGGGGGATCTCCATTGCTTTTTCAGCATTTATTCTGGTTTTTAGGCCACCCGGAGGTCTACATCGTTTTGCTCCCCGCGCTGGGTCTTTCATCGGAAATTATTGCTACGAATGCGCGTAAGCCAATTTTTGGATATAAGGCAATGGTTGCATCTATCTTGGCGATTGGATTTTTGTCGTTCATTGTTTGGGGCCACCATATGTTCATTACCGGAATGAACCCCTTTCTAGGGAGTGTATTTGTCTTCACAACGCTGTTAATTGCAATTCCATCAGCGGTTAAGGTATTCAATTATATTACAACGCTTTGGAGAGGATCTATTGTTTTTACTCCGGCAATGATGTTTGCAATAGCCTTGGTTTCCACCTTCATCACAGGAGGGGTTACCGGGATTATTTTAGCAGACTCGGCGCTCGATATTGCTATCCACGACACTTATTTTGTTGTTGCTCACTTTCATATAGTAATGGGTATGTCCGCCGTTTTTGGAATGTTTGCCGGTGTTTATCATTGGTTCCCTAAAATGTATGGTAAAATGATGAACACGCGAATGGGCTACGTTCATTTTTGGATTACGATTGTCGGCGCTTATGGGGTATTCTTTCCAATGCACTTTGTTGGTCTTGCAGGAGCTCCGCGCCGCTATTACAATTATTCAGTGTATGGCGAATTTGATACCGATTCGTATGCGATGATTATGGACTTGAATGTGATTGTTACCGTATTTGCCATCCTTGCAGCTTTGGGCCAGTTAATTTTCTTGTACAACTTTTTCTACAGCATTTTCCGAGGTCCCAAGGCCCCTCAAAATCCCTGGAGGTCCAACACGCTTGAATGGACCGCCCCAGTTGAGCACATTCACGGCAATTGGCCTGGAGCGCTTCCTGTGGTATATCGGTGGCCATATGATTATTCGAAACAAGATAAAAACGGAAATTATGTTTCGGAAGAAGATTTTATCCCTCAAAACGTCCCCTTGGGAGAGAACGAGGAAGAAAGCCATTAGTAAATGCCCCGCAAGGGGCTTTTTTATGCCCGGCTACTCGGGAATATTTTCTAATTCTTTTTCGACGAGTTCAAGTTCTTTGTAAAACGGTGCTCCAAAAGCTCTTGTTAGAGCATTCTTTAAGAACCGGTATACAGGGACACCCAAAAGCTCACCTTGGCTGCATGCCGATTTACAAATGGACCATTCGTCATACTGGAGTGCCGTGAAATCGTTGAATTTTTTGACGCGAATGGGATAGAGGGAACATGAAATTGGTTTTAGATTTTCTATCGCCCCTTCGAGGTGAGCCTTTTCAATAGAGCACAGGGCTTGGTGTTTTTCGTTGTAAAAAACAAAAGCGCATGTACCATCTTTAATCAGGGGGGTAACGGGTTCTCCTTCATGGTCTGTCGTGGAAACGCCAAATTTTGAAATAGCCTCCAAACCTTCGCTGCTCATGTAAGGTGCGATGTTATCGAGGTGTTCTGTGAGTTTGAAGACTTCTTCTTGCGATAGGGGAGCGCCCGCATCTCCTTCGACACAGCAAGCGCCTTTGCATCGAATGAGGTCGCACACAAACTTTTTTCGAAAGACCTCGGCGGAAATGATTTTATCTTCAATCTCAATGAGCATCGCTGTAAAATTAAACTAAATAGTTGGTTATTTGGTTTTAAGTCAAAAAGGTGTACCTTTGTAAAAATATTTGGATAGAACGAGGGGACGAAAGTCCCCTCTTTTTTTACAACCATGGATAAGAATAGAATCATTCAATTGGCCCAAGAGCGCATTGATGTACTGGATAAAGGCTTGTTTATCGTAGATTTAACGATTTCCGCCAAGAACGTCATCAATGTTGAATTAGACATGGAGAAGGGAGGAGTTTCCATAGAGGATTGCATTTCGGTATCGAGGAACATTGAGCACAATTTGAATCGTGAGATAGAGGATTTTGAGTTGAATGTTTCTTCTGCGGGAATGGATAGGCCGTTGCGTCACGAAAAACAGTTTCTCAAAAATGCGGGAAGAAAAATAACCGTTTTAAAGACGAACGGGGAGTTGATTGAGGCCACTTTGGCCAATTATAAGGAAGGAACCTTTTGGTTATCGGTTGAACGGGTGGTACGGAATGAAAAAAAGAAAAAATCAATCGTTGTGGAGGAGTTGTGCCTTGATAAAATTGAAATTAAAGAAATTAAACGCGTTATATCTTTTAAATAGTAAATCATGAACAGTACGGATTTAGTAGAATCGTTCTCCGAATTTAAGGAACTGAAAAACATTGACAAGCAAACCATGCAACACGTCCTTGAAGACGTTTTTCGAGCCATGTTAAAAAGAAAATTTAACACCGATCAGCACATTGATGTTATCGTAAACATAGATAAAGGAGATGTTCAGATTTTCTTAAATAAAGACATTGTAGACGATGGGGAGGTTGAGGATGCTAACCTGGAAATTGCTTATTCCGATGCGATAAAAATAGAACCGGATTTCGAAATTGGAGAATCGGTAACGGAGGAGTTTAAATTTTCCGATTTTGGTAGAAGAAACGTTTTGTCGTTGCGACAAAACCTAATTTCAAGAATTTTAGAACTTGAAAAGGATCATCTTTATAAAAAGTATAAAGAACGCGTAGGGGAAATTGTCACCGGAGAAGTATATCAGGTTTGGAAGAAAGAAATTTTGATAATGGACGATGATCAAAACGAACTTATTCTCCCGAAATCAGAACAAATACCAGCCGACTTCTTCAAAAAAGGCGAAACCATTCGCGCCGTCGTTTCGAAAGTAGATATGCGCAACAGCACACCCGTAATTATCCTCTCAAGAACCGCACCTGAGTTTCTTGAGCGATTGTTTGAGTTGGAAGTCCCTGAAGTGTTTGATGGCTTGATAACGATTAAGAAAATTGTCCGTGAACCGGGAGAAAGGGCTAAGGTTGCTGTGGAATCTTACGATGACCGTATAGATCCTGTAGGGGCTTGTGTTGGAATGAAAGGGAGCAGAATTCACGGAATTGTGAGGGAACTCAAGAACGAGAACATCGACGTGATCAATTATACCTCAAATCGTCAGTTACTTATTCAAAGAGCGCTTTCCCCTGCGAAAATCACTTCCATGGAAATTCATGAGGAGGATAAAAGGGTTAAAGTTTTCTTAAAGCCCGATCAAGTGTCGCTGGCCATTGGACGTGGAGGTAATAACATCAAACTTGCTGGAAAACTCGTGGGTTACGAGATTGATGTGTATCGCGAGGGAGAATCGGACATTGAAGACGTAGATTTAGAAGAGTTTGTCGACGAAATTGACGGTTGGATTATTGACGAACTGAAAGCCGTTGGTTGCGACACCGCAAAGGCGGTTTTAGACATGTCTGTTGAGGAGTTGGTGAAAAGAACTGATTTAGAAAAAGAAACCATTGAGGAAGTATTTAAGATTCTCAATGCAGAATTTGAATGATAAAGTAATTATTTTTAAAAAAAGTTATGTCTGACAGGCCCATTAGGTTGAGTAAAGCGGCTAGCGAATTGAATGTAGGTTTGCCTACCCTTATCGAATTCCTGTCGTCAAAGGGTATTTCCATTGATTCCAATCCGAACTCAAAGTTAGATCCAGAGCATTACGGCCTTTTAAGAGCGGAATTTGCAGCCGATCAGTCCTTGAAAGAACAAGCAAAAAGCATTGTTGCCAAAGAAAGAAAAGAATCAATTTCATTAAAAGATGCACGATCTGAGGAACAAATAAAGACACAAGGTGCAGATTCGGAGGAAGAAATAAATCTTGAAGAAATCAAACGAAAAATTTTGGCACCTGAAAAAAACATCAGCGTTGTTGGAAAAATCAATTTAGATGAATTAAAACCCAAGAAAAAGACCGAAACTCCCCCCGAACCAACGATTCAAAAAACAATTCCTGCAGTTGATGCCGAAGCAATTGCGGAGAATGAACCGGAGACCATTAAAGCTGAACGAACCGTTTTAAGTGGTCTAACGGTATTAGGAAAAATAGATCTGCCGGTTGAGCGGCTAAAAACGCCACCAACGGAATCGGGCGCAAATACCGAGGACGCCAAAAAGAAGCGAAAGCGGATCAAAAAAATAGAGGCCTCTCCATCTGCAACCAACGTAAAAACATCCGGAGATAAAAAAGCCTATTCTCCTGAGAGAAAAGAAATTTCGGAACAAGACATTCAAAAGGAAATCAAGGATACCTTGGCGCGTTTATCGGGTCAAGGGGGTAAATCGAGATCTTCGAAAAACAGGAAACTCAAGCGCGAGAACATTGCTCAGCGCAGACAGGAGGAAATGCTTGCGGCCGAGGCGGAAGATAAGATTTTAAAATTAACTGAATTTGTTACGGTCTCCGAACTGGCTAGCATGATGAACGTACAGCCAACCCAGGTCATTTCAGCGTGCATGACATTGGGGATTTTTGCCTCTATCAATCAACGTTTAGATGCTGAAACCATTCAGATAGTAGCAGACGAATTTGGATTTGAAACCCATTTTGTAAGTGCAGATCTAGACGATGTGGAGAGCGTACAAGAGGATGCAGCGGAAGACCTTGTAGCAAGATCGCCTATAGTAACAGTTATGGGTCACGTTGATCATGGGAAGACGTCCCTTTTGGATAAAATTCGAAATGCAAACGTAACGAGTGGAGAGGCTGGAGGAATAACGCAGCACATTGGCGCATATTCAGTTACGCTGGCTGACAACCGAAAATTAACCTTTTTAGACACCCCGGGGCATGAGGCTTTTACCGCCATGAGGGCAAGAGGAGCTCAGGTAACAGATGTAGCGATTATATTAGTTGCTGCCGACGATGATGTTATGCCCCAAACCAAGGAGGCCATTTCGCATGCACAAGCTGCAGGAGTTCCCATGATATTTGCCATAAATAAAATAGATAAGGCCGGGGCAAACCCGGAAAAGATTCGAGAGCAATTATCGCAAATGAACATTTTGGTAGAAGAGTGGGGAGGTAAATATCAGTGCCAAGAAATTTCTGCAAAACAGGGCTTAAATATCGATTTGTTGTTGGAAAAAGTGTTACTAGAAGCGGAAATATTGGATTTAAAAGCCAATCCCAACAAATTTGCAGTTGGTACCGTGATCGAGTCTTCTTTGGATAAAGGAAAAGGCTATGTCACGAATTTGCTCGTTCAGGCGGGAACGATGAGGGTTGGCGACATTGTATTGGTTGGACGTCATTTCGGTCGGGTTCGCGCCATGCAAGATGAGCATGGAAAGGCATTAAAAGAGGCAGGACCCGCGACGCCTGTAGCAATACTTGGAATTAACGGCGCTCCGAGCGCCGGGGATAAGTTCCGAGTAATGGATGACGAACGGGAAGCAAAAAATTTAGCCACGAAAAGAGAACAATTATACAGAGAACAGGGCCTACGAACTAACAAGCACATTACCCTCGACGAAATTGGACGCAGATTAGCAATCGGCGACTTTAAAGAATTAAACATCATTGTTAAAGGAGATGTGGACGGGTCAATTGAAGCCTTGTCCGACGCTTTATTAGGTCTTTCTACGCCTGAGATTCAGGTCAACATTGTACATAAGGGAGTTGGAGCTATTTCTGAGGCCGATATCAATCTTGCCTCTGCCTCAGATGCCATAATCTTGGGTTTTCAGGTGAGGCCTTCGCTTTCTGCCCGAAAACTTGCAGAAACTGAGCAAATCGACATACGCCTCTACTCTGTTATCTACAAAGCTATTGAGGAAATCAAGTCGGCGATGGAAGGCATGCTATCACCGGATATTGAAGAACAAATTATTGGCATTGCGGAAATACGCGAAACGTTTGAAATTACCAAGGTCGGGACTATAGCGGGCTGTTATGTTGTGGATGGAATTATTAAGCGCAGCGCAAAAGTGCGGATCATACGTGATGGAATCGTTATTCACAACGGGGTTTTGGGTTCCTTGAAGCGCTTCAAAGACGACGTTAAAGAGGTGAAGAATAATTACGAATGTGGGTTGAACATCGATAAATACAACGACATTGAAATTGGCGATTTAGTCGAGGCCTATGAAGAAGTGGAGGTGGCAAGAAAATTATAATTTCCTTTGCCAAATCCAATTGGATATTAATTATTAGCTTTGTTCTATCTAAATATAAGGATATGTTTATTTTAGGAGTAGTAGGGCCTGGGCAAGTAATGATAATTGTCTTGGTGATTGTTTTGTTGTTTTTTGGAGGTAAAAAAATACCTGAATTAATGAAAGGGCTTGGCCGCGGGGTAAAGGAATTTAAAGATGCTGCTAAGGGCGAGGAAAGCAAATCTTCCACCGGCGATGAAAATCAAACGGAGGAAAAGTAATTTTCAATGTTTAAGACTGTTCAGGAGGTTCAATCGGCAATTAAGTCGGGATGTTCTGTTACGGAGATTCTCGATGAGTACTTACTTCAAATCCGAAAACACGAGCATCTAAACGCTTTTGTTGAAGTATTCGAGGCCACTGCCCGAGCCGATGCTCATCGAATCCAAGAAAAAATAACCAAAGGTATCGCAGGTAAGCTCGCAGGGGTTGTCATTGGTATCAAGGACAATCTTTGTTACAAGGGGCACACCGTTAGCGCCTCTTCCCGAATATTAGAGAACTTTACATCCCTTTATACTGCCACGTCCGTGCAACGTTTATTGGACGAAGATGCCATTATTATTGGTCGCTTGAATTGCGATGAGTTCGCCATGGGAAGTTCGAACGAAACCTCGGCGTATGGTCCGGTTTTGAATTATCTGAACCCCGATTTTGTTCCAGGTGGTTCCTCAGGTGGTTCCGCCGTAGCCGTTGCTGCAAGTTTGTGTACCGTTGCTCTTGGGAGTGATACCGGCGGCTCAGTTCGGCAGCCGGCCTCATGGACGGGTACCGTGGGGTTGAAGCCCACTTATGGAAGAATAAGCCGCTACGGTTTAATTGCTTATGCTTCCTCTTTTGATCAAGTTGGGGTATTCGCGTCAGATATTGACAGCGCTTCACTAATCTACAGCATTATGGCTGGAAAAGATCCGCTGGATGCAACATCCTCCTCAAAAAAGGTCGACGCACCTCAGAATTATCCCAACCAATTGCGTTTAGGAGTGATTAAGGACTACATGAAGCTTCCAGGACTCGATGCGTCGGTCAAATCTGCTTTTGATTCCCGTGTTCAAAAACTCATACAGCAAGGCCATGAAATGCGGGAATTTTCCTTTCCTTATTTGGATTATGTGGTCCCGGTTTATTACGTGCTCTCTACCGCCGAGGCGTCTTCGAATCTATCGCGCTTCGATGGGGTTCACTTTGGAAAAAGGTCTGAGCTCGCAGAGGGAATAGACCAAACCTACATTAATTCCAGAACGGAGGGATTTGGATTGGAGGTGAAACGAAGAATCATAATAGGAACCTTTGTTCTGTCGAATGAACACTATGAGGCCTATTATGCGAAAGGTCAAAAAATTCGTCGACTTCTTCATAAAGCCACCAAAGAAATGTTTAGCGAGGTGGACTGCATTATTTTGCCAACCACACCGTCATCGGCATTTAAAATTGGAGATATCAAAGACCCTGTTCAAATGTACCTTCAAGACATTTATACGGTTCACGCCAATTTAACGGGTAATCCGGCTATTAATATTCCGTTATCACATAATTCGAACGGGATGCCTTTTGGCATTCAGTTGATGGCCGATCATTTTGAGGAAGGACTTTTGTTTCACGCTTCACGAATTGTTAATAATGCGCTTGTCTAGGGTAGTTATTTTCCTTGTTGTTCTGTGTTCGATTAAGTTAATGAACGCCCAAAAAATATCGTATAAAGACACCTTAAATCCCGATCCGTTTTTAAATACGATTGCGCAATCGTTGGCGTTTTTTTATGCAGACTATGCTCAATCGAGCTTTTCTGACTCCATCAAAACGGCATTAAATTATGAACCGGAGGTGATTCCGGAATTCTCTGACGACGTGTATTGTCGGCGTTTAGCTGAGATGGACCAACGGAGTCCTTTAAGTTTTGATTGCAACAGCATTACCTTGAATACTGTTCGGTTTTTCGCGAAAAACCGCCGTTCCTTTGTTAAAATTGTCTTGGGTCGTTCCGCCCTGTATTTTGATTTATTTGAAGAAAAATTGGCTCAATACGGACTCCCCTTAGAATTAAAATATCTTGCCTGCATTGAAAGCGGTTTGCGTCCTCAAGTAAAATCGCGTGCTGGAGCACTTGGCTTATGGCAGTTTATGTATCGAACGGGGTTGTATTATGGCCTTGAGGAAACTTCATACCTTGACGAAAGGATGGATCCGGTAAAATCGACCGATGCAGCGTGTCGATACTTAAAGAAACTTTACGGCATATACGGTGATTGGAATTTGGCGCTTGCAGCGTATAATGCCGGACCAGGAACCATTAACCGTGCACTTCAGCGTTCCGGAAGCGAGAGGTCTTATTGGTCAATTCGCCCATATTTACCATCTGAAACTCAAGGGTATGTTCCGAACTTCGTGGCAGCAGCTTATTTAATGACTCACCACCAAGAGCACAATCTAATGCCTGCACCTGCGAAAATCCATAATGCCCAACTGGATACCATGTGTTTGAAAAGGGGGTTGTCAATGAAAACAATAGCCAATTCTCTTCCATGGGAGTTACAAGAAATCAAGGATTTAAATCCTATTTATAAAACCGAATTCATTCCAGCATCAGAAAACCAGCGTTGTGTAACAGGGCCACTGGATAGAATTCTGCTGTTGGTGGCAATGGAAGATTCCTTATTCCATCTTGACAATTTAGCGAATGGACAAAATGCCGCGAACTTAGGTATCCTCTCAACATCGAATCCTTTATTTGAAGACGACAGCATAGTGGGCACCGAGGTTTTTCATAAGGTTAAACCTTCCGAGACGTTAAATTCGATCGCGGAGAAATACCATGTAACCAGTGCTCAAATTTTGGAATGGAATGCGCTTCAAACAGAAAACCTCTATGAGGGGCAACGCTTGGTCTTAAAAAAAATTAATACCTTAAAACCAGTTGTCATTGAAAATCCTGATCCAAAACCCATCCCAAAACCCAAAAAATACCATACGGTTAAACCTGGCGAAACCATGAGTAAAATCGCAGGTAAATACCGTCTTACTTTGGGGCAACTTAAAAAATTAAATCCGGGAAAAGGAAACATCATTCAGGTGGGGGATAGAATTCGCATAAAATAACGGTGGACATGTTTATAACGGCGGCAATCATAACCTTTAACGAAGAAAAAAACATCGCACGCTGTCTAACAAGTCTTCACGGAATTGCCGATGAAATCATTATTATGGACTCAGGATCAACAGATGCTACAGAACGCATTTGCAAGGAATTAGGCGCTAAATTTTACCAACAATCCTGGCAAGGCTATGCAAAACAAAAGAACGATTTGTATGCCTTAGCCACCCACGATATGATTCTTTCTTTGGATGCCGACGAAGTCCTTTCGCCGCTTTTGCAAAAGTCCGTGTTAGCTATTAAAAAGGGTGTGAAAACTGGGTTGTTTTCCGTAAATCGCCTCACAAATTATTGTGGAACATGGATTTATCACTCGGGTTGGTACCCTGATATAAAAGTGCGCTTGTTTCCAAAGACCTGTTTTTGGGAGGGCAGTTTGGTCCACGAAGAATTGGTCTACCCCAAGGGATTGCATCCAACCCTTTTACAAGGTCACTTGGAACATTTTTCCTACACGTCGCATGCTCAGCACCGCGAGCGGGCAGACCGTTATTCGAAATTAACGGCTGAAAAATATGTGAGCGCCGGAAAAAAAACCTATGTACTTCAGCCGCTCTTAAGCGCTGTTGGTAGATTTTTAAAAATGTATCTTATTAAGCTCGGATTTCTCGACGGTAAGGCAGGATTTCACATTGCCCGAATCAGTGCGCAATCCAATTATTTCAAATACCAAGAAGTGCAACGACTTTATGGCCAACACTCCCCCCATTAAACGAATAATAATCTCTCGAACAGATAGCATTGGTGATGTGGTCTTGACCCTTCCCCTTTGCATTTGGTTAAGGAAGCATTTTCCCACCTCTTCTCTGGTATATTTATGCAGTTCTTATACCCGGAGCGTCGTGGAATGTTTTTCTCCGATTCATCAAATTATTTTATTGGAGGATTTGGAAGCGATGACAAAAAAGGAGCGTAATAAAGCCTTGGAGGCCGATGTTATTCTTCACGTTTTCCCAAATCAAAAAATCGCCCAATGGGCTAAAGGCGCCAAGATTCCTCAACGAATTGGGACCAGCCATCGATGGAATCATTGGATTTATTGCAATGTCAGGGTGGATTTTTCGCGAAAAAATTCTTCCATGAATGAAGCGCAGTTAAACTTTTACCTACTCAAACCTTTGGGTTTATCGCAGATTCCCGCATTTTCTTCATTGCTCAACGTATCGGACGATTTTAGGGTTCAAAATATTCAAGCTATTTCGGAGAATTACGTGGTTTTACACCCGTTATCGAAAGGAAGCGCTGTTGACTATCCTTTGGAAAAGTATGTTGAACTTGCGAAACTTTTGGTGGAAAAGGGATTCAAGGTGGTTGTGACAGGAACTTCGGCAGAATCCGATAGGATTGGGGATCGTTTTGAAAATTTGCCTGGGGTGATTAACGGTGTGGCAAGATTTTCCCTTCAAGAACTCATGGAATTAATCAAGCATTCCAAAGGCATAGTAGCCTGTTCAACGGGACCCTTACACCTTGCGGGAGCCATGAACGTAAGGCTTGTGGGGCTTTATTCTTCCAGGAAACCAATTGATGCCGGTAGGTGGTCCCCCCTCGGAACTCAAACACGCTGTTTAGAATTTAATAAGGACTGCAGACAATGCGATCAAAAAACAGCCTGTACATGCATCGAGAAAATCCCGGTTGAGCAAATATTTCAAGCGCTCGTATCTTAGGTTTAAATGCAATTAAATTCCTTTAGGGTTCGTGTGGCTTTACTATCTTTGCCAACAAAGTAAAATAAATTGGAATACAATCCGCGCGAGATCGAAGCAAAATGGCAGTCCTTTTGGAAGCGTACGGAAATGTTCAAGGTAACGATAGACCCTGAAAAACCTAAATTCTACGTCCTGGATATGTTTCCATACCCTTCCGGTGCAGGGTTGCACGTTGGACATCCTTTGGGCTACATCGCTTCCGATATTTATGCGAGGTATAAAAAGTTACTCGGCTACAATGTTCTCCACCCAATGGGTTATGACTCCTTTGGCTTACCTGCAGAACAATATGCAGTTCAAACTGGACAACATCCTGCCATCACCACTCAAGAAAACATTGAGCGCTACCGCGAACAGCTGGATAAATTGGGGTTTAATTACGATTGGAGCCGCGAAATTCGGACTTCGTCCCCAAAATATTATCGATGGACGCAGTGGATTTTTATGCAGCTATTCAACAGTTGGTATAACCCGATAACCAATAGGGCAGAACCTATCGATGAACTTATCTTACATTTCTCACAAGAGGGGTTTGACCGTTCAACAAATTCCGTGTTACATGGAGGTGTCGAGACCATCCCAGCATCATTTACATCCGCAGAATGGTTGTCGTTTGACAAAAAGAGGCAAAGCGAAATCTTAATGAATTTTCGCTTAGCTTACCTTGGCGAATCTTATGTTAATTGGTGCTCTGCGCTCGGAACAGTCCTGGCAAACGATGAAGTCGTGAACGGTACTTCAGAGCGCGGCGGACATCCCGTGGAGCGGAAACTTCTAAAACAGTGGAATTTGCGGATTACGGCCTATGGTCAGCGCTTACTCGAGGGACTGGATTCGTTGGATTGGTCCGAGAGCATTAAAGAAACACAACGCTACTGGATTGGGAGAAGTGAGGGAGCGTCTATTTATTTCCCGCTGGAGAACGGCCAAGGAAGCATTGAGGTTTTTACCACTCGCCCCGACACCTTATTCGGAGTTTCGTTTGTGACACTAGCACCGGAACACGAGCTTGTTGCGCAATTAACAACTCCTGAAAATAAAGCAACTGTCGAGGCGTACGTTCAGTTATCAAAAAACCGCAGCGAGCGCGAACGGCTGGCTGACGTTAATACGGTATCGGGCGTTTTTACGGGTTCCTACGCATGGCACCCCTTTAGTCAAGAGAAAATACCTATATGGATTGGAGATTATGTTCTTGTAAGTTATGGAACAGGGGCCGTTATGGCTGTACCAGCGCATGATGAACGAGATTTTAAGTTTGCGACATTTTTCTCTTTGCCGATTAAGCCGGTAATTCAACCAAATAAGGAGCATGATTTTAACCATAACGCATGGGAATTGAAGGAAGGAAAAGTAATAAATTCTTTGTTTTTAGACGGATTGGAGGTGCAAGAAGCCATAGGCAAAATACTGAACGAGATGGAGGATAAAGCTTATGGGGTCAAAAAGCTTAATTTTCGGCTCAGGGATGCTGTTTTTGGTCGACAGCGCTATTGGGGTGAACCGATTCCTGTATTTTTTGAGGACGGGGTTCCTTACTTAATTCGCGAGGATCAGTTGCCCTTGGAACTGCCCGTTGTGGAATCATACCTACCAACGGAAGATGGGGCTCCTCCTCTAGGTCGGGCCAAAAATTGGGTGTACGAGAACGGCTCTGATTACGAACAATCAACCATGCCCGGATGGGCAGGAAGTTCTTGGTATTTTTTACGCTATTTAGACCCTAATAACCTCACGAATTTAGCATCGAAAGAGGCCGTGGATTATTGGGGAAATGTCGATTTGTATATGGGGGGAGCAGAACACGCCACAGGGCACTTGTTGTACGCTCGTTTTTGGTGTAAATTCCTCTTTGATATTGGCATTGTTCCTTTTGAAGAACCTTTTAAAAAAATGATCAATCAAGGCATGATTTTGGGTAGAAGTAACTTTGTATACAGGATTTTAGGATCGTCCACCTTTGTAAGTGGTGAATTAAAAGATGCTCATAATACCAACCCTATACATGTCGATATCTCGTTGGTGAATAATGACCGCCTGAACTTGGAGGGGTTTAAGGCTTGGCGACCGGAATTTCGGGATGCTGAATTTATTTTGGGAGACTCAGGAGAATATTTATGCGGGGTTGAAATTGAGAAAATGTCGAAGTCAAAGCACAACGTGCAAACACCCGATGAATTAATCGAACGTTATGGCGCCGATACCTTGCGCATGTATGAGATGTTTTTGGGCCCAGTGGAACAAAGTAAACCGTGGGATATAAAAGGAATAACGGGCGTTTACGGCTTTTTAAAAAAGTATTGGAAATTGTTTCATCAGGGGGGTAATTTCGAAGTTACTGAAATAGCCCCGAAGAGGGAGCATCTGAAGACCCTGCATAAAACCATTAAGAAAATCCGGGAGGATTTGGACCGCTTTTCTTTTAACACGGGAGTTTCGTCTTTTATGATTTGTGTTAATGAGTTATCGGAAAGCCAATGCAACCACCGCGAAATTTTAGAACCGCTTACGGTTTTGCTTTCTCCTTATGCGCCGCACATTACGGAGGAAATTTGGGATCAACTTGGGCACGTTTCAGGATCGCTCTACAACACGCCTTTTCCCGAATATAACGCTGAGTATCTAATAGAATCTTCTTTTGATTATCCGATTTCTTTCAACGGTAGGATGCGTTTTAAAATCACCCTTCCATTGGATCTAGGGGCAAAGGACGTTGAAGCTGCCGTCCTCGCTCACGGAGAATACGTGAAATGGACTGAAGGAAAAAATCCAAAAAAAATTATTGTTGTCCCGGGGAAAATTGTAAATGTGGTGCTGTAATCAATTCCATTAAAGCCTCCGAGGATTGAACAGTAATGGCATATGGACTAACAACGTCTTTGTAGATCCCAATTTGGGCACCTCCGGCAAGGATGGTTAAGTTGGGTTGAGCCGCTCTTAATTGTTTGAAATAACTTTTTACATAGTGCTCTTCCACAGCCGTTAACCACGAGGTTAATAAGATGTCGGGGCAGACTTTCTCAATGGCAATCAGCAAGGAATCGTAGGGTAAGCTTTGACCGAGGTATATGGTAAAAACCCCTTTTACGCGCAATAGATATTGATAAAATAAAATTCCTATTTCATGCCACTCATGTTCTGGAAGGTAAAGCATTACCACGGGAGAATTGCGATCGGGCACGGGTAAATGATTTATTTCAGAAACAATTTTCTGACGAATCAAATTAGATATAAAATGTTCCTGTGCGGGATTGATGGAATTTGTTAGCCACATGACACCAATTCGGTCAAAAAACGGGATTAAACAATCCTTAAACGCATGCTCTAAAGAGGAATTTTTTATGATTTCGTCCAAGGTCTGGTTGAAGAGAAACTCATCCATCTCTACCAAAGCAAGAATTAATTTCTCTTGACTTGCTCCAGCGGGGGTGTTCAGTTTTATCTCGGCAACGTTCTTGCGAATTTCCTCTGGATTTAAGGCCGATATTTTAGAAATCTTTAAGCCGTTATCTAACAGAATACGAACGTTCAACAGGTAAACCAACTCTTCATCCGTGTAAAAACGAATTTTAGTTTCAGTCCGCTCTGGGACTAATATTCCATATCGCTGTTCCCAAATACGGAGCGTGTGGGCTTTAATTCCCACTAAAACTTCAATATCTTTAATTTTATAAACTCCCACCCAAGCGAAACAACCAGGGTACTATTTTGTTCACGGAAACCAATTCTATACCTTTGTTTTATGAAAATTTTCTCCGCAGAATTTGTGATATCCAATTCCGATTACCGTGCTTGTCCCCAACAAATTTTGCCAGAATTTGCCTTTATCGGAAGATCAAACGTCGGAAAGTCCTCCTTGATTAATATGTTGTTAAGTAAAAAAAAATTGGCAAAAACGTCCAGTGCACCTGGGAAAACGCAACTAATTAATCATTTTATAATTAACGATTCGTGGTATTTAGTAGACCTTCCAGGTTACGGTTATGCCAAGGTGTCAAAGGGATTACGGGAGAAATGGCAAACATTAATTTCGGGTTATTTGCGCCACCGCAAAAGCCTAACGCTTGTTTTTATTTTAATCGATGTTCGTTTGGAGCCTCAGAAAATAGATCTTGAATTCATTAATTGGTGCGGTGAACAAAACATTCCGTTTTCGTTAGTACTCACAAAATTGGATAAGGTTTCGAAGTCCGAAAGTCAACGTAACGCGATAAAATTCCAGGAGGCCTTGCTACAAACATGGGAGGAATTACCTCCAATTTTTACCACTTCGGCGCTAAGCGGCGAAGGGCGAAATTCCTTATTAGACTATATTGATCGATTTGTTCAATAACCCGCACGAGGTTTGAATTTTTGGACAGTTTGAACTACCTTTACACAGATTCACTTCTTGACATGGGGAGAGCATTTGAATATCGAAGAGCGGCTAAAGAAAAACGTTGGGATAAAATGTCCAAAATGTTTCCAAAGCTAGGTAAGGCCATTACTATGGCGGCGAAGGAGGCAGGAACTGACCCGCTTACCAATTCGAAACTACGAACAGCTGTTCAAAATGCTAAGGCCGAGAACATGCCTAAAGACAATATAGAGGCCGCCATAAAACGCGCCGCGCAAAAAGATATTGCTTCTTTTTTAGAGGTGAATTACGAAGGGAAGGGGCCTTATGGTGTACTGGTGTATGTTGAGTGCGCTACCGATAACCCTACGCGAACAGTAGCCAACGTCAAATCCTACTTTAATAAGGCGGGTGGAGGATTGGTTCCAAATGGCTCTATGGAATTTATGTTTGCTCGTAAGTCGGTCTTCGAATTGGTTCCGTCGCCAACGCTAGATATCGAAGATTTAGAGCTTGAATTGATCGACGCAGGATGTGAAGAAATTGAGAAAAATGATGTCACCCTGGTGGTTTACGGAGACTACACCTCTTTTGGTACCCTAGCCAAGGCATTGGAGGACTTGCAAGTTGAGGTGCTCAAAGCCGGATTACGGCGCTTTCCAACCTCACCGGTTGAATTTACGGAGGATCAGTTAGTTGAAATAGAAAAAATGCTCGATAAAATTGAAGACGACGACGATATTCAGCAAGTATTTACCAATATTGCCTAAGCACACAATAAAAACAAAAATTTAGCGTTTCGCGCGCATCCATGAAGTTATCTAGAGAAAGATTGTTGTTTTCGCTTGCCCTTATCATAACAGCGGCAACAGCCTTCCGTTGCTCGGTCAATAAAAATACTTTCGTGAACCGTACCTACCACGGCATGACCGCCAAGTACAATGGATATTTTAACGCTAATGAGCTATTAACAATGGCAACTGTAAATTACGAAAAGAACCGTAAGGAAGATTTTTACGAATGGTTGCCGATTTTATTTACCCCTACCAAAGAGGAAAGTAAATCCATGCATTCAGCCATTGATACAGCGATTAAGAAGTGCACTAAAGTGATTCAAAATCACGCGATGCCTTCGGCAGAGGGAAATAAAGAGGCCGAGTACAATCCTTGGATTGACGAAAATTGGCTTACCGTAGGTAAAGCGTATTTTTATCGGGGCGATTACGATAAATCGTTTAAAAATTTTCAGTTCACAAAACGTTTCTTTGCGAAAGATCCCTCAAAGTATGTAGCCGAACTTTGGATCGCCAGAATTTTTTTGGAACAAAAGCGCTTGACAGAGGCAAAGGTTTTGTTGGATGAGTTACAAGAGACCGCCGTGGTTCAGAGGAAAAAGAGCGGGTTTTCACGGCTGTTCAATAAGAACAAGGTTTCAAAAACGGACAAGGATTTCGTTCCAGAGATGAACGCGAAAATTCAGTATGACGTATACAGGACAAGAGCGGAACTCTACCTGCAGAAAAACCAACCTGAGGAAGTTATTTTTCCCTTAACGCAAGCAGTTAATCGTTGCCCAAATAAGCGTGAACGTGCACGTTTAAGTTTTATTCTTGGACAAATGTACCTTGCCAACAATAGGTTAGACTCTGCCCGAATAGCCTTTAAAAAATCCATTTCCTCGGCGGCAGATTATGACATTGCCTTTAATGGCAAGTTAAATTATGCTGTACTCGGAATCAGCGATAACGACCAGAAACTGCTGGACAAAATGTTGCGGGATGAAAAAAATGCGGAGTATAAAGACCAAATTTATTACACCAAAGCTCAAATGGAGTTGGGCCGAGGAAATACGCCAATTGCTAAAGCGTACTACACATTATCCGCTTTTTACAGCACAAAAAATCAGCGACAGAAGGCTTTGTCCTACGAGCGTTTGGGGGATATTTCATTTCAAGAGAAATCCTATGTTAGCGCCCAAAAATATTACGATTCTTGCGCTAAATCCATGCCGAAGAATTACCCCAATGCCGAAGGGATCATCAGTAAAGCCGCAAAATTGGCAAGTTTAGTCAATGCGGTGGAAATTGCCTACTACGAGGACAGCGTACAACGCATTGCCAAAATGGATGAAAAACCCCAAACGGCCTTTATTAAATCCGTTATCAAACAGCTCAAGGAAGAAGCGCAGCGAAAAAAAGAATTGGAGGCGGCCAAATTACGAGCCTTACAAGAACAGGCCAATGTGGGCTCTCAGTTTGGCAATGGAAGCAAATGGATATTCAACAATGAGAAACTTCGTCAACAAGGGTTTGATGAGTTCCGTAAAATGTGGGGAGATCGGAAAAACGAAGACGATTGGCGCCGGTCAAATAAATTATCTTCAGGAGATAACGCTTTTACGAAGGAACCCAATGATAGTTTGGCCTTACCTCTTACTCAAACGGAAGAGGGGCCGGACACACTCGATGTCGAAACGCTCCGAAAACGGCTTCCCCTTTCTGATTCAGCTTACGCTGCTTCCATTTTAAGAGAGATAGAAGCCCGTTACACCGCGGGCAATTTGTTCAAGGAATTGTTGAACGAGCCCACTCTAGCTGCCGCGGAATTTAAGCGGGTATTGGATGAAAACACGCGAAACATCACTGATTTGTCGTCTGCTTTTCAACTCTATCGGATTAATGAATCGTCAGGACAAAGTCAGGTTTATAGAACACATATTATTACCCATTATCCAAAATCCGATATTGCTAATTATCTTCTTGATCCTGATTTTTTTGAGAAGCAAAAAGCAGCAAGCATTCAGGCAGAAAAGGATTACTTGACGGCCCTTCACGAATACGAGATGTTGGATTATAAAAAGACCTTTGAACTTACGGAAAAGGTAATTAATACGGATAGGAATAACGCCTTCAGAGCGGAATACTTGTTGTTAAATATTTTGTCCTTTGGTCAAATTACCAGCGATAAAAAGCTTTTAATTCCTCGATTGAATCAATTGATAGAAGAGAAACCCGGATCGACTCAGGCGATGAAAGCAAAGGAACTTCTCGAAATTCTTGCCAAGGGAGTTTCTGCGTTTACCCCCTACCAAGCAAAATCTAACGGGATGTTCACGTTCAACGACTCGGTGACTCAGTTGGTATTGATTTTACCCAATTTAGAGGTAGAGGACGATTTTGATAACCTTAAAATAGCGGTGTCCGATTTTACGACCAAATTGTTCAAGAAGTCAAAATTTAAAATTACCGCAGCCCTTACCCTCAAGGGAGCAAGTTTACTCTTGGTGGCAGACTTTAAATCCGTCAAACTTGCAAGGGATTTTGTGAATACCTATAAAGCTTCAGGGGAAGATTTGGGCGAATATCAAAAAAACACATGCCTCATTATTACCCAAGAAAATTTGAAAAAGTTAATTGAATCCGATAACTTTGAAGAATATAGTACATTCCACGACCTCAATTATTAAACTATGTTGAAGCGAAAAGATTTTTTCAATAGTACGGCACAATATGAAGAAAGTACCGCTATGAACCATATTGTAAATGGCACAGAAATCAATGGAGACCTGGTTTCAGATGCGAACGTATTAATTGATGGGGAAATGAACGGGAATATTTCATGTTCTGGCAAAGTCATCATTGGTTCTGGCGGAAAAATCAAAGGAAACCTGGTTTGCGTTAATGCTGAGATTCAAGGTTCCATAGACGGGGAGGTAACGGTAGAAGGGCTTCTGACATTAACATCGACAGCACGAATTAAAGGAGATATTCAAACGGCAAAATTGGTCATTCAAGAAGGGGCAATATTTGAAGGTTCGTGCGTGATGAAGTCGCCAACCACCCCTACTACATTTACTGCGGACGTTAAAATGGATGACTGATAAAAAAGGAAACCTAAAATCCTACATTCGCTACTCTTCGCTTGGATTCCAAATTATAGGTTTTATGGCCATTTTTGGGTACTTAGGATTTAAAACAGACAACTATTTCAAATTTAAAACACCTTATTTGACAATACTAGGTTTGGTTTTCGGTGTGGTTGGATCGATGATTTACGTTATTCGAGACCTCACAAAGAAAAATGACTAAGCGTCGATTCATTTCCGGTTTTTGTTGGATTGCAGGTTGCTGCACCGCTCTTTGGTACTATTTTGATGACGTTTTTCTGGGTCTTACGGCCTTTGGGGTAAACGCCAGCCTTTACGCAATTTATCTTTTGCTGTTCATAAAGCCTTACCGAGAAAACAACAGCGATATATTAAAGCCGTCATTGTTATTGATTACCCTGCAATTACTTGTTTTTTTTATCGCTACGGGCGTATTTTGGTATTGGGAGTTTCCCTTTGCTCGGCTTTTGGGGGCAGTAATGGTATTTTTCGGATTGCTGGTACTCCAAGTTTTGGAGCAAATAGCGTTTTTAAAATCGGTTGAGAAATCGCAAGAATAAATAATGCAAGGCCTCAAATCGGTCGAACGATAGATTTTCGTAGCGGTCAAAAACATCGTGATAATGCTTATTAGGACCCATCGTGTAAATAAATAGGGAGGGAACACCTTTTTCGGAAAAGGGATAATGATCGGAATTTGCGGCCTTTCCTCGAGCCTTAATGAGCGGAACAGCTGGTATGGATTCATTGAGTTGCACCAATTGCTTAAAATATTCGGGAAATACGCTTCCGTTAACCACTGTGATGCCTTCTTCTCCGCTTCCAAGAATGTCTAAATTGAGAACAAGGGAAATTTTGTCGAGGTCCAGCAATCCCGATTCTACTAAGTTGAAAGATCCTTTTAAGCCAATTTCTTCTCCGGCAAAAGCGACAAATAGCAGGGAATGATGTTGCAATGGTTTTTGCATAATTTCCCGTGCCAGGCTTAGTAACATGGCAACTCCACTGGCATTATCGTTGGCTCCAGGGAAATAGGTCTTCTTGCCCATCCGGCCTAAATGATCATAATGCGCACTAATGACAATAAGGCTGTCGCTTGGGTTAATCGAAGGAATGAAGCCCAAACAATTCGCAACTTCAATTTGGTTTTTCAATTCGGCATCTAAGGTGCAGCGAATTCTTTTGGGGAATTTTTGTTGAACCGTGTCGCGCCATTGTAGGTACGGAAAGTTGAAAGCCTGATCGGATATACTCCATGTTAGTTTTTCCCGCGTGAATTCAATGACCGCGCAATCAGTTTGGGCAATTTTTTCCAATTTTACCCGCACCATTCTCAAGCTATCTTTGGATAATTTTTGCTCAGCAACGAAAGCAATCGCCTCTTTCGACGATCTGCTGCCTCCAAATCGGTACTGCATAATCTCCGCAGCAGACATTTTCTTTAAGGATAAGATTCCACGATAATCACCCGAACTTGGGTGAACTAAGTAATCAATGCCTGGCTCAATTCTTTTACCCTTCGTTCGAACAATGCATTTATTTGGAAAGGTGTTCACATTGAGGTAAAAAGGCTGTGCGTGTTTCCCCTTAAAGGGACTTAATCCGAGCCTTTGAAATTCTTCTTGAATAAATTTTGCTGCTTTGGAACAGCCGTCATTTACGTATCCTCGGCCGTCGAATTCAGGGGAACATAAAATTAAGGCGATGTTACGGCCGTATTGAAGTACAGACGACGGGCTTGGGGGTTTAAATCCTTGCCCAAAAACAGGGAAAGTGCTGAATCCTAAACAGAGCCACCAAAAATAGCGATAGCTAGGCATATTTAGCCGCTAGTTTTTCCAGAAACCGATTCAAAATTTGACGGTCTGCATCTTGCCAGCGGTAAGTTTGCGCAAAGGAATCAAGTTCGGGGAGCATTTCATCTAAACCCTTGGTAGCGTCGATTTTTTTCACCGCGCTTCCAAACGATTCGCTCGATCCTCCAAATAAGGTATTGATGAAGGTGATTTTTTCTTTCAGCGAATAATTTCCGTTGAACACATCAATTTTTTCGTGTTTTCCCTTCGCGTCACTGATTAGCCCGCGCAGATTTAGCGGGGCGGAATGGATTTCCGCCGATACGTCCTCGTGAAAAGGCAATTCATTCATGCCCGCAGAATTGACTACATCCCTTACTATTATGCTTTCACCGTGCGGGGGTATTTCTTCTTCCGAAGCAGGAAATACGGTTGTCGGTGGGGCGTCTTGTTGGATTGCTTCAGCGACAGGAAGGGGTTCTGGTTTTTCGGGAGAGGGGGTCAAATCCATGTCAAATTCTTGAAGTGGTACTTCTGCGTCGGGCGTAGGATACAATTTTGTCTCATAGGCTTTATAACGAAGAATGATTAATTTTTCTGAGATCTCCTGAGCTATGTTAATTGCTCTATCTAGCGAGCCTATGTCGCCCTCGCCGTTGGTGAATGCAAAGACTTCAGAATTCAATCGGTGGGTCAGCTCCTCTACCATTGTTCAAATATTTTTAGAATTGTGAACAAAAATAGCCTCTTAAACAATGCCAAGGTGTGGTGTGCGCTAATTTAATTCAAGTACATTTGTTAAAAAGAGTGTTAAATGTTTTTAGAACAATTTCCAAATGAACATAAAATCAATGGTTGGATTGAGGTAATTTGCGGATCGATGTTTTCCGGAAAAACGGAAGAATTAATTCGCCGGGTGAAGAGGACGCAATTCGCCAACCAAAAACTTATTCTTTTTAAACCCGATATTGACCGAAGGTACAGCGACGAAGATGTTGTGAGCCACCAAGGGAGTGCCGTTCCAGCCCGATTGGTGGCACATTCTCAGGAGATACTGACCTTGGTCAAGGACGAACCTGTGGTTGCGATCGATGAAGTACAGTTTTTTGATTCCGGAATTGTGGACGTCTGCACTGAGTTGGCCAGCCGGGGGGTAAGGGTTATTTGTGCGGGGTTGGACATGGACTATTTGGGCAACCCCTTTGGGCCAATGCCTTCCTTATTGGCCGTTGCTGAATACGTTACAAAGGTCCATGCAATTTGTGTTTCTTGTGGCAACTTAGCTCAGTTTTCTTATCGAATTACGGAAGATTCTAACCAGGTTTTGGTAGGGGCTGTGGAAAGTTATAAACCCCTATGTCGGTTCTGTTATAATTCTGTTAAAAGTTGAAACTGCATTTTTCCAACGATGAGGTAGTTTCGTTGCTTCAACCCAAGCGTGTTTTTGGGAATTTGAAGCCTGAAATCACTTTTTTAACCACCGATACGCGCACTTATTCAGGGGAACCCAATGCCTGTTTTATCGCTCTGCAGGGACCTTTCAGAAGGGGAACAGAATTTCTTGATCAAGCCTATTCGAAGGGCATTCATATTTTTATAATTTCCGAAATCCCCCAACGTTTGCACGCTGATGCAACGTATTTTTTGGTTGATGATTCGCTGGCGGCACTTCAGTGTTTCGCCAAAGCCCATCGACAGAAGTTCAATTTTCCGATCATTGGAATTTCAGGTAAAGCGGGTAAAACCACGGTTAAAGAATGGCTTTACGAGCTACTTAAATTCGATTATACGGTTGTTCGGAGCCCGAAGAGTTATAACTCTCAAATTGGAGTGGCTCTTTCGCTGTTGGAGTTGCACGGGCAAGCCTCGATGGCTGTGATTGAAATGGGGATTTCTGAGCCGGGAGAAATGAATCGACTGATGGAGATGGTTCAGCCAACACACCTTTTGGTAACATCCTGGTTTAATTCAGAGTTAGACAACCAACTTAGGGAGGCAAGTGAGGTAACGGAGCACGTTTATACGGATGACGGAAACAGCTCGGATAATGCTTCTTTTCTAAGCAAGGGCTGCTCCTATGATTCCTTGATTCCTTTTGCGGATGCCCATTCCTTACAGTGCGCTCGCTTGGCCATCGGTTTAGCTGCGGAATTCGGGGTTTCTGAACAGCGCTTGAAACACGAAGTTCCCTGTTTAACGCGGTTAGCGCTGAGGCTTGAGACTTTTCACGGGAAGAATAATACGTTGGTGCTTAACGATACTTACAACCTCGATGTGGAGACCTTGTCGGTTTCGTTACAATATATGGTATCAATGGCCGGACAACGGCCGCGATGCCTTTACATTGGTTTAGACGAGAGCACGCTGCATTTAGAGGAAAACATTAAGAATATCATTCGGCCCTTTGCCCAAGAGCACGTATACATTGGCCTACCGGAACTTTTGCCGTTTGCGTTTCCCGAAGGAGCCATGGTATTTATCAAGGGGACTCGAAAGGCTCATATGGAACGGTTCGCCGCTCGATTTCGCGCCAAACAGCACCAAACGGTATTAGAAATCAATTTGTCAGCCCTGCGCAATAACCTAGCATTTCTAAAGTCACGAACCTCTCCAGAAACGAAATTGCTGGCGATGGTAAAGGCTCAATCTTATGGTTCTGGTCTCGAACAAATGGCGAGTTTTCTCGAAGGGCAAGGAGTAGATTATTTGGGAGTGGCCTACACAACGGAGGGGGTGGCTTTACGAAATCACGGAGTCAAATTACCGATTTTAGTGTTGAATCCCGACCCTGCTAGTTATGGAGAGTGCATTAATCACCAATTGGAACCCACGGTCTTTACCTTTGCGCAATTGGATCGCTTGATTCGCGAACTAATATTTCATGGCGTCCAGCATTTCCCCATTCATGTTGAAATAGACACGGGAATGCGCCGATTGGGATTTGAACCTTCCGAAATTAAGCCCCTTATAGCGCTTATTAAAGCGCAACCCGAGGTCCGGTTGAAAACGGTTTTCACCCATTTTGTTGAATCGGATAATTTGAAGGATAAGTCCATGGGTTTTGCTCAAATTGAAGCGTTTACAAGGGTAAAGGAATCAATAGAGGAAGCCTTTTCACACCCAATGCTCTTTCATATGGCAAATTCCGATGCTGTTCTTAATTTTCCAAAGGCCCATTTTGATATGGTTCGAATTGGGCTTGGCATGTTTGGGCTTTCCAATTCTCCCGCGGCGCTTTTGGAACCCGTACTTTCTTGGAAATGCCTTGTTTCCCAAATAAAACAAGTAAGGGCCGGCGAAAGCGTAGGCTACTCAAGAAGTTTTGTTGCCACCCAAGACACCACCATTGCTATCCTGCCCTTAGGATATGCGGACGGCTTTCCTCGACGATTGAGCAATGGAGTTGGATCGGTAAAAATTAGGGGATTTTGGTGCCCCACGGTTGGCAAAGTGTGCATGGACATGCTAATGTTGGATGTATCGGAAGTCCCGGAAGTGCAAGAAGGCGATGAAGCCATTTTATTTGATGACATCGAAAGCATGTTGAAATTGGCAGAGCGACTTCAAACGATTCCGTACGAGTTAATGACCGGAATATCCGAACGTGTGCACAGGGTTTATATACGTGAATAACGTAATTTAGAAGTGGTTTTCATGAAAAAGAACGAATCATTCAATACACAAAGCAAGCTTTTTGACCAAGTTATTTTTGAACGATACGGTGAATACTGATACAACGTTTTATCATGAAAGTGAACACAAAAAGAGGGTATATTTAATTCATAATATTTTGAATTATTTGCACACCAGCAATGAGCGTTATTTGGCGGATACGAAATCCGTAATTGACCGACAATCGCTCAATGCCAATTTAATTAGTGGAGTAAATCAAAGCGACCGTCACAAATATTTTCAAGAAATTAATGCATGGGTTAATGCTGCAAGACGCGAAATTCTTACAAAACGATAGCACGATGAAAGTGTTGATAACGGGGGCCGGCGGAATGCTGGGATCGAGTATTTGCCGAGAGGCGCTAAAACAAGGGTATGAGCTACGGGCTTTGGTATTGCACAACAGCCGTTGTACGACCCTAGAAAATCTCCCGCTCGAAATTTTTCACGGAAATTTATTGGACGAGGACTCTCTTGAAAATGCTGTTAAGGGTTGTGATGCCGTGATCAATGTTGCTGCTTCTACCCAAATTTGGCCAAGACGAAGCCCCTTAATTTATCAAATCAATTACGAAGCCGTTGTCAAATTAGTGGGTATCTGTAAACGACATAACCTCAAGCGTTTTGTGCAAATTGGTACCGCGAATTCTTTTGGCCATGGGTCTCGAGAAAAGCCCGGTACGGAAGAGTCGGCGTTTATGGGGGGTCGGTATAAAATGGACTATGTTGATAGCAAATACAAGGCGCAACAGTTTCTCATAAAAGAAGCCGGCCTTGGTTTTCCGGCATTGATTGTAAACCCTACGTACATGATTGGTCCTTACGATTCTGGACAGTCATCCGGAAAAATGATCATGGCACTTTACGAAGGGAAGCTCCCGGGTTATACTTCGGGCATGAAAAACTTTGTAGCATCAAAAGACGTTGCGGTAGCAGCGGTTAATGCATTGAAAATGGGCTCACCAGGATCCTGTTTTATTGCTGGAAATGAAAATTTAACCTTTGGACAGATGTTTCAAAAGGCCTGCGAAGTTCGGCAACTACCCTTTCGATTAAAAAGACTTCCTAATGGATTAATCTATGCAGTGGGATTTTTCAGTTCAATTTGGGCAAGAATTGCTCAAAAGCCCCCGATATTAGGATTTCATATGGCTCAACAGGCCACGATGAAACAATGCTATAACCCAGCAAAAGCAAGAGAAATTTTACACATGCCATCGACCCCCATTGAACAAGCCATGGCGGAGTGTTTGGCATGGTGGAAAGAAAACGATTACATAAAATGATGCACCAATGACGATACCTAATATGCACCCGAACGATCAGATTTCTACAACAGTAATACTGCTAACGGCATTCAGTTTTATTGTTTATTGGTTAATGGCACAATCCGAAAAAATAAAACAAATGTTCTACCTCGATTTACCGTTTGATGATGCAAGTCGAAAGCATATATTTTTCAAGGAATACTTTGGGTTTTATCCATAATTCTTAAGTTGCGAAGAATTATAGGCTACTTTATGTACCGCGACTTAATTTTATAACATTATGGGATATTGGAAGGGAAAGAGGGTTTTGGTAACAGGCGCATGCCGCGGTTTGGGATTAGTTTTAACACGGCAACTTCTTGCCCAAGAAGCACGGGTCGTGATTCATTCGAACCTAACACCTTTACCCAACGATGAATTATTGTTGAAGGCCATAGAAAACGGCCAGGCGATTCATATCCGTGCCGATTTGTGTTCGGTTGATGAGACTCTTCAACTGATGGCGGCCGTTGATGAGCATTTTGATGGCCTTGATGTACTAATCCATAACGCAGGAATCTCCGCCCATGGGAGCTTCATGGAAACCACTTCGGCGACCTTTCGACAAGTAATAGACACTAACTTAAGCGGACTTGTTGCTTTAACAAAGGCCGCACTTCCAAGCGTAATCAAGGCTCAAGGAAGCCTCTTTTTTATCTCCTCCTTGGCGGCAATTTACGGGGTGCCAAACTATTTGAGTTATTCAATTTCTAAGGCGGCATTGGTTCCACTTCAGGAAGGGTTGGAACTTGAGTTGAAGCCCTATGGGGTGCATGTAGGCCTCGTTTATTTGGGGTTTGTAGAAAACGACCAGGTAAAATATGCATTAAATACCGTTGGCGATAAAATTCCTGTGCCTCAGCGAAAAATTCGAACAAAAATTTCTAAGGATCGAGCGGCAACAAAAATACTTTGGGCTATTGAAAAAAGAAAGCGTAAAATATTCGGGGATTTTTCTGGTAGCTTGATGTGGCTTTTGAAAATGCTCCTTCCTGCAACCCTGCGCATGGCACTCAATCGGAATCAAAAGAGGTAGAAGGAATTTTCGATTTCAGCAATTTTGCTTAACTTCGAGTTAAAATACACACGAATGAATCGTTCCATTGAAAACGCCTTAAACGAACAAATCAGCAAGGAGGCATCCTCCTCTCAATATTATTTATCAATGGCTTCATGGGCCGAAACCAAGGGCTTGTCCGGAACAGCGTTTTTTATGTACGCGCATTCAGATGAGGAGAGGTTTCACATGTTGAAATTGGTAAAATTTGTGAACGAACGCGGCGGTCGTGCCATAGTTCCCTCCATTTCACAACCGCCCTCGGATTTCGAAACAGTGCAGCGTATGTTTGAATTATTGCTAAAACATGAATTAACGGTAACCCAGTCGATCAATGAAGTGGTGGACATTTGTTTAAAGGAAAAAGATTACACAACGCATAACTTCATGCAATGGTATGTATCTGAGCAAATGGAAGAAGAGGCTCTTGCGCGCTCGATTTTGGATAAACTAAGTCTCATCGGAAACGAAAAAGGGGGAATGTACCTGTTCGACCGGGAAATGCACGAAATCGCCAATGCAAGTGGTTCAGAACCGGCGAAATAGCTGGCTTCTTGTCTGTTTGATCGGGTTATTAGGGGAATTTTACGGCCAGTTAACCCCTCAATTTAACCATTATGGGATATCTGAGGGCTTATCTCAGTCCTCGGTTAATACGATTGTTTCAGAAATTAATGGAAGCGTCTGGGCGGGCACGCAAGATGGATTAAACCAATTCGACGGATTCGAATTTCGTTCATTCCTGAAAGAAAATTACCCCCAAATAAGAAGCGCTTTTATTGTTTGCAGCGGTGCTGACGAGGAGGGAAATCTTTGGTTTGGCACCAAGAAAGAACTGCTTTTTTTTAATGCCCAAAATGGAATATTCAATTCCTACAGAAATTCGAGGACAACCTCAGCGGTAAGGCAAGTAGCGCTTTGTAACCAAGGTGTGTTAACCTTATACGACGATGGTCAACTTTTTTTGTTTTCCATTCAATTGAAAAAATTTAAGAAAATTGACTTGGATTCGCCCGTCAGGCATTTGATTCAAGGGCCTTCAAAAACGCATGTTATTTCAGCCAACAATACGGTATACCTTGTCGGAGATGATGGAGAATTCAAACACGTGTATTCGTTTAAAAACGAAACCATTTATTCGGCCTTCCCTGCAGGTAAGTCGCTCGTATGCTTCATGGATAAAAAAATTCGGTTGCTCGACGAGAATTATCGTCTATCCCATAGTTCATTGGATGGTTTTAACACAACCATCAACCCGCGCGTGGTAGGATTCATCTCCCTTAACCAGGGGTATGTGGTTGCGGTAAAAGGCAGCGGGCTATTTATTGTAAGTCCGACTGGTCAAATAATTCAATATTCCTCCGATTATTCCGGGGCTAACGGTTTAAAATCCGATAATATAAATTGCCTGTATCAAGATGGGGAAAAGGTTATATGGGTGGGCACAGAAAGAGGGTTATCTTGTTTTATGGAAGAGGAAAATGCTTGGAGAAAAGTGGTTCCCTCTGCTACCCCCGAAAAGGGATTAATCTCAGAAAATGTTTGGAGTTTTGCCAAATATGAGTCAACCTTACTTCTTGGTACCGATCAAGGAATTTCCTTATGCAATAGCCAAACGGCTAAATTCGATCATGTTCAGCGCAAAGAATTCCTAACGGGTACCCAAGACGTTTCGGTTATGGATATTGAGCCCTATCTCGATTCTCGTTTTTTACTGGCCTGCTTCGATGGATTATTGTTATTTGATGTACGACAACAAACATTTGAAAAACTGACGCTGCCTGAAAAGCTTCGGACTCGGCACGAACATTTTTATGCGCTCTTTACGGTAGGTAATGAACTGTTCATCGGCACATCTTCCGGGTTATTAGTTATGCGCAAGGCTAGCCGTAAAATAGACGAAGTTCATTATAAACCGCGCGATGTTTTTCGGAATTTTTTGAGGGACTCAGAAGGCACCCTATGGACGGTTTCCGATAAATCTGGTCTTTCGGTCTTAAATACCTCAACGCTTATCCTTGAGCCAAGTCCTTTTAATAAACTCCTTAATGAGCAGGTAAAAGATGCTTTTTCTTGTTTAATAGAGCCCACCGAAAAAACGCTCCTTTTGGGATCTATTGGATCAGGAATGGTACAGTTAAACTTGGCTACCGGCCAGGTTAAGGTTTTGGATAAGCGGAACGGTTTGCCCAACAATGTTATTAACGGCATCCTAAAAGATGCCGAGGGAACCGTTTGGGTTTCCACGAACCGAGGGTTGGCATACATCAAAGCCAAACGGTTTGACACACATTATTTCACCCGCTTTGGCGAAGAGGATTTTGAATACAATACGAACGCATTTTTTACAGAAAACGGCACACTATATTTTGGAGGAATCTTCGGTTTTGTCTCTTTTTCCCACGACATTTTATCGGCAAGAGAAGTTAAGAGAAGACCTGTTATTAATCGTATTCGCTTAAAAAAGGCAACCTCCGAATGGCCGAAGGCTAATATTTTGATTTCACAACTGAAAGCTTGTGCTTTTGAAATAAGTTTGCCCTATCATCGGAGAGATTTTGAAGTTTGGTTTCAGCCGAACGTTTTGTACAAATCGAGGTCGATGGAGTATAAATGCGAAATCATTGGAGAAACTGCGGATACAAGTTATCTAGGCAATACCAATCATATATCATTTAATGCTTTGGCTTATGGAACTTATTATTTGAGAATATATTCCCGTGCAGGAAAAAACGCCTTATGGACGCAAACTCCTGCGCTTTTAACCGTGCACATTCAGCCCCCCTTTTGGGGGAGCAAATTGTTTTTGTGGGCTTGTATCATTTTTGGAGCCTTGCTGGCCTACGCTTATGTTAGATTTCAAGTAGCAAAAGAACGAAAAGAGCGAATCCAACTTGAGAGCATTGTGGAGCAACGAACCGAAGAAATACATCTTAAAAAAGAGGAAATAGAACATAAAAACAGTGTGATTTTGGAGGAAAAAAACAAGGTAATTGCTCAACAAAAACTGCTTTATCTTGAAAAAATAAATGCCGAAAAATGGTTGAACAATACCTTGCCGGAGCAAGCCGTAAAGGAACTCCAGCGCCTTGGTAAAGTATTGCCAAAATCCTATTCATCCGCAACCATCATGTTTACAGACGTCGTTGGATTTAGTAAAATATCCGAAACCTTATCTCCTTCGAGATTGGTCAATAAATTGGATGAGCTATTTAAAAAATTTGACACCATTGTAAAAGGCAGAAACATAGAAAAAATTAAAACGATTGGAGACGCTTATATGGCTGTTGGAGGAATACCTGAGGCGAACACAACCCACACCATAGATGTGTGTCTAGCGGCACTTTTGATTCGAGAATATGTGTCGAAACAAAAAGTCGCCGCGCTTTCCAAAGGCAAGGATTTTTGGGACATCCGAATAGGGGTGAATACCGGGCCTGTAACAGCCGGTATAATTGGAAATCTTAAAATCGCTTATGACGTTTGGGGTTCTGCGGTGAATCAGGCGCAGCGGATGGAGCAGTTAGCAGAACCCGGAACCATTGCTATTTCTGAGACAACCTTTCGTTCCATTGAACCTTATTTTGAGGTCAGCTTCAAAGGCAAGGCCCCTATGAAGAGCAGCAGTTATATCAACCGGTATGAACTTTTACGCATTAAACCGGATTTGTCGGTTGGGGGAGAAGGATTCGTTCCAAATGATATGTTTTATGAAATTTCCCAATTACACCTTTACAGTCCTATAAAGTACTATTCTGTAGAGGCAGAGGTTCTCCGGATCCTCGAAGAACAACTGCCTAAAAATTTATATTATCACAGCGTAGATCACACGAGGTTGGTAATTCAAGCGGTGGAACATTTAGCGCTGCGGGAAGGAGTTAGGGATGAAGGGTTATTTTTATTGAAAACAGCAGCATTATTTCATGACCTTGGATTTACGCAACAATACGAAAACAATGAGTCGGTTGGTGTTGCATTAGCTCAAAAAATCCTTCCCGATTTTGGCTACAACGACCTGCACATTCAAACCGTTTCAGAGCTTATTTTTGCTACCGTGGTTCCTCACAAACCCGTGAATAAAATGCAGGAGATCATGTGCGATGCCGACCTTGACTATTTGGGAACAGATGGTTTTGAGACCATTTCTCAAAAGTTAAAACGGGAACTAATGGAAAAAGGGAAAATATCTTCAGATAAGCATTGGGATGAAGTGCAAGTTCCTTTTCTTGAGAACCACCGTTATTTTACGCCAACAGCTATCGCCTCAAGGGGTCCCAAAAAAGAAATGAATTTAGCCGCAGTTCGCCAACGCTTGGAGGAAGCGCGATATCGTTAAAGGGAACGAATATCCTTTCCTTTTCTGGTTTCCTCCTTTTTTTTAGCGGCATCAATGGTAAACGAATAACCTAAACTATACATCAGTCGCGCGCGTGGAACGGAGTTAATCCATTGGTCGAGGTAGGAACCGAAACTGAATTTGTGAACGCGTTGAATCCCAAAATCAAAACCCACGTAATACCGAACCCGTGTGAATTGCTTACCCTCTGCGTGGTTGGAAGGATCATAAAAAAACTCTGCATTCACGGCCGGACTCAATGGAAAATCTTTAATGTTGTATTGGATGGAAGGTTTAATTCTCCAGGCTTGGTCAAATTCCACATCGTAATTGCTGTTGATTTGATTGAAGGAGTATTGGTATCTTAACCGCAACCCAAAATCAACGCGCTTGTTGCTATAAACCCCCTGTAGATTAGCATTGATCCGATGGCTTGATTGGTAGGGCTCCAAAAATTCTCGGGAAGAAATCCAACGATAATCGAAGGAGGGCCTGAGCCATTTGGTCAGTTTGTACTTAACGCTTACCTGCGGAAAAACGGTTTCTAAGCCATAATTTCCGAAGCGTTGATTGAGTTCGGCTTCAACAGAACAACGTTTTGTAGGCCGGTAGGATACTCCAGTCCCTAACCAAACTTCTTGCTCGAACTTTTGAGAAAAAATAGGGGTGGTAAGAACAATTGCCAAAAGGCCAAAAAGAAACCTCACCTATTGTTTCTTATTTAAGGTTATTTCTCCTAAATCCGCTACCTCATCTTTGTCGGTAATCTCTACCTCGAACAATTTTTCTTGTTGCAGAGAGGCACAGGGATAGCAATTTTCATACATAAAAACCACGTATTTCCCCGGACGCAGATATTTAAACTCAAAGGTTCCATCGTAGGTTGTCCGAACATCGTCGTCGTATTGTGTTTTTTCATTTCCGTAAACAAGGTAAACCCGTTCGTCTCCCAAGACATCTAACCCTGCGAACTGCGTTAGTTGATCGTCGGAGTAAAACTTTCCGATTAATTTCCCTGTAATTTTTGCCCTTCCGCCAATACCCGGTTCTTTCGAACATCCTGAAAGGAAAAGGGTTGCGAATAGAAAAAGAAATACACCAAGCGACGTTCTCATAACATTCCGATAATATTAATAGAGTAAAGTTAATAAACCGAAAGGAACATAGCATCCTTTTTTGAAAAAATACGTAACTTGCTCATCTGATGAAGAGAATACCCTTTTTAATAGCAACGATACTTTACTTTTTTTCCTTCAATACGGGTTTTACTCAAATTAAGATTAATGAGTACTCTTGCTCCAATATTTCAGGAATTGCGGACGCATACGGACAACGTGAAGATTGGATAGAACTTTTTAATACCACGGGGGCATCCGTAAATTTAACCGGGTGGTACCTTTCCGATCAACCATCCAATCTTACCAAGTGGCAAATCCCCAGCGGTAGCATAGCAGCCAACGGGTATAAAATGATTTTTTGCTCTAAACGAGACTTAGTTAATGGTAACCAATACCACCCGAACTTCAACCTCTCGCAGACCGAAGGAGAATGGATTGTCCTAACCGACCCCACCATGGTCGTCGTCGATTCTTTCAAGATTATTCACATGACCAAGGCCGATCACTCGATTGGCAGAACGACCAATGGTGCCGCAACGTTTTCCTTATTTTCAACCCCAACTCCCAATGCTGCCAATGCCGGCGCGATCCCGTTTTACGCGCCAAAGCCAACCTTCAGCCTTGCACCGGGTTTTTATGCAGGAACGCAATCGGTTAGTATTTCGTGCGCTGATCCTTCAGCGATAATTCGCTACACGTTGGATGGAACAGACCCTGGTCCTGCTTCAACGCAATACACGGGACCTATCTCCATTGCTACGACCAAAGTTCTTAGGGCCGGGGCCTTCAGCAACAACAATTTGACGTCATTTATCGAAACAAACACCTATTTTATCAACGTTTCCCATACCATCCCAGTGGTTTCCGTTTGCAGCGGTGGAGTCTACAGCATGCTGCAAACCGGGAGTCAAAACCCGCCAAACCGCATTGGGTCCTTTGAATTGTTCGAAGAAAACGGAACTTTCATTGATGAAGGACAAGGGGATTTTAACAAGCATGGAAACGATTCTTGGGCCTATCAGCAAAGGGGTTTTGACTACATCTGCCGAGACCAATACGGTTACAACGGAGACATAGAGCATCCCATTTTCCCTGAAAAAACACGGACCAAATTTCAACGGCTTATTTTGAAACCTGGAGCCAGTGATAACTATCCCTTCGAGCAAGGAGCCCATATCCGAGATGCTTTTATTCATACCCTTTCCATTCGTTCCGGTTTGCGTTTGGACGAAAGGACTTGGAGACCTGCGGTAGTTTATGTGAACGGGAATTATTGGGGCGTGTATGAAATTCGTGAAAAGGCCGACGACCACGATTATACCGAATATTATTATGGTCAGAATAAATTCAACCTTCGTTATTTAAAAACATGGGGTGGAACGTGGCAGGAATATGGAGCACCAAATGCTCAACCGGATTGGACCAGTTTAAGAAACTTCGTCCAAAACAACAACTTAAGTGTTCCCGCTAATTTCAACTATGTGGATTCCTTATTGAACTGGAAATCCTTGGCCGATTATTTCATGATCAACTCGTATACGGTCAATCAAGATTGGCTCAACTGGAATACCGCTTGGTGGAGGGGTTTAGATACTGCGGAGGACAAGCGAAAATGGCGTTACGCCCTTTGGGACATGGATGCGACCTTTGGGCATTATATCAACTACACCGGGATACCCGACCCTTCAGCAAACGCCGATCCCTGCAATGCGGAAAATTTACCCAATCCGGGGGGCCAAGGACACACCAACATCCTCGACAAAATGATTGCTGAATGTCCTGTGGTGGAGCAATACTACATTACCCGCTATGCGGATTTAATCAACACCTCCTTCAGTTGCGCTAGCATGATCGCCTTACTCGACAGTATGGTGAATGAAATCGCTCCCGAAATGACCGCACAATGTGCTCGTTGGGGAGGCACCTACAACGGTTGGCAAAACCGTGTCACCCAGCTTAGAAATTTCATCAATCAGCGCTGTGTTGCCCTTGAGCAAGGGCTTATTGATTGCTATCAACTGACAGGTCCTTTCCCCGTTACGTTCGATGTGAGTCCGGCGGTAGGGGGCACCCTTCAAGTAAATTCCATAGTCCCGCCTCAATATCCTTGGTCCACTTCTTATTTTGGAGGCATACAAACCCTAATTGACGCCAACCCCGCACCCGGATATGTTTTTAGCCATTGGGCAGTTTCCAATGCATCAACAGGATTGGCAAACTCTGTAGCGGATAACTATGTGAATATCGTGGGCCCGGATACGATCGTTGCGGTTTTTGTACTCGATATCCCAGACCTTGATAACGACGGCTGTTTAAACGTTGATGAGGTAAGCGCAGGAACAGATCCAAACAATCCCGATACGGACGGAGACGGTGAAAACGATTGCGTGGAAATCGGCAATCCTGCAGCGCCTACGGATACCGACGGGGATGGAATCATCGACGCCTTAGAATCGTCCGTGGTTGATACGGATGGGGATGGACTTACCGATGAATTGGACATCGACAATGGAGATCCATGCATTCCAAATCCAAATGCAGGTCCTTGTGACCAAGACGGAGATGGATTAACGAACAGTCAAGAAACTGCCGCGGGTACCAATCCCAACAACCCTGACACCGACGGAGACGGCATCAACGATGGATCGGAGGTAGCTAATGGTTCGGACCCGCTGAACCCGTGCGACCCTGACGACACCCTTCCAGGCTGTCAGATTGACACAGACGGAGACGGACTCACCGATGCGCAAGAAGGAATACTGGGAACCGATCCAAATAACCCGGATACCGACGGGGATGGTTATTCAGACGGTCAAGAAGTTGCCATAGGAAGCAGTCCCTTTGATCCTTGCGATCCCGATGACAGTTCACCCGATTGTTCAAATGGAATTCATTTTCCATCGGCATTCTCACCGGATGGTGTCGGTGATAACCTCAATGAAAACTATTCAATCATCGTTGGAAAGGACATTCAAGAATTTGTTTTTTATATTTTCGACCGTTGGGGGAATACGATGTTTCAATCTTCTCTCAAAAATTTTAAGTGGGATGGAACCTATGCAGGGTTACCGTGCAACAGTGGGGTATATGCTTTTATGGCGGATGTGGTGTACTTGAACGGGGAGAAAAAAGTGTTTTCTGGCAACATTACCCTTATTCGCTAACTCTATGAAGCGATTATTTCCATTTGGGTTAATCCTGCTTACTCATTCTTTCTTTTCGCAAGATTTATTCTTCACGCAGTACGACAAGTGTTTGTTGCTCATAAATCCCTCATCATCGGGTAACTTTGATGGATTTGAGCGATTCTCGACACAGCACAAAAACCAATGGGTCGGATCCGGAACTTCTTTTGCGTCCACCCTTGGCAGCGCTGAGCTCACCTTTGGAAAAAACAAATTTGACGACCGATCGTACCTAAGTGCAGGCATGCATTTTATTCGCGACGTAGGAGGCGATGCCCGTTTTGGTACGAGTGCTTTGGGAAGCACATTGAGCGGCCATTTAGTCACTTCTCCTAAAACCCGTATTTCAGCCGGAATTCAGCTTTCCTACACGAATAGATCCGGTAATTTTTCGCAATTGCAATGGTATTCTCAATGGAACGGCACTGCCTTTGACCCTTCTATTCCTGTTAATGAGCCGACGCAAGCCGCAAAGTATAGTTATCTCGATGCGTCGGTAGGACTTTCTTTCACCCTCATCGATAAAGAAAGTCGGGTTGGAAGCGGGAGAATGAACGCCTTGAACATTGGGGTTTTTATGCAGCATCTCAATCGTCCAAAACTTCGTTATAATGATATTACATTGGACCGCTTGTACGCAAAAGCAGGGGGCCATGTTGAGTCAGAACTTACACTGAATCGGCTTTACTCCATCGAACTCAAAATGTTGCAGATGTTTCAAGGAAAGCATTACATGGGCCGTTATGGCGCATTTCTTAAAACAAAATTGAAGCGAACCGCAGAAGTCACTCGATTGAAAAATGACGCTTTCATAAGCCTAGGCTGTTACGGAAGTTCTACTGGAACACTGTCACCAACCGTCTTGTTGGATTTTGGCGGGGTGCAATTGGGGTTTAATTACGATGTCGAGCTGGGGCGCATGTCACGGGCTTACCGAAGTTCTTTAGAGTTCACGTTTTCCTACGCGTTTACGAAGCAGTCTATGTTCAATTCGCGACGGTTTGGTTAAGCATTAGCCAGGAAATCTTGCCATTGACCATGTTGTTTTTCATTGAGCACTCGGGGCATTTTGGTTTGAGAACCAAATTTTGCGAACGATTCCATAAACGCGTGAAAACTGCCGGTAGGGACAACAGTAATTTTCGGTTGTTGTAAGTTGTATTTTCTTGCCGAGGCATAGTCATCGTTGACCTCGCACAAGCATGCGTCAAGCTGTTGAATGATTTGTTGAGGGTCTAACCCCGGAACAAGCAGTTCAAAATACCAATGGTGGTAATGCTGTATTTTGTTAACCGTAATGGTAAATTCAGGGCCTACTAAAGCTTTATGCGCGTTGAGCATACGAATTCCCTGATTGATGTTATCCAAGGATAGATGCTCTCCGCACAGGCTTAAGAACTGTTTGATCCTTCCAGAAATGATCAATTTATGTTCACGCGTGTCAACAAAACGAACTAAATCGCCAATGAGGTAGCGCCAGAGTCCTGCGTTGGTAGAAATAACCAAGGCATAGTCTATGCCCTCTTTAACCTCGCTAAGATTTAGGGCTTTTTTATCTGAGATTAATTCCCCTTCTTCACTAAAATAGCGCGAATCGAAGGGGATAAATTCGAAAAAAATACCGTTGTTAAGTAAGAGCTTCATGCCCACGTCTTCAGGACTGGTTTGAAAAGCAAAGTACCCTTCGCTGGCCAAATACGTATCCAGCAGGAAAATGGGTTTGGAGCTGATGTTCTTTAATCGATCGACGTAGGGGTCCATGTACACGCCGCCATGCGCATAGACGCGTAAATTCGGCCAAATATCATGAATGGAATGCACGTGATATTTTTCCACAATTCGCTCCATGAGCATAAGACACCAACTGGGAATCCCGGCAATGATGCCGATGTTCCATTTTGGTGCATGCTCTACCATGGCGTTCAATTTATCATTCCAATCCGATATTTGCGAAATTTTATTGTTGGGTTTGGTGATGGGTTTGACGAGAAATGAGGTGTGTTTTTTCAGAATTCCGCTAAGGTCGCCTTCATAACGGGCACCAATTTTTTTCAATTTACTGGATCCTCCTACTGCTAAACCTGAAGCCCCAAAAAAATATTCGTCCAGATCCAGGGCATGTAAAATGGCATACTGTCGTATGCTGCTGCGTTGAAAAGAACGAATCATTTCCATGCTTACGGGTATTCGTTTACTGGGACTTCCCGTAGTCCCCGAAGAAAGGGCGAAATGCCTAATTTTCCCTGGCCATGTGCAATCCTGTCTACCATTGATGGTATATTTCAACCATAAATCATGGAACGTTTCATAATCGCTGATAGGAACTTGCGCTTGAAAGGCCGCTACAACATCTTTGTTTTTCAATAGACTCGCGAAACCGTGAAACAGCCCGATTTCCGTGATTTTAGCCTTTAAGATTAAATTTTTTAAAACAATTTCTTGGTGTTGGTACCCCAGCATCTTGCGATTGATTCTACGGTATCCCAGTTCAGTTGTTTTTTTAATCAATCTTCCTACAATCTTCATGCCTCATGCATTTTAATGAAAGCCCGTTAAAATCGTTGAAATTATATGCCTTACCATGCTTAAATTTAGGAAGTTTCCCGTAACTTTGTTTTGAAATTTATCCATTATATGAAACACAAATCGTTCATTGTTCCACACGACTTTACCCCGGTGGCAGACATTGCCCTTATGCACGCAATCGAAACCTCTACAAAATCCCATACCACGATACATATTTTACACGTGGTAGACGATACGGATAAAATCGATGATGCCGTTAACAAAATCGATGATGTGATTGCAAGATTTGCAAAAGAGGGGGTTACCCTAACCAACAATGTTAAGGTGGGCAATATCTTTAAAGACATCTCCCTTTTTGCAGAAGAGCATCAGGCAGAATTAATTTTTATGGGAACTCACGGCGCTCAAGGTTGGCAAAACGTGGTTGGGAGTCATGCTTTACGCGTTGTTACGAATTCTCAAATCCCTTTTGTCATTGTACAGGAAAAACGGGTTAAAGAGGGAGGGTTTAACTCCATTGTCGTTCCTCTTGACTTACACAGCGAAACCCTTCAAAAGGTATCTACCGTGGCAAAATTAGCAAGCTATTTCAATTCCAAGGTTCATATTGTAACACCCTCAGAAATCGATGATGATCTAAAGGAGGAGTTGAACGATCACGTCGCTTTTTGTACGCGGTATTTTAGCGAACGCAACATTGAAATAGATGCTGAAATTATTCCGAGTAAGGATTTTCATCATGAGGTAATTCGTCATGCTCGAAGCATCGATGCCGATTTAATTGCCATTATGAACTTGAATCGCAACAGCATTCTGGATGTTTTCAATGCGAAATATGAACAACAAATTATTACCAACGATGCGTTGATTCCTGTATTGATCCTGAATCCTGTGCAAACGCAGGAGGTCTACGGAAATTGGTTTAGGTAACTATGAGGGAATTTACTTCCTGCGAGCATTTAGCCATTATTTTAGAAGCTATTACCACGGCTTCCACGGAGCTTAGTCAACAAATTCGCGGTGCCGGCTTACACAACCACATCTTAGGTCAAGAGGGGCGTGTCAATGTTCAAGGAGAAGTTCAACAAAAACTCGATGTGCTTGCCGACCGGACTTTCATTCAAACGTTTTTAGGATGTGGCATTGTTTGTGGCATTGCCTCAGAGGAAAACGATGAATTTGTGGCCTTTGATAATGAGGTTTCAAGAAACGGCGATTTTGTTGTCATGTTTGATCCACTGGATGGTTCGAGCAACATCGATGTCAACGTTTCTATTGGCACCATCTTCTCCGTGTACCGAAGGGTTTCAGCCAAAGGAAGCCTACCGACGTTGAAGGATATGCTTCAACCGGGCACAGAACAAGTTATGGCCGGTTATGTTCTTTACGGGTCTTCCACTATGTTGGTTTTTTCTGTAGGGAAAGGGGTGCACGGGTTCACATTAAACCCAGCAACCGGTCAATTTTGTTTATCCCACCACGCCATGCAAATGCCCGAAAACGGACGTTTCTACGCTATGAACGAAGGGAATATTTTGGAGTGTGAGGAAGGCTTGGTTCGTTACATAAAGTATTGCCAAAGTCGGGAGAACCAAACAGGCATGCCTTACTCGGGAAGATATATTGGCTCCTTGGTTGCTGACTTCCACAGAAACCTTATCAAGGGAGGCATTTACATTTACCCTGTGGTTTCCAGTGCTCCAGAAGGCCGTTTACGCCTTTTATACGAGTGCAATCCATTGGCGTTTATTGCCGAACAGGCGGGGGGCTTGGCAACTACAGGCCGACAGCGAATTTTGGATGTAATCCCAACTCACCTTCATCAGCGCGTTCCCTATTTCGTTGGATCAAAACATATGGTCGAAAAAGCCATGGCTTTTTTAGATTAATTACAAGCTCCTTACTCGGGTTTCTTTACCTTTGCATTCCGCATGGTACAAGCTTCCGCGCTATCGTTCGCGAAACAGTCGGCTGAAATTGCATCAACGCTCCATCAACTGCGTAACGGGGAAAAAGCGATCTGTTGGCAAGGATTGCATGGTTCTTCGGTTGCTTTGTTCGCTCTGGCGATAACGGAAATATACGGAGGAAAACATCTATTTATCTTGGACGACAAAGAGTCGGCTGTTTATTTTTTAAACGATCTTCAAGGTTTGTGCGGAGACCAAAATAAGGCCCTGTTTTTTCCGGCCACCATGAGAACACCTTATCAATTTAATGAAACGGATAATGCTAATGTTGTTTACCGCGCCGAGGTATTAGCGCGGATGAATTCCGAAAAAACAGCCCTTGTGGTTACTTATCCTGAAGCCTTATTTGAAAAAGTACCCACGCAAAAAAAGTTGGCGAATCACACTGTGAAAATTCAGGTTGGAAAAGAATATTCGTTGGATTCGTTAAACGAATTATTGTTGGAGTACGGTTTTGAACGAGAGGATTTTGTATATCAGCCAGGGCATTTTGCCATTCGAGGGGGTATTTTAGACGTGTTCTCGTTCTCTTCTGAACAGCCTTTTCGTGTGGAGTTTTTTGGGGATGAGGTGGAATCCATTCGAAGTTTTGATGCTTCCACACAGCTGTCGCAGGCGAATTACACCTTCTTTCAAATCATTCCGAATGTTCAATCCAGCCAATTGTTGCAAGAGGTATCGGATGTATTCTCTTACCTCGGACCTAAGGCATTATGTTGGGTAAACCACCAAGATGTTTTGGAAGACACCTTACAAAAAATGTTTGATAAGACCCAAAGTATTTATCAAAAATTAAAAGCGGCTAATTCCACGGCTCCTCCTGAAATGCTTTTTTTTAATAAAGAACAAGTGCAAAAAGCATTGGAACAGCGATCCAAGATTCTTTGGGGTCAGGGGTCAAAACTTTACACCCGTTCCACCATCGATTTTCATTGCACTCCCCAGCCGGTTTTTAACAAGAATTTTGACTTGTTGAGGGCAGATCTCGAAAATTATCGAACGCTCGGTTATGCGCTCCATTTTTTTTCGAATCAACCGCGCCAGCTTGAGCGCTTAGAGCAGATTTTTGAGGATACAGGAGGAGAAATCCCTCTTATCCGAAACTATTTTGCCCTCCATGAAGGCTTTATTGTACCATCGTTGAAATTACTTTGTTATACCGACCATCAGGTGTTTGAGCGTTATCACCGTTTTCAATTAAAAGAAGGCTTCCGTCAAGCCAGTCAAGCATTAACGTTAAAAGAGCTGTATAATTTGCAGAAAGGCGATTACGTCACCCATATTGACCACGGAGTGGGGGTTTTTTCGGGACTTGAAACCATTGATGTTAACGGAAGGCCGCAAGAGGCAGTACGCCTGGTCTATCAGGACGGTGATGTACTTTATGTTGGAATTCACGCTCTCCATCGCATTTCGAAGTTTACGGGAAAGGAAGGAACCATTCCGAAAGTAAACAAACTGGGGACTCAAGCGTGGACAACCTTGAAGAACAAAACAAAAAAGAAAATCAAAGAATTGGCCTACGACCTCATTCAGTTATATGCCAAGCGAAAATCGCAATCTGGATTTTCCTTTTCTCCCGACTCCTACTTGCAGAACGAATTAGAAGCCTCTTTCATGTACGAGGATACCCAAGACCAATACAAAGCCACCCAAGAAGTGAAAAAAGACATGGAGTCTTCTTTACCTATGGACCGATTGGTTTGTGGTGACGTGGGATTTGGGAAAACCGAGGTGGCTATTCGTGCAGCATTTAAAGCCGTCTGCGACGGTAAGCAAGTGGCTGTTTTGGTGCCAACCACTATTTTATCGATGCAGCATTTTCGGACTTTTAGAGAACGGCTGAACGATTTTCCCTGTACGGTCGATTTTATCAATCGGTTCAGGTCGGCAAAGGCCATAACAGATACCCTCGAAAAATTGAAGCAAGGGAAAATTGATATTTTAATAGGAACCCATGCGATGGTTTCGGGTAAAGTCAAGTTCAAAGACCTCGGTCTTATGATCGTCGACGAGGAACAGAAGTTTGGTGTAGCGGTGAAGGACAAGTTGAAGACCCTTCGAGCAACGGTTGATACCCTTACCCTAACGGCTACGCCAATTCCGAGAACCTTGCAATTTTCGCTGATGGGGGCTCGGGATTTGAGCATCATCAATACGCCTCCCGCTAACCGCCAACCTGTCTTAACGGAAATTATTTCCTTTGACGAAGAGATCATCCGCGATGCTATTTCTTACGAGGTAAGCCGTGGAGGGCAAGTGTTTTTTGTCAACAATCGGGTATCGAATTTGGCCGAGATTTCAAGTTTATTACAGCGTTTATGTCCAGGACTTAGGGTGGGCATTGGCCACGGTCAAATGGACGGCGAAACGTTGGAAAAAGTGATGCTGGATTTTATGGAGGGAAATTACGATGTTTTGCTCGCGACCACCATCATCGAATCGGGCATCGACATTTCCAATGCCAACACCATCATTATCAACGAAGCTCACTCCTTTGGTTTAAGCGATTTACATCAGTTGCGAGGTAGGGTGGGAAGAAGTAATAAGAAAGGATTTTGTTACCTTATCGCGCCGCGGTTCAGCGTATTGAATTCTGAGGCACGTAAACGCCTCGAGGCGCTGGTGCAGTTTTCGGATCTGGGAAGCGGCTTCAACATCGCCATGAAAGACTTGGACATTCGAGGGGCCGGAAACATGCTGGGAGGAGAACAAAGCGGCTTCATCTCCGAAATTGGTTTTGAGATGTACCAAAAAATCCTCAACGAAGCCTTGCAAGAATTGCGCGAATCCGAATTCAAAGAGCTGTTTGATGAACGTACTACGGACAGTTTTCAAGCCTTTGTGAACGAATGCGTTTTTGAGTCCGATTTTGAGGTGCGTTTGCCCGACACCTACGTAAACAACGTTTCGGAACGCTTGAGCCTCTACCAAGCCATGGACAACCTAAAAACCGAAGAGGAATTGGAAATTTTCCGCAAAGAACTCATCGACCGTTTTGGTCCGCTGCCTAAGGCGGGTAAGGAGCTGTTGTTTTCCTTTCAATTGAGGTGGTTAGCGCAAGCATTGGGCATGGAACGCGTGGTGGTCAAGTCGGGCAAATTGGTGGGGTCTTTCATTTCCAACCCTCAGTCCCCGTTTTATGAAACCGAACTTTTCACGGAAATCCTTCGCCGCATCAACGCCCTTGGCAACGGATACCGCCTGGTGCAAAAAGACGACCGACTTCGCCTGCACATGGAACCCATCGCCCATATTAAAGATGCTTACGAGAAACTTGCGATGTTGAAAGGAGAGGCTTAAGCGGTTTCTTTCGTTAAATTTACCTACGAAAAACTAAACCAAATGCAAACATATCAGAACTACATTCTCGGACAATGGGTGAGCGGTGAAGGGGTAGAAACCGAACAATTTCACGCCATTACCGGAGAAAAAATTGGCGAAGTTTCCAGCGCAGGCATTGATTTTTCGGAAGTGTTGAACTATGGACGAGCGATGGGTGGGAATCCTTTGCGAAAAATGACCTTTCAAGAGCGAGGACGGATGCTCAAAGCACTTGCGCTGCATTTATTGGAGCGCAAAGAACGCTATTATGCGGTCAGTGCCATGACCGGTGCCACGCGCATCGATTCTTGGATCGATATTGAAGGAGGCATAGGTAACCTCTTCGCCAACGCTTCGCTCCGCCGTCAGTTTCCGGATTTACCATATTACGTGGACGGCGTTGCCGCCCCCCTATCAAAAAACGGAACCTTTATCGGGCATCACATCATGCTTCCAAAACAAGGTGTGGCGGTTCATATCAACGCCTTTAATTTTCCCATCTGGGGCATGCTGGAGAAAATGGCAGTCAATTTAATGGCCGGGGTGCCCGCTGTGGTAAAACCCTCCGAACATACCAGCTTCTTGACCGAAGTGGTGGTCCGCGACATCGTCGCTTCCAAAATACTTCCCGAAGGATCTTTGCAATTGATTGTTGGATTGGGAAGAGGTATCTTGGACGACGTCCAAACGGAAGACGTGGTAACTTTTACCGGCTCGGCCAAAACAGGTAAAATCCTAAAAGCACTACCTCAGATTACCGAGCGCAGCGTTTCCTTTAATTTGGAGGCAGACTCGCTGAATGCTTGTATACTTGGGGAAAAAGCGGTCCCCGGAACGGCGGAATTTGACCTGTTCATCAAAGAAGTAAGTAAGGAAATTACCGTGAAAGCCGGACAAAAATGTACGGCAGTGCGTAGGATTTTAGTTCCGGAGGTTCTCATCGATGAGGTGCAGTTGGCACTCACCAAACGTTTGGCTTCCACAACCGTTGGTGATCCTTCGGTGGAAGGGGTGCGGATGGGAGCTTTGGCGACAAAATTACAAGTGGAAAGCGTACGGGAAAACGCACAACTTTTAGCCAAATCCCAATCGATCGTATTCGGTTCGCTGGAGGAGGTTTCGGTTCAAGGAGCCGATGCCAGGCGTGGTGCCTTCTTTTCGCCGGTATTGTTCCGTAACAACCATCCCTTAGTTCAAACTGAGGTCCACGACGTGGAGTGTTTCGGTCCGGTGTCAACCCTCATGCCCTATCAATCGATGGGCGAAGCAATTACCTTAGCCCGCATGGGCAAGGGTTCCTTGGTGTCGTCCATCGTTACCCCCGACGATTCGGAAGCCTTGGATTATGTGTTGGGCGCTGGCAGCATGCACGGACGGGTTTTGGTGCTCAACGAACGCTGTGCTAAGGAGAGTACGGGCCATGGTTCGCCCATGCCTTTGCTTACCCATGGTGGCCCGGGACGAGCGGGAGGCGGTGAAGAAATGGGCGGTAAACGAGGCGTTTTGCACTACATGCAGCGCACCGCCATTCAAGGACATCCTTCCACCATTACCAAAATCACCCAACAGTTTCAAGTGGGGGCGGATATGCCCGAAGCGAACCCGCATGTGTTTAGAAAACACTTCGAGGAATTGGTGATCGGGGAAACGGTATTCACCCACAAGCATACCGTTACCGATGCCGACATTGTGAATTTCGCCAACGTTTCCGGCGATAATTTTTACGCGCACATGGACGCCACCTCCTTGGAAGGAACCATTTTCGAACGTCGCGTAGCGCACGGATATTTTGTGCTTTCAAAGGCCGCAGGCTTGTTCGTGGATCCTCAAAAAGGGCCGGTATTATTGAACTACGGATTGGATGAGGCGCGGTTTACCAAACCGGTTTACCCAGGTGCGACGCTTGGGGTACGTTTTACCGTGAAAGAAAAAATCGATCAAGAAAAACGCAGCGAGGACGACATTGCGAAAGGAATTGTAAAATTCTTGGTGGATGTGTACGATGAAACGGGAGAAACCGTGGCGTTGGCCACGATATTAACCATGGTGCGCAAACGGGATCAATCAAACTGATTCCAAAACTCCCAACTCTTGAGCGCTTGAGCATGAAGCATGGGAAGTCCGTTTAATACCGCAGCACCTTGCTCCCTCGCATGGTGTAGCAAGCAAGTTTCTTCGGGATGGTAGATTAAATCCACCACCAAGTGGCGTTCACCTACCCCCTTGAGGTCCTTGAGTGGACAGGCCGCTGAGAGTGGATACATACCCACCGGCGTGCAATTAACGATCAGTTTACAAGCGGACAGCATCGCCTCATTGACGGCGTCGTAGGAAAAAATGTTCGGCCCTTTGGTTTCCCTACTCACATAATTAACTTGAATTCCAAGGGTTTTTAAAACATGGGCTACAGCCTTGGAGCTTCCTCCTGTTCCCAATAGTAGCGCGCGTTCGTGTTCGAAGGTTAAAAAAGGTTTGATGGACCGCTGAAATCCGTAGGCATCGGTATTGTGACCCAGGGTCTTGCCCCCGCGGAAGGCAATGGTATTAACGGCGCCAATCGCTTGTGCTTCGTGAGTGAGCTCCTCCAAATAGGCAAGGATGCTTTCCTTATAAGGAACAGTAACATTCAGCCCTTGGAAGCTTCCATCCAAGAAAGGGCGGGCTTCTTCTATAGAGGCTAATTCAAGGAGTTGATATTCGGCATCGATGGAATTGGATTGAAAATAATCTTTGAAAAAAGCAGGAGAAAAACTGTGTTGAAGGGATTTCCCCAAGAGACCGTATTTTTTCATGGGACAAAAAATTCTGGGCGGTATTCAAAATGCATGGTGTCGCAGTGTTTCCAGCGTCCTCCCCAAATAAATCCGTGTTTTTCAAAGACCTTAAAATGGTCCACCACAAATACGACGTCTTGTTCCAGTGAATTTTTGATGTCGGTGCGCAGCAAATCCAACATTTGCGTTCGCTCTTTGGCGTTCGTTTCGGTTTTTTTCTTGAAGTCTTTCAACGATTGTGCTTGGCTTAAAAAGGCAATAAGAAGTAGCAAGATGCTCAATATTGCTGTTTTCATGATCGGTGTAAATTTAAAGTCAAATGTAGAGAATTCCCTTCGTTAGATTGCTTAGCTTTCGTAATTTTACGAAAAAAAACATGAAAATTATCTGCGTTTTAATAGCTGCATTTTCTTTGTTTTTCAGTGCTCTATATGCCCAGAGTTCGAAGAATATTGCCCTTCCCTGGAAAGAGCTTGCGGAAGCAAGCGTACCAAGCATTCAAATACCTCGAATTCACGCTAACAACGCCGGATATTTTTCGCTTAATACGGAACATTTGATCGGTGCTTTTCAAGGAATTACTTACCGAGAAGGCCAACAAAACGGGTTCGTTGCTGAAATACAATTACCCTATCCCGACGGAAGTTTGCATACGTTTACGGTTAAAAGAAATCAAACCATGCACCCGGAGTACAATGCGAAGTTTCCAGAAATCATGACCTTCGACGCGTATCCCACTGACGGCTCAGGAGCCTACGGAAAATGGGATATCACGCCCTCCGGTTTGCATGCCATGATTTTTATACCGGGACATAGCACCGTGTTCATCGATCCCTTGTTTGACGGCGACGCAACGCATTATGTGGTGTATCGAAAAAAGGAATTTATGACCGACAAGCAAGTGCTTTGTGACGTGCAAGAAGCTTTCGAAATGAAACCCGATCCGACGGTTAAAACCATGTTCGGCACTTGCGAACTTCGAACCTATCGATTGGCCTTATCAGCAACTGCCGAATATACGACGTTCCATGGGGGAACGGTGGCCCAGGCTGCCGCAGCTCAGGTGGTAACCATGAACCGCGTAAACGGCGTCTATGAAAAAGACATTGCCATTACCATGGTGATCATTCCCAACAACAATTCCATTATCTACACCAATGCCTCTACCGATCCCTTTACCAATGGAAATACCGGTTCCATGATTAATCAAAATCAATCGAATACGGATAATGTGATTGGTAGCGCCAATTACGACATTGGCCATGTCTTTGGCACCAACAGCGGCGGTCTTGCAGGGCTTGGAGTGGTTTGCTCAGGAGGGCAGAAAGCGAGAGGTGTAACGGGAAGCGGAGCTCCAATTGGTGATCCCTTTGATATTGATTACGTTGCCCACGAAATGGGCCACCAATTTGGTGGAAACCATACGCAAAATAACAACTGCAACAGCGTATCTGCTGCACGCAGAGAGCCGGGAAGTGCGAGCACTATCATGGGATATGCAGGCATCTGCTCTCCCAATGTACAGAATAACAGCGATGATTATTTTCACGGTTATAACCTGCAAGAAATCAGCAATGAAATTTTGAGCAACGGTCACCAATGTGAGGTAATTACTGCGTTAAATAATTCAGCGCCAACCATTACTTCGACCAGCGGAAACATCGTAGTTCCAAAGTCAACCCCTTTCGTTTTGACAGGTCATGCAACAGATCCAGAGGGTGATGTCCTGACTTTTTTATGGGAACAGATGGACAACGAGGCTTCCACCCAACCTCCGGTTGCAACGGCTGTTGGCGGCCCTAATTTCCGCAGTTTTGACCCTTCGTTGGATTCCAACCGTTATTTTCCAAGATTATCCTCTTTAGCTTCCAACGGCCCGTACACTTGGGAAGTTTTACCGTCTGTTGCAAGGGTGATGGATTTTCGACTTTCCGTAAGAGACAATCACGCCGTTGGGTCGTGCAACGACTATACAGACCTTACTGTAACCATCAATGCATCGGCAGGACCTTTTGTGGTGACCTATCCAAGCGCAGCCGGGATCACCTGGCCCGGAGGAAGCAGTCAAACCGTAACCTGGTCGGTGGCCAATACCGATGTGGCTCCCATTTCTTGTTCCGACGTTCGCATTTTACTATCGGTGAACGGAGGACAAAGTTATCCCTACGTCCTGTCTTCTTCCACTGCCAACGATGGTTCTGAAACTGTTGTGTGCCCCAACTTTACCACCAATACCGCGCGTGTTATGGTCATGTCTTCTGCGGGAACGTTTTTTGATATTTCAAACAACAACTTCACCATTACGTGCAGCGGTCAAGATGTACCAACGTTCAATGGGCTTTCATCCGTTTGTCAAAACGACTCCTCTTTTGCCTTACCTACCACCTCAAGCAACGGCATTAATGGAACGTGGAATCCAGCATTCAACCTGGCAAATGTTGGAACAACCACGTACAACTTTGTTCCTGTGGCAACGGCATGCGCAACGACTACTCCCATACAAGTAACGGTTCAGCCATCCACAACTCCAACGTTTGATGCATGGAATCCCATTTGCCAATTCGCTGCGATTACCTTGCCGACAACCTCAGTTAACGGGGTGTCGGGTACTTGGTCTCCTCAAGTAAGCAGTCAATCTCCGGGAACAACGAGTTATACCTTTAGCCCTTCCCTTGGGGTTTGTGCAACTTCTGTTAGCCAATCACTTCAGGTGCTTCCTGCCCCATTAAATACGGTAAGCGTCAACGGTATTACCTTGAGTTCACAACAAAACGGGGCTACGTATCAGTGGATTGATTGTGCGACCAATTTGCCAGTACCGGGAGCCATCAATCAGAGCTTCACCACTTCCGAACCTACGGGTAACTTTGCCGTAGTTGTTACCCTAGAAGGCTGCCAAGACACTTCGGATTGTTTTTTCGTTGATCAATCCGGATTGGACGAAGCTTCCCTCGATTTTTCAGTACAGCCGAATCCCAGTACCCAAGATTTTCAGGTTACCTGGACGGGCCAAGTGTTAACCTTAAAATTATTGGATGCCGCGGGTAAAACCGTTTGGGAACAAGGTGCCGAAGGGCTGTTCCAAGCGACTATTCCTGCTGCCGCGATGGCTTCCGGGGTTTACTACTTACGTTTTGGACACCTATCAGGTCAGCACATCACCAAAATTCTGAAATACTGATGCGAGCTATTTGGCTTGGCTTCGTTTTGTGCATTGTACTGAATGCGAGTGCACAGGCAAGCTATTATTTAACCGGTCGCCCTTTTGGTTTTGAACGCAACAATGCCATTAAAGAAGTTGGTTTTCGATGGGGATTGAACATATCCTATGCGGGAAATGATGTGGCAGAAACCCTCGGGTTAACCGCCATTGCTGCAGCTAACGACAGCGTAGAGCGCATCATGGTAACATCGTATGGTGCTGAATGGTTGGGAACGTTTTATGCTCAAGTGGACCAAGAAGAGACCCTGCATCAGCGAATTCGTCAAGCATTGAACCTCCCAGCGGATGGAGCTGGGTCGAATCGGTTTATCCTGATCCGAAGTTTGGGCAAAAAACGCTATGAAGCCTTTGTTTTAGATGCCTCTTCTTCGCAAACACGATGCGTTGCCCGTTACCTTGGAAAGGCACAACGTAAGGTTTGCATGAAGCAACAGGATAGCGGGTGTGAGCTGCCCTATGATTTTCCTCAAAACCATATAATAAAGTAAATTGTTGGAAGCAAGGGTATTAAAATCCACCGGAAGTTGGTACATGATTGAGACCTTGGACGGTGAAGTGCATGGGGCTCGTTTACGAGGAAGGCTTCGACAGTTGGAAAAGAAATTAACGAATCCTATTGCGGCAGGAGATCGCGTGGTGTTGAGTTCCGAAAAGGACGACGAAGGCAATTTTGCTATTGAGGACATTGTACCCAGGATCAATTATATTTCCCGGAAAGCCACCAATTTAAGCAAGGAAATGCAGTTATTGGCGGCGAACATTGACACTTTTTACTTGATAGTTACCTTGCGTTTACCGGAAACCCACCCTTTGTTCATTGATCGGTTTTTAGTGGCGGCTGAATCGTTTAGAATTCCTTCGGTATTGCTATTTAATAAAACGGATTTGTACCGTGAAAAAGACCATAAGCGTTTTCAAGAATGGAAAACGCTGTATGAATCGTTAGGGTATCCGTGTTTTGCGATTCAGGCGAACAACCCAGGCAATTTAGCTTTTTTGCGCAACCACATGAAGGGACGGCAAGTGATGTTAGGAGGCAACAGCGGTGTGGGAAAAAGTTCCTTGGTCAATGGTTTAGATCCAACCCTTAACCTTCGAACGGGGGAAATTTCCGCAGTACATCGTCAAGGCAAACATACCACCACGTTTGCGGAAATGCACAAGTTGGAATTTGGCGCCTACGTGATTGATACGCCCGGTATTCGCTCTTTTGGTTTAATTGATTTAGAAAAGGAGCATTTGTCGCACTATTTTCCGGAATTCCGCGTAAGAATGTCCGCTTGCAAGTTCAATAATTGCATGCACTTAAAGGAGCCGGGTTGTGCAGTAACTGCAGCAGTACATTCAGGAGAAATCCATCGGCAGCGTTATGATCACTATGTTTCCATGCTCGCCGAGAACGACGACGATCCCTACCGAAGAAACAAGCACGCATGAGGGCATTGATACAACGGGTTAACGAGGCTGCTGTGACCGTAGAAGGAGAAACAATTGCCTCCATTGGAAGGGGGTTGTTGGTGTTTTTGGGGATTTCCAGCCATGATACGGGAGACGACATCGAGTATTTATCTAAAAAAATTGCGGGATTGCGCATCTTTTCGGACGAGGAAGGGAAAATGAATTTAAACGTTACTGAGGTTCAAGGATCCATCCTTTTAGTAAGCCAATTTACCTTATTTGCTTCCACTAAAAAGGGCAACCGTCCCAGTTTCATTGACGCAGCGCCTCCTGAAATTGCGGTACCCTTATATGAACAAGCGATTGTACAATTGGAGCAAACGGCCCAAGTCCCCTTGAAAACAGGGAAATTCGGTGCAGACATGAAGGTTGCCTTGCAGAACGATGGTCCAGTAACGTTGTGGCTAGACTCTCGGAATCGATATTAATACCCAGATTCCTTTTCTTTGGTATCGATGGTATACATCAAACCAATATTGATTCCTGCAGAAGCAGCACGCGTTTTCGCATAGTTCGGGTAAATCAGTGAATTGTCCAAGGGGAGCCCGTAGGCATCTACCCCTCGGGCATCCTTGATACCGTATTGTAAGCGAACCCCAAAAACAAAGCCTAAAGGAACGCTTTTCAAAATTTTGCGGTTGATGCCGAAACCAATCAGTGCGGTGGAATAACTTTTGGCATAATCACCAGAAACGTCACTGCTTACCGGGAAAAGATTCTCACGGGTGTACAATGCTTTTCGAATGCGGTTGTATTGCACCCCCATTTCGAAGTAAACTCCTCCTTTGTTTTGAAATCGTAAAAATAAAGGCAGCTGAAAGGTGCTTAATGCCACCGTGGAAGCATAATCTTGGTTGGCAATCACCCCACTATATGCTGCATTATGCTTTCCAAAATTGGTTTCTAGCCCAATACCGAAAAAACCAAGCCTCATTCCTAATCCAAGTCCGTAGTGGCTTCCCCATCCCGGAGCGTAATCTTGTTCGGCACCGTCATCGGAGATGTTCTGGTTAAACATCCATGTGGAATTAAATTGTCCTTTTGCGGTAATATCCAAACCGATTTGAGCGGTGAATGAAATAGAAATAGTGGTAAATAAAAGGGTGAAAATGATGGATTTCATGAGCATTAGTTTTTACAAGTTTAAAAAAATCTGGTTACTCCTTCGACTGTCGAAGGTGAAAAATATAGAACACCCCGTCTTTTTTGTCCAATAATTCCATTTCGGCCATGTAATAAGGCGTTTGAAGTTTTTCTTCTGAGCCGTATATTTTTTTAAAATTCGAGTTACTTACCATAATGTTGTACCCGTCTCCACTGTTGATGTACGCTTTTTCAACAACCCATGTCACACCCTTCGGTACGGTTAAACTCCCTCCCCCATAACAGGACTTCACCAGGGTGGTGTCTTGGGCAAAGGCCAAGGAAGAACTCATCAACAAAATGAACCCACAAAGTTTTTTCATGGAACAATATTGAATTCAATCGCGGAGTATCCTCTGGCGCAAAAACTGGAACTGGTGCATGTGCAAATGGTGGAGCCTGCTGGGACCCAAATGGGCAATTGTGTCATTTGTTCTCCGGACGAATGCACCCCAAAACTGATGGGAATATTGTTAATCGCCAAATACCTTCCGTAATAGAAATACCAAGCGCTCGGAACCCCACACGCAGTAAAAAATGACTGGTTAGCTGCCGAAGTACTGGCCGCATACACGTCTTGATCATTGGCAAAGACGCTTTCGATTTTCCAAACCTTACCTACTGGAACGGTTTGAGGGGCGTCGGTATTGCTGATGATTTTAACTTGGTTGAACTGCAAATTTCCTTGAGCCCAAGTCGATGAAATCGCAATGAAAAAGAAAAAGGAAATAAAATGTTTCAAGGTACAATATTAAATTCGATGACATTAATTCTTCCCACATTAACCCAAGCTTGTAAGGTTTGGCCAGCGTATAACCACATGGGAAATCTTTGCTCCCAAACAAAATAGGAAGCGGCGTTGTATCCTCCATTGCCTGACCGAGCCGAGCGAACAGTGTAAGGAGATCCGTCAATCTTTATCTGGTCGTCTTGCGTCAAGGAGTTCGAAACTGAGCCAACCGATGCAGAATACATGATGCTTTCGATTTTCCATACTTTTCCTACGGGGACCGTCTCTTGGGCAAATACCCACTTAACTTGGTTGAATTGTAAGTTTCCTTGGGCTTTAAGAAAACTTGTACTCATTATGAAGGTAAAAATAAGTAGCGTTCTCACGGTATAATATTAAATTCAATGACGCTAATATACGTTTTTGCAGTAACACTGGGCGGGGGGCAGATGCAGGAATTCCCATAGGACCCTGCGTTAGGAGTACAGGTTTTTGTCTCTCCTGCCAAGGTGCTTCCTGCGGGTAACCAGAGCGGAGACCCCGTGTTCCCGGCGCTGGCTTTTATGCCATTAATGGTCATGGGATTCGTGGAAGGCACTTGACATGTTTGTGTCGTGTAACTTGTCCACATTTGCGAAGACCCGTTGCAGGGGGCACAGCTACCACTTCCAATGCTTGCTTGAAAATAAGGAACCGCCTCGTATACAATGTTTTCAATTTTCCATACCTTACCCGCTGGAACGGTGGCGGTGTTGTTATCAATGAGCAAGACTTGATTGAACTGTAAATTTCCTTGCGCTATTGCTAGAACTCCGATAAAAAGAAGGGGTAAAAGCGCTATATATTTCATGGTACGATGGTAAATTCTAGGATGTTGTAGTTCGTATATTGCCCCCATCCGGCAACGGTTGCGCCAGCAGGCAACCATATTGCTCCTGAGGGAAGGGAACTGGTTCCGTTCAGATACCAATTTAACCCATTTATGACCAAGGAGGCGTGTATGCTGCTTCCTGAACTGGTATACGATTGCGCTTGGTGTTCAACTTTCCAAACCTTACCCGCAGGAACGGTTTGAACAGCGGTCCCGTTGAACAGAAGCGCTTGGCTGAATTGTAAATTCTGGGCGCGGGCTGAAAGCTTGCCCACCGTGATAAACGCTAACAACAAAAGTAATCTAAAGTACATCTTTGAATTTTTGCTAAGGTAAAAATATTATTTCGGCAAAAGATTAAATTTAAATGAACTCAGCACATAGGCATTGAACATTCTGTACTTTGACGAAAATTCAATACTTTAGTCAACAACATTTTTTAAAAACTTAACATGAAAAATTATACTACGACATTCTTCAAAGGCATTTTTCTTGCTTTTATGGTTCTTTCATCCCAGAAATTCATGGCCCAAGCCCCTGAGGGCATCAACTACCAAGCAGTGATTCGCACCACTTCGGGTTCCTTGGTGACCAATACTACGGTAGCCATTCGAGTTCAAATCAAACAAAACTCGTCGTCCGGCACTGTGGTTTATGCAGAGCGTCAATCGGTTGCTACTTCCAATTTTGGTCTTGTCAACATGGTTATTGGCCAAGGAACGGTATTATCGGGAACCTTTGCTAGTATTAACTGGTCTACTGGAAATTACTGGGTGAGCTTGGCGGTGGACTTTGCCAACGGCACCAATTATGTGGACTATGGTTCGCAGCGCTTAATGAGCGCGCCTTATGCCCTTTACGCAAAAACAGCGGGGGCGCAACTCAACCAATGGCGATATGGAACCACGGTTCCAGCCGCAGGTTTGGGAACCACAGGAGATTTTTATCTAAATACTCAAACGGGAGATGTATATTACAAAACGAATGCTACCACTTGGACCTTAACGGGAAATATTAAAGGACCCCAAGGTAATGTTGGTGCTACTGGAGCTACAGGCCCTGCGGGTGCTACTGGTCCCCAAGGTCTAGCGGGGCCAACAGGAGCTACCGGTGCTACGGGCGCAACCGGCCTCCAAGGTCCGGCCGGCGCAGCAGGCGTTACTGGTCCCCAAGGTCCTGCGGGTCCAACCGGTGTTACGGGTCCTCAAGGAATTTCCGGGACCAATGGAACAGCTGTGCTCAACGGTTCTGTTGCTCCCTCGAATGCACTCGGTGTCAACGGTGACTTTTACATCAATACAACTACCAATGAGATTTTTGGTCCAAAGGCGAATGGAACTTGGCCTGTTGGAGTATCATTGGTGGGCCCTTCTGGTCCCGCTGGTGGTCCTGCAGGACCCCAAGGAGTAGCTGGAACCAATGGCAATTCGGTATTAAACGGCACGGTGAATCCCAACGGTGCAACAGGAGTAGACGGTGACTTCTACATTAATACTTTAACAAATGAAATGTTTGGCCCTAAATCAGCGGGTATTTGGCCGCAAGGAGTTTCGCTGGTAGGCGCCTCGGGTTTGCCCGGGGCACTTGGTCCTCAAGGTCCTGCTGGAACGGCGGGCCCTCAAGGAATCAGCGGGGCAAATGGAACCTCGGTTTTAAATGGAAACGTTAACCCTGTTGGGGCTATTGGAATGGACGGAGATTTTTACATCAATACAGCCACCAACGAGCTTTTTGGTCCCAAAGCCAACGGAGCTTGGCCACAAGGTATTTCGTTGGTTGGTCCTTCAGGAGCTAACGGACTTCAAGGGGCCGCTGGTCCGCAAGGACCTCAGGGTCCCCAAGGTCCCCAAGGACCAACAGGACCTGCTGGAGGAGGAATGAGCGTTAATTGTGGTACGGCTTTTAATTCCAATTACACAATTCGAGGCGATGGCAGTGGAACTTATGAATGCACCAACGCCCTAGTTATAACGAGTACCGGCAAAGTTGGAATTGGAAATACTTCCCCGTCTTCCTCCTTCGATCTTAATATAGGTTCGGGCGGGTTTTTGGTCGATGGGTCAACAACTATGTCCAACATCGCTGGCAAATTAAGGGTCGGTTCCACGAGCAGCAGCACCTATGATTTAACCGTGGATGGCCATGCCTATTTAACCTCAGGACTAAGGGTTGGAACAACCACAACACCTGCTACGGGGGGCATCATGGCCAACGGCGTTATAGAGTCGAACGCACGATTTATTCAGGGAAGCAGTACAAGCGGAACAGGTACTACCATGATACGTACCTCAGGGGGAGAATTGAGACCGCAATCCTCTACAAAATTTGTCAAAGACAACATCGTTGACCTGACGTTTTCCAAAGATCAGGTATTTAAGTTACGCCCTGTAATGTACAACCTCAAGCCGGCACTCGGAGGAGATCGTGAAATCGGGTTAATTGCTGAAGAGGTTGAAGAAGCTCTGCCAGAACTGGTGATTTACGGGCCAGAGCGTCAATGGATTGGAAATACCGGTGTTGCGAAGACGGATGAAAACGGGAAGGAAATCTTGAATAAAGATAAGTTGGTGCCTTATTCGGTTTATTACGATCGCTTGCCCGTTTATTTGCTTTCCATCATCAAAGAGCAAGAAGAACGACTGAACCTACTTGAGAAAAAAATTGCCGCTTTGGAGGCACATAAATGATGCGTTTTATTCCATTGTATTTTTACCTTATTGTTAATTCATAAACCATTTGTTGGGCATTCCAAAACTATTTTACTACTTTCGTTTTCTAATATTTAACCTATGAAATTTAATCCTTCTACCTTTTTCAAAATCACGGTTGCTGCGTTTATCATTTTTGCTTCTTCGAATTTGATGGCGCAAGTCCCGGAAGGCATTAATTACCAAGCGGTGATTCGCACCACCTCCGGAATCTTGGTTACGAACTCCACCGTGGCCATTCGAGTTCAAATCAAACAAAACTCGTCGTCCGGCACTGTGGTTTATGCAGAGCGTCAATCGGTTGCTACTTCCAATTTTGGTCTTGTCAACATGGTTATTGGCCAAGGAACGGTATTATCGGGAACCTTTGCTAATATTAACTGGGCTACTGGAAATTACTGGGTAAGCTTGGCGGTGGACTTTGCCAACGGAACCAACTACGTGGACTATGGTTCTCAGCGCTTAATGAGCACGCCGTACGCCCTTTACGCAAAAACGGCGGGGGTGCAACTCAACCAATGGCGTTATGGAACCACGGTTCCTGCCGCGGCCTTGGGCGCGATGGGCGATTTTTACCTGAATACTCAAACGGGAGACGTATATTACAAAACGAATGCTACCACGTGGGCCTTAACGGGAAATATTATAGGACCACAGGGAAATGTTGGTGCTACCGGTCCTCAAGGCCCTGCGGGTGCAACGGGAGCTACAGGATTGACGGGTCCTGCAGGAGCAACCGGTGCTACTGGTCCTCAAGGCCCTGCGGGTGCAACGGGAGCTACAGGATTGACGGGTCCTGCAGGAGCAACCGGTGCTACCGGTCCTCAAGGTCCTTCGGGTGCAACGGGAGCTACGGGATTGACGGGCCCTGCAGGAGCAACCGGTGCTACCGGTCCTCAAGGCCCTGCGGGTGCAACGGGAGCTACAGGATTGACGGGTCCTGCTGGTTTAACGGGTGCTACAGGCCCAGCAGGAACCAACGGTAGCGGTGTCTTAAACGGGAACGTGGTGCCCAGTAACCTTCAAGGAAACGACGGTGATTTTTATATCAATACGTTAACCAATACGATATACGGACCTAAGGCCAACGGAACATGGCCTACAGGCGTTTCGTTGGTGGGCCCCCAAGGTGCACAAGGTTCTGCGGGAGCAACCGGTGCTACCGGCCCTCAAGGTCCTGCGGGTCCAACAGGTGCAACAGGTCTTACGGGGGCTACAGGTCCTGCGGGTGCAACAGGTGCAACGGGACTTCAAGGCCCTGCAGGTGCAACAGGTGCAACGGGATTGACGGGTCCTGCAGGAGCAACCGGTGCTACCGGTCCTCAAGGTCCTGCGGGTGCAACAGGTGCAACGGGACTTCAAGGCCCTGCAGGTGCAACAGGTGCAACGGGATTGACGGGTCCTGCAGGTGCAACCGGTGCTACCGGTCCTCAAGGTCCTGCGGGTGCAACAGGTGCAACTGGAGCCACGGGGGCAACAGGAGCTACTGGTCCCCAGGGTCCTGCGGGAAGTTTGCCCAATGGAAGTGCCGCAGGAAATACCCCGTACTGGAATGGATCGCAATGGATGACTAACAGTTCGAATATTTTTAATAACGGTGGAAATATCGGAATTGGAACGGTAGCACCAAATGCCTCTGCTGCTTTGGAGGTAAATTCTACGACCAAAGGGTTTTTACTGCCAAGCATGACGCAAGCTCAACGAAACGCTATTGCATCTCCTGCAACGGGATTATTGATTTACCAAACAGATCAAACCGCTGGATTCTACTATTACAACGGATCCGCATGGACGGCCATTGCTGGAGCAGCAGCTGGAGGTGGTGGTGGCGCAAGCTCCTCTTCCAACACCCTTATTTACACGACCGACGGATTCTAAGAGTTAGCGGATGAAACGAATCCTCATTGCGACATTGGCCTTAGTAATTGGCTATGCTGCGCAGGCCCAAGGCAACTTGCAATTCAACCAGGTAAAATTGGTCACAACCGTAGAAACGGTTCCGGTGGGCAAAGTATGGAAGGTGGAAGCCGTTTTGGGTCAAAGGTCCGTCAGTGGTACAACCACTTTTCACCAAACCCATGACGTAATAATCAATGGTATAACGGTAAATTTTACGCAAGATTTGTCGATAGCAAGAGCAACCGGATCAGGGAACACTTTTGGGGCATCCGCAGAGGGGGTATCGACAGTACCTTTTTGGTTGCCTGCGGGTTCAACCTTGGCCATTTCCAACAACGTTTCTTTTATCAGTGTATTAGAATACAATATTGTACCATGAAAACCCTACTCTTCATTGCCTTTATATTCTTAATGGGTGTTTTCAAAGCGCAAGGGAATTTGCAATTCAGCCAAGTAAAGTTGGTTTCTACGCAAGAGACCGTTCCTATGGGAAAAATTTGGAAGTTGGAAAACTACCTGCCTACCGTTTCTTTAGCTAACGATTTAAACCGTTTGTCGAATCAGGCTACTGCTGGGGGGGCTAAGAATTTTGTGATTTTGGTGAATGGCACGCCTGTATATTTACAAACTACCCTCACCCGTGAAGTTGGTAGAAACGACGGTTATTGGAATCAAGACGGATACGCTACTAGCTCAGATTTCAAAATATTTGATGCTCCTATTTGGTTTCCCGCGGGAACAACCTTGGCGGCATCAACGAATGTTGGTTTTATCAGTGTAATGGAATTCAACGTAGTACCATGAGAACTTTAATAAGCATAGCCGTTTTTTGGTGCATGATTTCACATTATGCTCAAGGCAACTTGCAGTTAAACCAAGTAAAATTGGTTACAACCGCAGAAACGGTTCCCGTGGGAAAAGTATGGAAAGTAGAAAGTGCGCTTACCGGTGAGGAGCGTTACCCTACTTCTGGAACGACTTTGGCCTCCAACAGCCGATTCATCTTAGTAAATGGCACTTCGATTTGCGTTCACGAAGAACACGTAGCCACCACCGGTGTTGGATTCAACGGGTGTTGCGGTGGGGGATTCTGGATGAGCAATGTGGGCATGGCGGTGAATAGCACTACACCGGTTTTAGTACAGGTAACGGCCCAACCTACTAAATTGCCATTATGGTTACCCGCAGGGACAACCCTTGCTGCAGGGACGAAGGTTAGTTCTATTTCGGTGCTTGAATTCAACATTATACCATGAAAAACCTACTCTTCCTTGTCTTTTTCTTCTTAATGGGCACTTTCAACGCCCAAGGCAACTTGCAATTTAATCAAGTGGTGACGCTAACCGGAACCCTAACCACTTCTCCAGTTGTTGTGGGAACGGTACCTGCTGGTAAGGTTTGGAAAATTGAACATAGCGCGTCGGAGCGAAATGGATACGCTGCCATTATTTCTTTTGTATGCAACAACGTTGCTTCTTATCCATATTTGGGAAGCACGGGTCATCCCCCAACACAAGGCCATGTTAAAGGACCAATATGGTTGAAAAGCGGTGACTACATTCAATTAATCAATTCCAGTGTCTCCTATCCTTCCCACTATTTCTTTTCCATAGTAGAATTTAACGTCATCCCATGAAAACGATTCTTTTTGTAGCCACTTTTATGTGCTTGAATTTTTGTTTTGCTCAAGGCAATTTGCAATTTAATCAAGTACTCTTGTTGTCGGCTTCGGCTAGTAACCCAACGCAATGGACCGTTCCTGCTGGAAAAACGTGGAAAATAGAAAGTATGGGCTGTTATGCGTCCTACATGTTTGTTTATTTTAATAATTCAAGCGCTTTTGAATATGTTGGTCATTATGCTAATACTACCGGCGCGTATTACAGAGGCTCTGACGCTGGAGCTATTTGGCTTCCCGCAGGGACTATTTTAGGTCATAGTAGCAGTAACAGTTCAGCCTACCGCTGGTTTAGTATTCTTGAATTTAATATTGTACCTTAGTTGTATGAAAGCCTCTTTCCTGTTTTTTGGTTTAATGGTTTTTTCAGGCGGGTTTTTGGCCCAAGGGAATTTGCAATTTAACCAAGTAAAACTGGTGACCAATCAGGAAACCGTTCCCATAGGCAAGGTTTGGAAGGTGGAGAGCGTAATTTATAACATTGTTCCTACGGCAACAGGATATCAGTCCACAGCAGGTAGTTGCAACTCAGTTTGTTATGAATCGACCGCAATAGAGGTGGCAGGGGTTCCCACTAAGGTTGGACAAGGCACACAACCTGCATCGTATTCTAATTTGGTTTATACCCATACCTACACCATGTTGCCTTTATGGCTTCCTGCGGGCGCCACCCTTTCTGGAGGAACCTGTTTAAATAAAGTAAGCGTTATTGAATTCAATATAATCCCCTAATTATGAAAACTTTACTTTTTTCTTTCGCCTTTCTTTTAACCGGCGTGTCTTTCGCCCAAAACACCACCTCGTGGCGGATGGTTTTTGCCTCTGCAGGAAGGGTGGCCAAGCCTGCATCAGGATTAAACTTTATCAATAATAAAGTAATGACCTATACCATAGGCGAACCCATCATTCACGGAGGGCTTGTTGGAACGCGTTACATACACAATGGGTTCGAACAGCCCGATAAAATCGTGGCCGTTTCTCCTGGCGTGGTCTTGTTGGAAAAGCCGAATTCGCCCTTTAAGATATATCCTAACCCTGCTAATGACTACAGCATCGTGGAGGGCCCCGAGGAACAACAAGACCCGGTTCGTCTTCAGCTCATAGACATGAATGCAAAACTGATTGCGGAGTATACCATGGAATCAACCCGCCTGCAAATAGACTTTGAAAACACCCTGGCTCCTGGCACCTACTTCTTGAATTTCTATTCCAACGAAGGTCAGTTCATTCAACAAAATAAGTTGATCAAGCAGTAAATTTTGATTATTCAAGTGATTAAGTCCGTCGTAGTTTAGATGGGCTTTTTTGTGCCATCAAAGCATGCTTTTTCGGCGACGGATTATCCGCTTGTGCGCATGAACCAGGATATTGGGCTCAATCCAACCATAGCGTCCACTTTACTGCGTAAAGCCCGTCCTTTTTTGTTTTCTATTAAAAGGAGATAGGGGATTATCCGCTTGTGCGCATGAACCAGGATATTGGGCTCAATCCAACCATAGCGTCCACTTTACTGCGTAAAGCCCGTCCTTTTTTGTTTTCTATTAAAAGGAGATAGGGGATTATCCGCTTGTGCGCATGAACCAGGATATTGGGCTCAATCCAACCATAGCGTCCACTTTACTGCGTAAAGCCCGTCCTTTTTTACTTTTCCCTCATCAAAGCAAGAATTATTCGGATGGATTATGCGCCGAGGCGCATGAACCAGGATATTGGGCTCAATCCAACCATAGCGTCCACTTTACTGCGTAAAGCCCGTCCTTTTTTACTTTTCCCTCATCAAAGCAAGAATTATTCGGATGGATTATGCGCCGAGGCGCATGAACCAGGGTTTGTGCTCAATCCAACCATAGCGTCCACTTTACTGCGTAAAGCTCGTCCTTTTTTGTTTTCTCTGCTTTTTGAAATGAATTTCAAACGCATCTAAAACAAAAAAGTCCGCTTCGTACCGAAGTGGACTCCTTTTGTGATCCCGTTTGGATTCGAACCAAAGACCTACTGCTTAGAAGGCAGTTGCTCTATCCAGCTGAGCTACGGGACCTTACAAATTAAAAAGGGGGATGACTGCTCATCCCCCTTGTCGGGGCGGCAGGATTCGAACCTGCGACCTCCTGGTCCCAAACCAGGCGCGATGACCGGACTACGCTACGCCCCGAACTCTATTCCCAAAATGTCAATTCAATCTGCCTCACCCATTCTGTATTCTATGTTTCACCGATGTGAAGCTACGGCACGAACCCTGCGGATTCTCATCCCTCTCAACCTCCACGTTGTTGCGGTGGGAGCGGGATTTCCTTCGGACGTCTTCGCTGCGCTACGGCACGAACCCTGCGGATTCTCATCCCTCTCAACCTCCACGTTGTTGCGGTGGGAGCGGGATTCGAACCCGCGGTACGGTTACCCGTACGACAGTTTAGCAAACTGTTGGTTTCAGCCACTCACCCATCCCACCTGATTAATAGGTCGGCAAAAATAGGAAATCCTTTCGGTATCCTAAAAAAAAACGGGAAAAAAGCAATTAGAAATATGTGTGCACTCCGTGAGGACCATCAATAATAACTTGTTTTCTATTCGATTTTTCAACGCGTCCAATGACTTTTCCCGCAACATTAAATTTGGAGGCAAGGTCAATTATCGCCTCTGCCGTCTTTGTATCGGTGTAAATTTCAAATCGGTGGCCCATATTGAAGACTTGGTACATTTCTTTCCACGGAGTTTTCGACTCCGCTTGAATCATTTTAAACAAAGGTGGCGTGTCGAATAAGCCATTTTTAACGATGGAGAGGTCGTTTATGAAATGGAGTATTTTCGTCTGACCCCCGCCGGAACAATGCACCATTCCATGAATTTTATGCCGGTATTTTTCCAATACTTGAGCAAGAATGGGAGCATAGGTGCGGGTAGGGGATAACACCAATTGACCCGCATTGCGGGGGGAGTCGGTGAGGCTATCCAAAAGGCTTTTACTTCCCGAATAAATCAGTTCCTCTGGTAGGCTGTTATCAAATGTTTCCGGATACTTTTTTGCAACAGCCTTATTAAAAACGTCATGCCTGGCCGAAGTTAATCCGTTACTGCCCATACCGCCGTTGTAAAACGCTTCATAGGAAGCTTGTCCGAATGAAGCTAATCCTACAATCACATCACCCGGTTTGATGTTTTTGTTGTCAATAACTTCGCTGCGTTTCATACGACAAACCACGGTCGAGTCAACGATGATGGTTTGGACTAAATCTCCTACATCGGCCGTCTCTCCTCCACTCGAATAAATTTCAATACCGTGGTTTCGCAACTGAGCAAGGATTTCCTCTGCGCCTTCTATGAGGGCTTTAATGACCTCCCCGGGTATGCGGTATTTGTTTCTGCCTATCGTGGAAGACACCAATATAGGGCCTGTGGCACCCACGCACAATAAGTCGTCGATGTTCATAATGAGCGCATCCTGAGCGATGCCCTTCCAAACGCTTAAGTCCCCTGTTTCTCTCCAATAAGCATAAGCCAGCGATGATTTAGTTCCCGCGCCGTCGGCATGCATAACGATGCAGTAGTCATTATCATGGGTTAAATAGTCCGGAACAATTTTACAAAAGGCCTGAGGAAACAGTCCTTTATCTATGTTGGCAATGGCACGATGTACGTCTTCTTTTCCTGCGGAAACACCTCTTTGTTGGTACTTTTTATCCGACATTTGAGCTTGCGTTAAAAACCGTTTTCCGTTTCATCGGTCTCCATCTCTTTAAGGATTTGATCGACATCCATTTCTGTGGCTTTGAGTTTTTGTTTACAAAATTTAATCAGTTCTGCAGCTCGTTTTACTTTTACCGATAAATCGTCGATGCCAATGGCTCCTCCTTCCATCTCTGAGACAATGGATTGCAGTTCTTCGAAGGCTTTTTCGTAGCTCAAATTTTCCATATACAAAGGTACGTAATTTGCCCGATGAGGGATGAAAAATCATTTTTAATCGAAACATTGCACAGAATTTAATCCCTGATAAACTTTTTAAGCGTAGATTTGTTATGATTGCGTTTGAGGTAAGAATTAATTCTTCCGATTACAGAAAGTTTATTTATTTATTTAAGTTTTTTTTATGAACATGTACGTTTCAAACCTAAGCTTTCGCTTAGGAGAGCAAGAATTAGAAGATTTGTTTCGACAGTATGGTGAGGTATCTTCCGTTAAAATTATCAAAGATCGCGAGACACAACGTTCTCGTGGTTTTGGTTTTGTTGAAATGCCCAACCAAGACGAAGCGAAGGCAGCAATGGAAGCCCTTGCTAATTACGAGTTAGGCGGAAGAAACATCAATGTTTCTGAAGCGCGTCAACGCGATTAATTCCAACATTGATCATTGAACAGGCCGCTCTTGCGGCCTTTTTTGTGCGTTTATTTGCCGAAACAAAAAGTAAGCAGGTAGTTGAGCCCGGTTGTTTGAAAAGGGTAAAAAAACTAAAAGTTTTTATGGCGCAATGTAGATTTAAATATGAAACGGCAGAGCACAAGAAAAAGGAAACCTTATGGATGGCAACTGACTTATCGTTTTATTAAAAGTAGCAGGAAATCATAAGCCACCAACGGTTGCGGGATTCATGGTTGATTTCGCATGCAGTCATCTTAAAAAATTATCGACCCACGCATCCATTTGACTGGTGGAATTGGGACGAAGTAGGATTTCCCGCTTGGCGTCCAATAAAAACATGGTGGGGGTTCCAAATACATAGTACGATACTGCAAGGGGGCTGTTCCATTTGCCGTAATCGCAGTAGGAGCTAAAGGGAAAGGTTTGGACGAATTGCTCAAAAGCTTCTTGAGTCTCGTCCAAGGAAATGTAAACAACATCTACCCCTTTCCCTTTCCATTTTGGATACAATTTGGCAATTTTGGGAACCTCTTCTTTGCAGGTTTCGCACCAACTTGCACCAAAAACCACCAAGGTGTACGGACTTTTAAGTTCCGATAGTTTCTTGAGTTTTGGAACAGACGTCTTCAAATTGACCTTAAATTCCATATCGGGAGCGATGTTTCCTTTTTTCATGGCCCGGTAGGTTTCGAGTTGTTTTGCGAGGTCGGTATTGAGGGTGCAACGGCTCTCGTTCAAGACTTTCAACGCGAGGTATTCCGATGGCTGAAACAAGGAGTGACGCTCAAGCAGATCAAAGAGGTATTCTGTTTATCGGCAAAGTAGGGGACAATAAGGCATAACCAACAATAGGAAAAACCGCGTTTAATTTTTTATACAGCGAACTGCAAGACCAAAAGCACGAACACTACCCCCCATACTTGCATCATTGGCAACAAAGTTCAGCAGACGTGAATCGGGGCCTATAATGGTGCTCGTCCAACTTCCTCCCAATTCATTCTCTGCATAAATTTGTCCGTTGATATGGCTGCGAACGCCGCCCATCGTCCATTTGAGAGGGGAAGCCAACGCACCAACACTGTTGTTACTGCTCCAGCTTATCCGTTCATTATTCAATTCCGTTTCGGTGGGCAGGCGATATCCGATAGGACAAGGATTGTTAAATCCACTGACTCCCTGCCAAAGATTATTATTCTGCGGGGTTACCCAGTTAGAAGGCGCACCGGGAGATAAAATAAAGTCCCCGTGTGACGGTTGACTCATTGAACTTAAAATTGCTGTGGTAGGGGAGTTGCGACATTGGTGACCATCCTCCCTTCTTCCCCATTGGTATAAATCCCCGTGAGCGTTTTGATCAACGCTCGAGGAAGCAACTTGTCTTGCTCCCAGGCTACGATCCATCCAAATTTGTCCAGTGGTAGGATTGGTAACATCAACAACAGCCGTGCCTCCTGAAAAACAAAATACGCTATTTGGAGGATATTGAGTTTCCCAACCCGATACATTTAAAGTCAGGGTACAACTTTGCTCACCCACGGCGAGTACAAAAATGGCTGTACCGCTTGATAGAGGGGTTCCACTGATGTTCAACATGAGGTTGCCGCTTCCATTTGCAAACGTACCTGCTACCAAAGTAGCTGTTAGGCCTAAAACTCCTGTCGATGGAATATTTTGGGCGCTGTAAGCACCTCCGTTACCGCCCGTATAAGGTATGGAAATGGCAACTCCGTTCGCAGCGATACCGCTTAAAAGCGTGCCCGTTATTGTAGAGTTTTCACAATTCAATGCGGATACGACTCCTGCCCAATCCCCGGAAAATGTAACATTGATTATGTCAAGGATAACGTGATTTTCCGCGGATCCATTGGTTTGAATGATTTCCATTTGATTGGTAAGCGTATTAAAACGGATGCTGTCAATTTGGGCGATAGGCATAGAAACGGTACCACTTGTCTTATTGACGTTTTGTACGGTTTGGCCATATGACAGGTAAGCCATAAAAATGATCAAAGTAAGGAGTGAATTCTTCATGAGATATTCAAAGACTTATAGTAAAGGGTTTAGTAATCGTGTAATTTTTAGAGCTGATGCGGCAATAAAAAACACCTTTAGCGAGTTCAGCATTCCAGGTGTAGGTGTGCAATCCTTGATGATTTCCCGAATAAATTTCAGACAATCTTCTGCCTTCTTGATCCAGAATTTCCATGGTAATGTAGGATGCATCCTCGGTGTGGAACTGGACATTTATATTACCAGAGGAAGGATTTGGAAAAACGGTGAAAATTTTCACCAAGGATGACATAATTTCATTGACTCCCGGCCCAGAAGGGGTGAAGGCGTAGTTATTTATATCAGGGATATTCCAACTATTAACAGTTCCGTTAAATTCTGTCAAAATCATGGTGTTGGCCCCAAATTTAATGCTTTGAATAGAAGCTATTGGAAAATTAACAGTGGTAGAATTGTTTAAGGTTACTACGAGGTTTTGGGCCATCGTTGCTCTAACAGAGAGTAACAGAAACATCGTTAATAGCAATTGATATTTATACCACATCCTGTATGTTTTTGACATTATTTAAATCAATCAAATATAATAATTCTTACAATAGCTCAACAACAATCATACTTGCTTAAGTATTACGATGGTAACAATGATAGAAAGTTACTTTCCGATACAAAA
>VGMY01000006.1 GCA_016866255.1 Bacteroidota bacterium | reverse complement strand
AAGCCATAAAAATAATGGGAGCAGTTAATCCCATTACAATCCCAAGAAATCATTTGCTTGAAAATGCCCTTGATGAAGCAGTAAATGGAAATATGAAAGTTTTTGAAAGACTTTTAGACGTTATCACAAAACCGTATGAGCTTCAAGATGGCATAGATGATTTTTTGAAACCATCGGCATCCAATTTTGAAAAATATTACCAAACCTTCTGTGGAACATAATACACAACAATGAAAAAAATATTTCTTTTAGCAATAGTTTTCTTTGCAGGGGTTACGTTGGCTGGTAAAATTACAAACAATGAAAAAGAAAACAACCATACTTACAGGATTTTTAGGTGCCGGTAAAACCACCTATCTAAACTATTTGCTGCAATCAAACCCAAATACGCGATACGCCATTATTGAAAATGAATTTGGTGAAGAAAGTATAGATGGTGAATTGATTATTCGCTCTTCTGACAATATAGTTGAGTTGAATAATGGATGCCTTTGTTGCTCATTAAACGAAAATTTGTATGATTTACTCAGTGAGCTTCATTACAGAAAAGATGAATTTGATGAACTAATTATAGAAGCCACCGGAATTGCTGATCCGGCCAATATTGCAGAACCTTTCATTACGCATCCGGCAGTTAAAAATACTTTTGAACTGGTCAATACTATTTGTATTATTGATAGTGAACAGATTGAAGATAGACTAAAGGATACTGAGGAAGCCAGAAAACAAATTGCCTTTTCAGATGTACTGCTTTTGGTTAAGACGGATTTAGTTTCATTAAATTATGTTGAGCAACTTACAATAACATTAAAGGGTATTAACCCTTTAGCTCAAGTATTAACCAAAGAAAATGGTGTTTATCCAATTATTTTACCAAGTTCAATAAAACATAATTCTGCTAAAAACACCTCCACTTGCAAACACCACAATGATGAAAAATGCGACCATCATCATGAACATAAAACAACGATTACTCATCAACATACGGATATAATTACCCATTCTTTTATATTTAATGAAAAATTCAATATTGAAGAAATGAAACGTCAATTGTTCGTTTTTCTTACATTTCAATCAAAAGATATTTACCGCTTTAAAGGTATTGTTTATGGAGGTAATCCTTTGAAAAAACATATAATACAATCAGTTGGTAAAAGAATGGGGACAGATGAATTACAGATTTCAGAAGAAATTGAATCAGGGCTTTCGAAATTTGTTTTTATAGGCAAAAATATAAAACCTGATGGATTGAAAAAGTTATTAGAACACTGTAAAACTAAAACCAATGTACACTTGAGTTAAATTAAATAAGCTTGAACCCAATCATTGCATTTAGTGGCACATTTGCTTTTTTTACAATCGCACAAAGCCAAACAAAAAAATCCAAAAGAACTACCAAGCCAAAACACGAAGACAGACACGAAATGACAGCGAACAAACACGACAGAAAAGAAGGGCGAAGTGCTAACAGCCGTTTTGCAAAAGCGGGGCTTACGTGCTTCTTTGACAGTGAAGTGCTAAATTCAAGCTTTGTGCATCTAATGAAGTTTAGTGCTGAAAATCCCCGCCTTCGCAAAGCTGCAAAACGTTAGTGCAATTAAGAACAAAATATGACTAGAAAAGAATTTATCAAAATTTGTGGATTATTTGGAATTGGGCTACCTTTTCAAAGTATGCTTTCATCTTGTAAAAAAGATGATGATTGTTCCACACCTTTTAAAGGAAAAGTGCTAATTATTGGAGCAGGAGCTGGTGGTCTATCAGCAGGATATTTTCTAAAACAACAAGGAACTGATTTCGAAATTATTGAAGCATCTTCTGCTTATGGAGGAAGAATGAAAATAAACACGAATTTTGCTGATTTCCCTATCCCTTTAGGGGCAGAATGGCTAGAAACAAGTACAAGTATTTTTCAAGAAATTGTTAATGATTCTTCAGTCCAAGTAAACTTTCAGACCATTGCAGATAACCCAGATAGAAAATTTATCAATTATTCGTGGTTCAATTTTTTTGAAGAATACATTGTACCCTCTATTGCCAATGATATTTCCTTTAACACTATTGTCCAGTCAATTGATTATTCTGGTAATAAAATTCTAGTGAACACTAATAATGGGCAATTTACAGCCGACAAAGTAATAGTTTCCGTACCACTTCAAATTCTGAAAGACGGAGATATTAGTTTTACTCCAAACCTTCCGCAAAGCAAAATACAAGCAATTAACGAAACAGTTGTTTGGGATGGATTTAAAGCTTTTTTTGAGTTTAACACAAATTTCTATGGCAATAATGAATATGTTTTTCCAATAGCACCTGAAAGTAGTGGGCAAAAAATGTATTACAATGCTGCTTTCGGTCAAAATACGAACAGGAATATACTGGGATTATTTGTAGTGGGTGCACCAGCCCAAGACTTTATTTCTCGCTCAGGAGATGATTTGAAAAATTTTATATTAAGCGAACTTGATAGTATATTTTCTAATCAAGCCACCCCAAATTACACTCAGCACATTACTCAAAATTGGAACAATGAACCTTTTATCAGGGGCGGATATTTAACCGACTATGAAGATTGGAAAAAGGTAAGAGAACTAGGAAATTCAATAGCCGACAAACTATATTTTGCAGGCGCAGAATATACGGATGGTGAGGATTGGGTATCTGTTCATACTGCTGCACAATCTGCTAAGAGAGTAATAGAAGAAATTAATAATTGAAATATCTGCTCACAACAGCACCTTTACGCAAGCAGGGGTTTGGTGCGTCGTGAGAGCGGAAAGTGGTATATTTGAAGCTCAGTTCTTCGCAGGAAGTTCAGTGGAAAAAATCCCTGCCTGCGTATAGCTGCAAACCGTTGGCGAAGACCCTGTATCACGATTAAATACAAAACTTCTCTCATGAAAATAATAAACTATTTTCTATCTCTACTTGCAGTTGGTGGATTGCACCCATATTTATATTCACAAACTACTATCGTTCAGAACCTAACAATTACACAACAGCAGGTATTCGCAAATATTGACACATTATTTATTCAGAATTGTCAATTTACTAATATCAATGGAGAGGCGATACGTTTTAGCGGAATTGACTACGTTGAAATATCCAATTGCAGTTTTACGAATATCAGCAATACGATACCTACAAGAGCCGTGATTTGTGGCAAATCAACATCCAAAGTATTGCTTAAAAATCTAGACCTTCAGAATATAAGTGGAACGGCAATTCGAATTCCTTTTGACGGAACTGCTTTACTTTCAGACCGTGTAGGATCTGTTATTATTGATTCTGTTAATATTTATAATTGTCAAAGTACCACATCACTATTAGGGGACGCCATTCGAATATTTCATACCGATTCTTTATTCGTTTCCAATAGCACATTAAAGAAGATAGATAACATGGGAATTGATATTGGTAGAAATAGCAGCACAACCCAAACAGCACAAAGAGTAATTTACTGTCACATAAATAATAACCAAATAGATTCTGTTTTAGCTGATGGAATTGGAGCAAAGGAGAATATAGATTTTGCTTTAATAGAAAATAATACCATTACAAATATTGCCTACGATGGCATTGGGGCAAGACCAGCTGAAGGTGACCATGGAATTTATTGGCAAGCTCCTCATGCAGTTATTAGAAATAATTTTATTTCACAAGTCAAAGATGGTCTCGTTTCGGGAAACTACGGCCTCGGTATTTCACTTCGCACAAACGCAACCATAACAAACAACACGGTAAGTCATTGTACAGGTGGCGGTATAGGATACTTTAATGACCATCCGTCTAATGGGAATATTTTCATTGCCAACAATGTAGTGTACGATTGTATGTCTCAGGGTATTTACATGAATGGCTCTAATGGAAATATTCTTAATCCTAATTCGGTAAGCCATCCTGATTCTGTTTTTATTTTTCATAATACTGTTTTAAATGAGCCCATTCAAACACCTATGCACTTGAGTGCACCAATCACATTCAATAATATGACAAGCAAAAACTACCTTGCCGGCAACATCCTAATTTTTGCTACAGTAATGGACACAACCAAACATATATTTACAACCAATACTTCTCATCTGGTAAAACAGTATAACCACCTCGTTTCGGGAGATATTAATTTTGAAGATTACCCAAATCGAATTTTGCAACTCACATCAAGTTCATCGGCGGTTGACTTGTTACCATTCGGAACAACGTTTGTCAGCCACGATATTCTGAATAACCACAGAACCGAACCCCATGATGCTGGAGCCTATGAATTTATGCCATTTGTAACAGGGTTAGATATCTTTCCGACTAAACTTCATAACATTCAGTTTTTCCCGAATCCATCCAAAGGACAATTACATTTTAAATCTTCCCAAATAGTAATCAAACTGAATGTTTATGACTGTTTAGGAAGGTTAATTGAAACAATAAAAATGGATAACACGCAAGGAAAAATTCAAATTGAGCCTACGAGTAATATTTTCATAATCGAGATTGTGTTTATTGATGGAACAATCGCTATCACAAAAGTTTATATTGAGTAGATTAGTTGCAAAAAAGCTAATAAGGGCAGCTGCCAACAGCGGTTTGGCAAAAGGGGCGGTTCAGTCATCCACAGACACATTTGTGGTTAATCAAAGTTTTGTTCTCCGCATCAACATTTGTGTTAAAAATCGCCACCTTCGCAAAATTAAAAGAGTCACAAGCCGATACACAAACCAAAGCTTTTGCAGCACATTTAATTTTGCCCAATCGCACTTCTAACTTACAAGCATTGCGGACAAAGACCTGATAAAGTAAAGTTCACTTGCTGACTTTATCTTTCTATAAATAATGATTGCAATATTGTTCTGTTTACAAAGATAAGGATTACTTTTGCAACATTGTTGCATTAAGTAAACATAAATTAAAATGATACCACAAACTTTCAATGAATGGACAAACTGCATTGTAAACGACTGTAAGATTAACCTTACAAAGGACTTTGCAACACAACGCTTGGCAGTTTATCTAGACAATAAAAATGTTGAAACTCAAAAGTTCATTTCGCTTTATGGAGAGCAACATCTTAGAAATATTATTCAATGGTTACAACAAATATGACTTTAACAAAAAAATTACCAGTAACCGTGTTAAGCGGATTTCTTGGAGCAGGGAAAACAACCTTGCTTAACCACATTTTGCACAACAAAGACGGCTTACGAGTAGCCGTAATTGTAAACGATATGAGTGAAGTAAACGTAGATGCAAGACTTGTGAACGAGCAAAATGTGCTTTCACGAACAGAGGAAAAATTAGTAGAAATGAGCAACGGCTGTATCTGTTGTACTCTTCGGGAAGACTTGATGATAGAAGTGGAGAAATTGGCTAATGAAGGCCGATTTGACTATTTGCTCATTGAAAGCACTGGCATCAGTGAGCCTGTTCCTGTTGCTCAAACATTCAGCTTTGTGGACGAAGAAAAAGGAATTGACCTTTCAAAATTCAGTTACATTGACACGATGGTAACCGTAGTTGACTGCTTTAATTTTTTCAATGACTTTGGAACAAATGAATTGTTAGTTGACCGCAAACTAACGGATATGGAAGGCGATTACAGAACCATTGTAAACTTACTGACAGACCAAATAGAGTTTGCTAACGTGATTATCTTAAACAAAACAGACTTGGTTGACGAAAAGACCGTTGGACTTTTAAAAGCATCCATTCAAAAGTTAAATCCAAGTGCAAAAATCTTGACTTCTGATTTTAGCAAAGTAGAACCCAAAGAAATTTTGAACACAAATCTATTTGACTTTGAAGAAGCACAATCTTCAGCAGGTTGGCAAAAAGAACTGGAAGGCGAAGTTCACACACCCGAAACAGAAGAATATGGCATTTCATCCTTTGTGTTTCGCAATCAAAAACCGTTTCATCCTGAACGATTTTGGAAATATCTAAATGAAGACTATCCATGCGGAGTAATTAGAGCCAAAGGACTATTTTGGTTGGCATCAAGACGAAATGACGCCATAAATTTCAGTCAAGCTGGTGGTTCATCTCGTGTTGAAAAAGCAGGTGTTTGGTGGATTAGTATGCCTTTTAATGAACGAATGAAATACCAGTCATTCGTTGACAACCGAGAATATATTGAAAGCAAATGGGACAAACAATGGGGCGACCGTATAAATGAACTTGTTTTTATCGGTCAAGACATTGACAAAGAAAAAATGATAGCCGACCTTGAAAAATGTTTACTCCAAGACAGCGACCAAAAGCAGTTTGAAAGTAAACAAGGATTTGCAGACCCATTCCCAAAAGAGATATAACGCTAAAAAGAGCCACCAAGCCAACGCACCAAGACAGCTACAAATCAGCGAAATAAGTTAAGACAGAAAAGAACAACGTTGGCATAACACGGGTTTGGCAAAATTGGCGGTTTAGTGCTTCGTATGAAATTTAGTGGTAAAAATCGCCAACTTCTTAAACCCGCAAACCGTTAGCGTTCATTGGTACACCCCCAACCCTTCCCTTCCCCACCACCACCTAAAACCGTTCGACGGGTTTTTTGTACTTTTACTGCATGAATGCTCCCCTTGCAGAACGCATGCGCCCGCTTCGCTTAGACGATTACTTGGGGCAAACGCATTTGCTTGGACCCGATGCCCCTTTGCGAAAATCCATTGAGGCGGGCGTTCTTCCTTCCATGATCTTTTGGGGGCCTCCGGGCGTGGGTAAAACAACCCTCGCCAACCTCGTTGCAAACCATCTCAAAAGGCCTTTCTACAAGCTTTCCGCCATTTCCTCCGGGGTGAAGGACGTTCGAGAAGTGATCCAACAAGCCGAAAAAGGAGGCATGTTTCAACAGGGCGGATCGGTGCTCTTCATCGATGAAATTCACCGCTTCTCTAAGGCCCAGCAAGATTCTTTACTCGGCGCGGTGGAAAAAGGAACCATCACGCTGATGGGAGCCACCACCGAAAATCCGTCGTTTGAAGTCATCGCGGCCTTGCTCTCGCGCTGCCAAGTATACACCCTTAAAGCACACGGAAAAGAGGATTTAGAACATCTTCTTCACCGATCTCTTCAGCAAGATCCCTGGTTGAAAAAGAGGAAAATAGATTTACAAGAAACCGATGCCTTGCTGGCTATTTCCGGTGGAGACGCACGAAAACTGCTCAACGTTTTCGAATTATTGGTCGGCAGCGCCCCCGCCGAAATTCCCTTAACGATCACTAACGACTACGTCTTATCCAATGCCCAACAAAGCCTGGCTCGGTACGACAAAGACGGCGAACAGCATTATGATATCATTTCTGCTTTCATTAAATCCGTGCGCGGCAGCGACCCCAATGCAGCGGTGTATTGGTTAGCGCGCATGATTGCTGGTGGAGAAGACCCCAAGTTCATTGCCCGAAGGTTGTTGATTATCGCCTCCGAAGATGTCGGACTTGCTAATCCCAATGCGCTTTTAATGGCCAACGCGACCTTCGATGCGGTTTCAAAAATTGGTTGGCCGGAGTCCAGGATTATTTTGTCGCAATGCACCCTCTATTTGGCCTCCTCGCCCAAAGGAAATGCGGCTTACTTGGCCATAAACCGAGCCCAAGACTTGGTTGCCAAAACCGGCGATTTGGCCGTTCCCCTGCCCCTTCGAAATGCCCCAACAGCCTTGATGGAAGAATTGGGTTACGGCGAAGGGTATTTGTATTCCCACGATTTTCCGGGGAATTTTGTCGCTCAAGAATTTCTTCCCGAAGCAATCGCAGGTACGAATTTTTTTAAGGCGGGAAGCAGTCCGAAAGAACAAGAAATCGGGAAAATGCTTTACCAGCGTTGGAATGATAAATACGGCAAGGATGCATAAAATCTTGTACCACACTTTAGTGTTCCCCTTTTCACACTTACCGCTCAAGGTACTGTATGCTTTTCGGCCTATGTTGTTTTTGCTCCTGTTCTATGGCATTGGCTACCGAAAAAAAGTGATCACGGAAAACCTATCAAAGAGCTTTCCCATGGATACTCCCCGTGAACTGAACCGCAAGGTTAAAGGGTTTTACCATCACCTGAGCAGGCTGTTTTTGGAATCGGTCAAAAACCTCAGTTTTTCGGACAAAGAACTGCGGCAACGCATGAAGTTCACCAACGCTTCCATCGTGACAGCATTGCAGGAGCAAGGCAAAAACGTACTGCTCGTTGGCGGGCATTATGGAAATTGGGAGTGGTTGATTACTTCCTTGGGCTTGTATTTTCCGGAGCGTCTTTTTGGCTTGGGAATGCCCCTTTCTTCTTCGTTTTGGGACCGTAAACTGACGGAGCGCCGTGAACGGTTTGGGCTCCAGGTCATCCACAGTAAAAACTACCGTGAAACCTTAATGAGCGAGCAAAATAAGCCCTTTATCCTTCTAATGCTTGCCGATCAGAGTCCGGGAGATTCGAAAAAAAGCTATTGGTTGAATTTTCTCCACCAACCCACGGCGGTGGCTTTTGGCACAGAAGCGCTGGCCAATGAAACCGATGCCACTGTAGTTTATGTTGCTGTAACGCAGCCCCAAAAAGGATGCTACGAAATTAGCTTTGAAATCCTCACTACAGCGCCCAAATCCCTTAACTTTGGGCAACTGACCGAATCGCACGTAATGAAACTCGAAAAAGATATCTTTACAAATCCCAGCTTGTGGCTGTGGTCCCATAAGCGCTGGAAGCGCGAAGTACCAGAAAACCTGGAACAATTACGCACTGAACAAAAGCAAGAATTTAACCAAAAATACCGATGAAATCGATCATTTATTTTATGCTCTCGGTGGTATGCACAACCAACATCGCCCAAAACTTAAAAAAACCGTCTGCCTACGAGATATCCACCTTACCGGAATGGGCGCAACGCATGTACGGCGAACACCCCAATTTGCTGGAGGTAAGCGCTAAATACCGGGCATATTATCAAAACCATGATTTTGAAAAAAACTACCATACGCAATACTTCAAACGGTGGATCCGTGCCTATTCCAACCAAATCAACGACGCGGGAGAAATAACGGCTCTAGCAACGAACCCATCCCCAAAACCTAGCCTGAACAAATCCTCTTCGTGGTCCGTAGTAGGTCCTATAACGACGTATTCGCAAGGCGGTGGACAAGGCGGAGACCAAGCCAACATTTACAGCTTAGATCAATGCGCAGGGTCGCCCAATACGGTTATTTGCGGCACCGAACCCGGCGAAGTGTACAAGAGCCTCGATGGAGGACAAAACTGGACCTGTATTTCGATGAATTTGGATTTTTCGAGCGGAGTTACGGCCGTTGAAATCAGCCCCACGAATCCGCAACTTTTTTTCGCAGGCGGAAACAATGGCGTTTACCGCAGCAGCGACGGCGGAGTAACCTGGACCAACGTCCTCCCCAACTCAAACTTGGGTGTCAATGAAATCCTCATCGTACCCGGAAGTGAAAACATCCTGTTGGTAGCCTCCGATAAAGGACTGCACCGTTCCACCAACGGCGGCAGCACGTGGACGCAGCTTTGGGGAGACGCGTGTTACGACATTAAACCACATGTCATGAACCCGCAAGAACAGTACCTCGTCAAGCACGACCCCAATTTAGACCTGTGCGTCTTTTTAAAATCAACGGATTTCGGGGCAACATGGGCGGTTCAAAGCAACGGTTGGTACCAATCAGTAGACCCTGCTCGCAACGACGGTGGTGCGCGTATTGCCACAACGCTGGCCAATCCGAATCGCATTTACGTGTACCTCATTGGCGAAGCGAAAGCCAACGATTACGGATTTATCAGCATCTATCGAAGCGATAATTCGGGAAGTTCTTGGATCAATGCTTACGGTCAGGACGGAGGACCATATTCTGCTGCCCATCCGAATTTAGCCATCGGTTGGGACACATGGTTGTACCATCAAGGATTCTACAATTGCGCAATACTCGCGAATCCCAACAATGCCGATGAGATTTTGGTCGGAGGACTTAACTTATACCGTTCAACCGATGGCGGCGCAAGTTACACGAGCGTTTCGGGCTACGTGGGCGGTCCCCTTTCCTTGCACGTGGACAACCAGGATTTTCGTCAAATCAATGGTACAACCTGGATTACCACCGACGGAGGAATTTATAAGTCCAACGATTTTGTCACTACACAACCCAATTTTAAAATGTCGGGAGTTCATGCCTCTGATTTTTGGGGCTTTGGTGCAGGATGGAACGAGGATGTTTTGGTGGGTGGATTGTACCACAATGGAAATCAAGGGTACCATGAAAACTACGGATTCGGCAATTTCTTGAATCTTGGCGGTGGAGAGGCCCCCACAGGGTATGTCAACCCCGGAAATAATCGAATAACCTACTACTCCGACATCGGTGTAAAAATTCTTCCGATAAACCTGTCTAACCCCATTACAGGTGCCCCATTCGGGATGAGTCCCAATGAAAGCTATTGGGCTGCTGAATCGAGTGAATTCGAATTTCAACCCAATTGTTACACCATTGGATACCTTGGCAAAGACCATAAACTATGGAAGACCACCAACGGAGGAGTTACTTTTAATTTGCTTTACACCTTCGGTAATGCCTCAGTTGATCAGGTAAAATACATCGAGGTTGGAAGCCAAAACCCGAATATCATCTACCTGAATCAACAACCGGAAAGCGGCAATTTAGGAAAACTTTGGAAATCGATCGACGGAGGAATCTCGTGGAACCAACTTACGCTTCCCGCAGGCAATAGCCGCAGAATGCTTCTTTCCTTAGACCCCGCCGACGACCAACACTTGTACATCGCTTACCCAAGTGGAGGCAACGGAAATAAAACGTTTGAAACGACCAATGGAGGTCAAACCTTTACCAACATTACCTCTTCGGCCCTGAACAATGAAAGCGTTCAAAGCTTGCTTTACATTGCGGGCACCGATGGTGGAATTTATTGTGCGACGAACAAAGGCGTTTATTACCGAAACAACCTTGGAAATTGGGGCCTTGACAATGGGGGTTTACCCAACAGCATTAATGGCAACATTTTACGTCCATTCTACCGGGATGGAAAAGTGCGCTTAGCCTCCTACGGTAAAGGGATTTGGGAAAGTGCATTAAACGAAGCGCCATCAGGCCCAATTTGTCGGATCATGGTGGACAAATTAGCCCAGACGGTCATTTGTGAAGCCGACTCGTTTTATTTTGAAGACCACTCGGTATTGAATCATCAAAATGCTCAATGGAATTGGACCTTTCCAAGTGGATCCCCCTCCTCTTCCACCCTTCGAAATCCTGCTGTTAATTTTGGTGTTGGAACCCATCAAGCCATCCTTACGGTGACGGACGGCAACGGCCAAAGCGACAGCGACACCTTATTTGTCACGGTAACGCAATATACCCTCCCAGGCATGGTGCAAGAGGGATTTGAAGGAAACTTTTTACCGAGTGGTTGGAGCCTAGAAAATCAAGACAACGGTGGAACATGGACTGGTTCGTTGAGCGCAGGTGGATATGCTGCGAGTTCAAAATCGGCAAAATTTGATAATTACAACATTGACTCTCAAGGGAGTTTTGACGATTTGATTTTCAACATAGATGGGAATCAATTGGTTAACCAACCTTTGTTAACCTTTGATGTGGCCTACTGCCGTTGGGGCGGAGGATATTCCGACTCGTTATTCATTGGGGTTTCAACCGATTGCGGAGCCAGTTATCAGTACGTCTATTACGATGGAGGTCTATCGCTGGCAACTGCACCCGATAACCAAAGTGAATTTATACCAGCTGCCAACGAATGGAAAACGGATACGGTAGACCTTTCGTCGTGGGCGGGTCAAAGCAACGTTCAAATAGCTTTCCGAAACAAAGGCGATTGGGGGAATGTTCTGTACTTGGATAATGTCAATCTGGGAAGCAATTTGGGCCTTATAGAGGCGCCTCATGCGGAAAACCCCATCGTGTTTCCAAATCCCCTGCGACCCGGTGGATTGATAGAAATTAACAACATCCCTATGTCAATCCTTTCGTTGTGGGATGGTAGCGGAAAGTGTGTTTGGACCACGAAGGCAGAGCATGCATACAAAGGTCATCTACCTGGCCACCTTGCAGCAGGGTGGTATTTATTGCAAGTAGCATCTGAAAAAACCATCTGGAACTTTAAAGTAATCGTTCAATAACTATTTTCCTTTGGCCTTAAAAATGATGGCCAGCGTGTAAAACATAATTTTGAAATCGAGGGCTAAACTTCGATTGTTAATGTACAACAAGTCGAATTTCATTCGATCGAGCATTTGTTCTACATTCTCCGCGTAACCGTATTTGACTTGTCCCCAAGAAGTTATTCCCGGGCGAACCCTATTCAGTAAGGCGTACTGTGGCTCATATCGGACTATTTGATCAATGTAGTATTGTCGTTCGGGACGAGGGCCTACGAGCGACATGTGTCCGAGAATAACATTGACAAATTGCGGGAATTCATCCAAACGGGTTTTACGCATAAAGCGTCCGATCGGAGTAATTCGGGCATCGGTCGAGGAGGAAAGTTGCGGACCATTGGGCTCAGAATTCACGAACATCGTTCGAAACTTGATAATTTGAAAAGGCTTATCGTCCAATCCAATACGTTCCTGCAAGAAGAAAACAGGCCCGGGTGAGCTAAATTTCACTAAAACCGCACAAAGCATGTAAAGCGGCATCAAAAAAATGCAAGCAATTACGGACAAGATAATATCAAGAAACCTTTTCATGGCTTGTTGCCACAGAGGCATCCCATCGCGGTTTAGTTCAATGAACAGGGTTCCGTAAATATTGGTCATTTTTAGTTTTCCACTGAGCAAATCATACATGTCCGGTAAAACCTTAACGATAATTTTGAGATTGTGAATTTTCGTTATGATTTTTTGCAATCGGTCGTGGTCTGAAGGTTCAATGGCCAAGATAATTTCCTCAACGCTGTGATTTGCTAAAATTCCTTCTAAATCCTGAACATGGCCTAAATAAGGCAGGGCTTTATCCAGCATACGATCAGAACCGTTTACATTCACGTATCCTACGAACGAATTTACGGTATTCTTTTGTTTTGTAACCTCCTTAAATAGGCTCAGGGCACGCTCACTACCGCCAATAATAATGGTTTTAAAACCTTGACCCGGGCGGCGTAAACGCTGAATCATCACGGTAACAAAAACCATTCGAGGAATCAAGGTCATTGATAAATGGGTCAATAGCAATATAGAGAACGAGGTATAATAACTTCGGTAAGAGCTCACATTGTCGTCAAGGAGCAGCAAAAAGAAAAGAATAATGGAACCAAAAAATGAAGCAAAAACGGTTAATTGAAACATCTTGAACCGATAGAGCCGCTTTACATTGAGGTAAGTTCCCTGTAACGCATAGAGCAGTAAATAACCCAATGGTACCACAGAAACACCTAAAAAAAACGTGGCATTTGGGGTGAAGATTTTTTCCTCGATCAGGGTGGTTCTCGCGATATAAAATATGCTCCAAGAGCCAATAGCTGTAATCAGATCCACTAAAACCAACGAAAGTTTCTCCGAATTACTCATTGAAAATAAACAACTTTGACGTTATCAATACGGATCAGGGTGTTGGCCATCCCCGGTTCCTTAAAGGCTTCAAAACTATGGTCAAAATAGGCATTCGCATCGGAGGCAACTATCAGTTCTTTCAAATCGATGTAAATCTTTTTCCACTTCACGTTTTCAGGAGTTGATTTATTGAGTTGAATGTTGGTATTCTTTTTAATTCCCCCAGGTGAGATGGCGATTAACCCTGTAATAATACGATTGGTGGTGTAATAATCAATTTCAAGATAAACCTCCTTTCCTTTTGCATGAAATGAGTTAAACGTCGTGTAAGCAATCCATATTGAATCTGCGGCATTTAAATTCACTTGAGCGTACGCATTGCCATTAAACCACTGCAACGATTGGTTGTTGATAAAATAATTGGCGATGGATGTATTTGGATCGTTGTCTAGGAGGACATTTGCCCCTTCAAAGTCTTCAATGATAAAGTTAGCATAAGAATTATAGCTTGTAGCCGGACTCAAGGTGACCGTTTGTTTTTTTACCAGATTTACGGTTTGTTCAAACACCTTGCAAAAGGGATAAATTCGTTTCGTGCTAGAAATACCGTTGATTTTAACCCCAGGATATACTTTAACATTCACCGAACCCGACTTGAGAAGTGGAATTTTAACGGGCAGCTCGAAAACCCCTACGCATTGATCGTCGACATAGACCCATGCTTCACTCAAATTATGCGATAATTCTCCTTCTGCACCACTTAGGTTCGGATTTGCATTGAGCGTCCATTTCCCCACGGAGAGCCAAGAAGGATCGGGATTATTTTTGACACATCCCGAAATTGCCAAAAAAACCGCCGCAAAAACTACGTTTTTGAAAACCATGCGCATGTTTAACGTAGGGGCACTCATTTTATTTTATGAAAGCATGCTCAAAATGCGATAAGCCAAATCCAGGGCCTGATGACCTGCCTGCAAATCGACTGAAACAGGATTTCCGTATGCAATGGCCCGCCCAAATTCTTTTAATTCTTCCTCTATTGCATTTGTGGAAAGAATTGAAGGGCTTTCAATGCTCAATTTTTTTGGCGGAACCCCCTCACCCAAATCCAGCACCATATCGTAGGGGTCTGGGGTGCCCTTAAGCGGCTCCAGATGAACAACCTCGAGGCTTTTATTCAAAAAATCCACCCCTACGTAGGCATTCCGTTGAAAAAACCTTGATTTTCGCATGTTTTTCAAAGATATCCTACTTGCTGTTAGATTGGCCACGGTTCCATTTTCAAAAACCAAACGCGCATTGGTAATATCATGGCTCTTACTCACAACGGCAACTCCTGAGGCCGAAATAGAAGCCACCGGAGACTTCACAACATGAAGAATGATGTCTAAATCATGGATCATTAAATCCAGTACCACCGGCACATCGGTACCCCGAGGGTTGAATTGTGCCAATCGATGCGTCTCGATGAATTCGGGCGCATTCAGCAGGGGTTCAGCAGCCACGAATGCCGGATTAAAGCGCTCAACATGTCCGACCTGAAAAACGGTGTTGTACTTTGCTAACAAACCCAATAACGCATGGCTTTCCTCAACCGTTTGGGTTACCGGTTTTTCCACAAAAATGTGCTTATTGAGTTCAATGCCTCGTTTTGCCCATTCAAAATGAAAAGGAGTAGGAACAACGATATCTATCGCATCGACCAGGGCTAAAAGCTCATCTGCTTGTTCAAAAAAACGAATTCCATATTCTTCAGCTATCCGCTTTCCCTCAACAGTATCAATGTCATAAAAACCAACCACCTCGAAGTATTCTGTGAGCCCACGAAGAATGCCAAGGTGAATCTTCCCTAAATGACCAATACCTAAAAGACCAATTTTTGTCATGTTTGCAAAAATAAAAAAGCCACTAGAATTTCTAATGGCCTTAGCTAATTGTTTTCTTAGATATTTATTTGCTAACGGTTTCAACCACTGCCTTAAACGCATCTGGGTGGTTGAGCGCCAAATCGGCCAACACTTTACGGTTCAGCGAAAGCTCACTTTTGTTGACAAGCCCCATAAATTTGGAATAGCTCATTCCGTATTGACGGGCTCCGGCATTAATACGGACAACCCATAGCGAGCGGTAATTTCGTTTCTTTTGCTTTCTGCCCGAATAGGCATACTGAAGTCCTTTTTCGATGGCATTTTTGGCAACGGTCCAAACATTTTTTCTTCGGCCATAGTATCCTTTGGCCAATTTCATGAAGTTCTTTCGACGAGCCCTGGAGGCTACATGATTTACTGATCTAGGCATAATTTACTTTTTTTGATGCAGAGAGCCACGCTTTTTCAGTGGGCTTGGGTTCTATGCATCGGGTTAAACATTTTTTAAACCAATTACTATTTCATGCATAGTTGCATCTTGACATTCGATTCATCCGACGAATGCACCATTCCCGCGTGGGTTAGATTTCGCTTTCGTTTCGTGGACATCTTGGTTAAGATGTGGCTTTTGAACGCATGCTTTCGCTTAATCTTTCCACTTCCAGTTAGCGTAAAACGCTTCTTTGCACTGGATTTTGTTTTCATTTTAGGCATTGTTTCTATTCTTTATATTCAACAATTAGCTTCTTTATTTCTTTTTCGAATTGATCATTAAAATCATCTTTTTCCCTTCCAATTTTGGCAATTGCTCAACAACACCCACATCGGCTAATTCCTGAGCAAACTTCAATAATAAAATCTCACCTCGGTCCTTAAAAACAATGGTTCTTCCGCGAAAAAACACATAAGCCTTAACCTTGCTCCCTTCATCTAAAAACTTTTTTGCATGAGTAAGTTTGAAGTTGAAGTCGTGGTCATCCGTGTTCGGTCCAAAACGAATTTCCTTCACCACCACCTTACTTTGTTTCGCTTTTAGCTCCTTTTGCTTTCGCTTTTGGTTGTACATGAACTTACGGTAGTCCAAGATTTTACAAACCGGCGGTTTCGCATTCGGAGAAATTTCCACCAAATCCAACTCCTTTTCGTCGGCAAGGGCCAAAGCGGCTGCAACCGACATAACCTGGGGCTCTCTGCCTTCTATCACCAATCGAATTTCACTTGCAACAATTTTTTGGTTAATGCGATGTTGAGCTTCCTCAACTTTCGGAACAGGCCTTGGGTTTCTTCTCATTAAATCTTCTTTCTATCTTTTATAGTTTTATTGGTCTATTTCTTTTTTTATTTCCGCACTTACCAAAGACGCAAAATCTTGTACGTTCATCTCGCCCAAGTCTCCCACGCCTCGTTGTCGAACAGAAAGGGTTTCGGACTCAGCTTCTTTCTCCCCAACTACGATCATAAAAGGGTACTTACTAACTTCAGCATCCCTGATTTTCTTACCTACTTTTTCGTTTCGTTCGTCAACAAGACCGCGAATATCGGAATTATTTAGCAATTCTAAAACTTTTTGGGCGTAGCTGTTGTACTTTTCGGATACGGGGAGGACTATGAATTGGTCGGAGGTCAGCCAAAGCGGAAATTCTCCGGCACAATGTTCAATAAGTACAGCCACGAAGCGCTCCATCGATCCGAAAGGAGCTCTGTGAATCATTACGGGCCGATGTTTTTGATTATCAGGACCAATATATTCCAATTCAAAGCGTTCTGGCAAACTGTAATCCACCTGAATCGTTCCCAACTGCCACTCACGGCCAATGGCATCGTGAACCATAAAATCCAATTTTGGTCCATAAAAGGCTGCTTCACCGTAGGCAATTTTTGTAGGTAACTGCATTTCGCCGGTCGCTTCGATGATGGCCTGTTCTGCCTTAACCCAATTTTCCTCTGTTCCTATGTATTTACTACGATTCTCTTGATCTCGGAGTGAAATTTGAGCAGTGAAACTTTCAAATTTGAGCGTTTTTAAAATGTATAAAACGATTTCTATAACCTGCTTAAACTCTTGCTTAACCTGTTCCGGCGTACAAAAAATATGCGCATCATCTTGAGTAAATCCACGCACCCTTGTCAAGCCATGCAATTCTCCGGATTGTTCGTAGCGGTACACGGTGCCAAACTCGGCAAATCGGGTAGGAAGTTCTTTGTACGACCGCGGCTTTGCCTTGTATATTTCGCAGTGATGTGGGCAATTCATCGGCTTCAAATAAAACTCTTCGTTGACATCCGGTGTGAGAATCGGTTGAAACGAATCTGCACCGTATTTATCATAGTGCCCCGAGGTTACGTACAGCTCTTTGTTGCCGATGTGTGGAGTAATTACTTGTTGGTAACCTGCTGCTTTTTGTGCTTTTTTTAAAAAATTCTCAAGGCGATCTCGCAAAGCTGCTCCTTTGGGTAACCAGAGCGGAAGACCCTGGCCTACCTTTTGAGAAAACGTAAAGAGCTCCAATTCCTTGCCTAACTTTCGATGGTCGCGTTTCTTTGCCTCCTCCAACTTTTCCAAATACTCCGTTAATTCAACATTTTTTGTGAAGGCAACACCGTAAATTCGCGTTAGCTGTTTGTTTTTTTCATCCCCCCGCCAATAAGCACCCGCAATGGATAGGAGTTTGATAGCTTTGATAAACCCCGTGTCAGGTACGTGAGGACCTCTGCATAAATCGGTAAAATTCCCTTGGGTATAAAACGTTATGGTCCCATCCGCCAATTCATTGATTAATTCTAACTTGTAGGGGTCTTCTTTCTCGGTAAAATAGGCAATCGCTTCCGCTTTACTCACTTCTTTTCGCAAGAAAGGACTTTTCAATTTGGAAAGTTCTTTCATGGTTTGTTCCACCTTTTCCAAGTCTTTTTCGGTGAAAGTGTGGTTCATGAAATCGATATCGTAATAAAAACCGTTTCGAATGGGTGGACCAATCGCTAATTTTATTCCGGGAAAGTGAACCTCCAAAGCTTCGGCCAAAAGGTGGGCTGAGGAGTGCCATAAAGTTGATTTTCCCTCTTCGTCGTTCCAGGTTAATAATTGAAGCGTTGAATTATCGGATAAAAGGCGTGATGCATCCACCACTTCGCCGTTCACTTTCGCCGCAAGGACATTTCTCGCTAACCCCTCAGAAATGGCCTTGGCAATATCCATGCAGGTACTGCCCTGTGGAACCGATTTCGAAGAACCATCTGGTAAAAAAACCGTTATCAAACCTTTCATAATCGTTCGCAAAGGTAGAGAAAATCAACAAGATTTAAAGTTGTTTACCTTATTTTATTGGGCTCTTTTGTTGCTGAATAAGCCATTTAACGTCCGACTGAAGATGCTTAAGCGCATTCAACATACCGTTCTCATCGGGCTGAAAATCCGGAATGGTGCGACTTACATAGCACACAAATTTCCAAGCCTCCAACAAGTCTGAGAGGGGCAATTCAAAAGGTTCATACGCTAGATTTGTGGAAATTAACATTAAGGAATTTACGTCCTTTTTCAAGAAAACCTTTTTAAAAACGATGCCTTCGCTTTTGGTAATCAACACGTAAGGAATATCTGATTTCAGAGCGGTCCAGTCCTGTACAAACTCTCCAACAACGATCGAACCGTGACCAACAGGCGGCATCGAATCTCCTTGAATTGGAAAAGCCCGATATTTCTTATTACTGGACAAAAACGGCAAACTCAAGGTGGGAAAATCGATGAAAAACTCCGGATCTGAATAGCCAGCCGTATATCCCGCACTTGCTTTTTCGGGAATTACCTCCACCACCTCATCGCCCTTTCCATCTACTACTGTTGCAAGAACACGAAGCGAATGCCCTTTCAGCCTGGCTTCCGATTGCTCGGTAAGCAGGCGCCAATCCAATTCTTTAAAGGTCGAAAAATCCTTGGTAATGATATCCTCAATGGTCAATCCAAAATAATTACCAATGCGCAACATGTTTTCCAAATTTGGTTGGGCTATGTTGTTTTCATAACCGCTATACGTAGAACGGTTTAAGCCAAGCTCTATCGCCATTTCCTCTTGAGACTTTCCTTTTCTTTTGCGTAAAATTTTAACGTTATTTCCAACATTCATGGCATCGTGATTTTGACAAATTTAATAAATAATCAAATAAAATGATTAAAAATTAACTATTTATTGCGACACAAATCGGTATACGATGTAACCGGCCTGCTGGCCAGACGATTCCTTGTAATTGAACCTTGATTTTTTGGCATAGGCAACCGATTGCTCAATCATGCAAGCGTTTGCACCAGAGCTGGCACTTGCATCATAAACGGCATGAATAACCTTCCCTCCTGAATCTACGGTTATTTTCACTACCACCTTACCGGAAGAACCATACCCGCAAGTGTATCCCGGATTACGGACCCACCAATTGTTGTTTTCGTAAGCCGTTCTGCCATCGAGCACCCACTCGACCATCACATCGCCTTTAAACTGTTTATTTTCTCCGGGTGTTTTGTCTCCTTTGGTGGTTTTACTTACCTCCGAGTTTTCTTTCTGCTCTTTGTTGCTAGCTTGTTGCTTTAATATTTTATCCCGCTCCTTTTCTCCACCGGACTCTTCGAATAACTGTTTTTCGTATTGACGAATCCGTTCATTAGGGTCTCCGTATGCCTTATTTTGGGAAAAATTTTTTGTGGATTGTTCTCGTTGATCGGATTGATCGCGAATTAAATTCTTCAACTCTCCATCGGTTGAACGAATCATTACATCTTGCGGGGTTAACTCCAAGGGATCTTCTACGGGGCTAACCTCTGGCTTAAAAAAAGGCTCTATGGGAATGTAGCGCTCATAATACGCTATTTGCAAAACCATAAATAAACCGACAAAAAACGCAAGGGAAAGAATGAACGATAATACAACGCGTTCCCTTTGATTTAAGTTGCTCATCCTTTCAGTTTTAACAATTTTCCTAGGATAAAATTATAATAAAGGAGCTGACCTCCGATATTCACGGACAATATTTGCTTTGAATGAACCTTTATGGTAGAATATTCTTCCGACAGCAACATCTTTCCTTGGGAGTCATAAACGCCTTGTTTACCATCTTTTTCGGTCCTGAAAAGATCAACGGAAGGCCAGTAAGTGATATCAGAATAGGAAGCATTTAACAACATTGTTCCCACTTCGGAAAATACCCCCGACTTTCCATCTTTTACAACTTTTATGAATCCGTTTTCCAACACTTGCACTTCCTGGAACTCCAAATTGGTTAAAGCGTTACCTTGTCGATTGAAAATTCCCAACATGCCATTCGGCTCAAGGCTTCCAATAACCGTTTGATGTACGCACTTTACCCAAGGCACTTTTGCAAATTTTGAGCTCTTACCCGTTGAATCTACCCAGTAATAATTGCCTTTACGCAGCACCAAAAAATTCGTTCCATTAAAAACAGCAATATGCTCCCAACCGTCGAAGGTCTCCGTCGGTTCGGTTATTGGCAACCAATCCGCAGTGCTGATATGAAAAAACTTATTTTCCTTTCGAACTATTAAATAGGGAAACCTAGTAGCTATAACTTCATCGTAAATTAACGGTACAACCTCCCTGCCAAAGAAATCGAAGACCCCGTATTTTTCGTCTTTACTTGCGATAAACCCCTCTTTGATCGGTTCGATTTCATCTAATAAGCGGGGAATCAGAAGCTCTAAACTGGAATGGAGAATTGCTTTTCCTTGGTCGTACGTAACTATAGCACAACTTTCGTTGAAGGGGAGAAAATCGATGAACTGCGCTGGCTTTACGACACGGCCATTCATGTTCATTAATCCGTAGCGCCCATTTTCAAAGAAGAGCAATTGATCCGAAAACACAAATTGGAGGTCTTCATATATGATGGGAATCATGGTTTTGCCATTTCGATCAATGAGTCCGTATTTACCGTTGTCTTTAACGATGGCATGACCGAGTTGGTAATCCGAGATCAGCTCGTACACAAAATCAACCGCAACTTCCCCGCTGGTTGTTATGACCCCATATTTTCCATTTTTTGAAACGGCGGCAAGTCCTTCTGAAAATTCATTAACCTCTTCGTAGGCAAAATCAACGATGAGATTTCCTTCCTCATCCATAAATCCAAATTCCTCTCGGTGGTTGATGATAGGGAAGAGGTATTTTCCGTACCATTTCAATTCTTGTAACACCGTATTTTTAAAAGGGTAGTTTGGATGAATCGCCAAAAAAGCAGACATCTTTTGAGGGTCATAGTTGCCAATGGAGGCATGAAAATAAGCTTTCCAAATTTTAGCACAATTTCGGTTATCCGGATAGGTATTGAGAAAATATTTTAACCGGTTTGTGTCGCTCTCTTGGAGGTAAATACGGTACAATTCATCTTGCGCAGGGATGAAAAATCGGCTTTTGGGGTGATATTGAAGGTAGGTTGCTAATTCCAATTCCGTATTGTCCACCACCCATTCCTCAAAAGCCTTGCGGTCCATTAAATCTGCGAGCTCCGCATGAAACTCAGAAAACGGACTGATTGCTTTTAAACCATAAAGGCAAAATAAGTCTCTGCCATCGCAAGAATCTAACCAAAGCGAGTCCCTGAATCTCACAGCATTAGCAAGCTCTTTAAAGCGAGGGTTGAACGCAATAAAATCGGATATATCTCGAATGTTTTTTACCTGCGTTAAGGAGCTGAACTTGCGCATCGAAAATTCTTCATAACAGTTCAATAAATGCTGATAATTCCACCCCAAAAGTTGGTATCGGGCCAATTCCTTTTTCTTAAGGTTCAATGAATCATCTCGATAGCTTTCTATTGAAAGGTTGAGGTAATTCCAAGCACTGTCCAAAGAATAGAAATCTTTGGATTCGGAAAACAATTTGAACAGACCGTACGATGCAACACTCTTATTGCGATCGATATGGCGGTAAAACACCTCTTGAGCGCTGCCGAAATTTCTCGCGCTCAGCGCATTAAAGCCTTGGGTTAATTTCGATTTTTGGGTCCAAGTAACGCCGCTACAAAGCCATAGAAGAACAAGAAAAGAAAACCGAAAAACCATAGTAACAAAGATAGCACCCTCACGCTCAAAATAAAAATAGGACTTTCTGTAACGCTGCGCTGCGTGATCTTGGTCTTAGTGCTCCTTGAGCTTTTGTTTAAATACTTTTCGAAACTTTTCTACCTTGGGCCGCACCACATACTGGCAATATTGATTTTGTGGGTTTAAGTTATAGTAATCATGATGGTACTGCTCCGCACGATAAAAATGATTGATTTCTTTTACTTCCGTTACAATGGGGCTATCCCAAACCTTTTCTTTGGTTAGTTGGTCAATATACTTTTCCGTTGCTTTCTTTTGAGCCGCGGAGTGATAGAACACCACACTCCGGTATTGAGTACCCACATCGTTTCCTTGACGGTTTAACTGAGTCGGATCGTGAATCCACCAGAACAACTCCAACAGGGCATCAAAAGAAATTTTTTGGGGGTCAAAAACGATGCGCGCGACTTCGGCATGACCTGTTGTTCCAGAGCAAACTTGCTCGTAAGTAGGATTTAATGTCTTTCCTCCTGCATAAGCGGGGTATACATCAACCACCCCCTCCAGTTCTTTGAAACACGTTTCAACACACCAAAAACAACCTGCTCCAAAAGTCGCCTCTTCGGTTTTTACAGAATCTTCTGCTATAAAATCCAGCGCGATTGAATTTAAGCAATATCTTAAACCTGTTGGTTTCGGGCCATCCTCAAAAACATGTCCTAAATGTGCATCGCAATTCGCACATCGTATTTCAACGCGTTCCATCCCGTGGGATAAATCCCTAAGTTCCTTCACAGCACCGGATGCTATAACGTCATAAAAGCTTGGCCATCCCGAACCCGACTCATACTTCGTGGAACTGGAAAACAGGGGCGCATCGCAACCCACGCAACAATAGGTACCCTTCTCTTTGTGGTAGACGAATTTCCCGGTAAACGGCCGTTCTGTGCCTCCGTCTTGAATTACCTGACATACGTTTTTCGGTAACATTTTATTGCCGTAAGGAACTAGATCTGAGGAATTAATCATAGGATCATCGTTTTGAGAGTAGGTACAACTGGATAAAAAACACCACAAGGCAAAACAAAAAACACGCTTAAGACTTTGCCAAATATTTTTTAACTCCATAATGCCCAACATAAATTAAAGGTGTTAGAGCCACACCAATGAACAACTTTAAGAGGTAATTTGTTGGGGCGATGCTTAAATAATCATTCCAGGACATGGCACCGGGTATCACAAAGCCAATGAATAGAACGATGTAAGAATCTACCAATTGCGATACTACCGTGCTACCAGTACTGCGTAACCAAATCCATCGGTCTCCCGTTTTTCCCTTGATCCACTTAAACAAGGAAGCATCCAACAATTGCGAAAAAAGAAAGGCCGAGATACTACCTACGATAACCATTTGTGCTTGTCCAAAAACTAAATTGTAGGAACGATTATCTGCCAATTGACTATTTGGAACCTCCAGTGCGGGTATTTGTAATGAAATCCCGACAATGACAAAACAGTAAAGAATCAACCCTGCAGTTATCCACGATAGCTTCCTCACAGCCTTGGCACCGTAGAACTCATTCATGAGATCGGTCAGCAAAAAAACAACAGGCCAGGGCAAAATGCCAATTACGGTCACGAGGGGTCCAACTTGCCGGCCAAAAAAAGTGAACGAAAGGGGAACGGAAATTAATTTATTGCTGATTAATTCAGCGGTAACCGCATTCGTAATAAATAATCCCGCGAGGACGATAAATAACCATGTTTTTCGATCAAAGGTATTTGCCATCATGCTTATTGCTTTGAAGGGTTGCTTTTTCCATAATCTAAACGCTTTGTTTTCACATACCGCGAAATATAATACTTACTCGTCTTGAAGTTATTAATTACTACCCCCTTACTCGTCGACGAGTGAATAAAATTAATAGCATCAGCACTAACCTCAACCACCATTCCCACATGCCCTACCCCTCCCGAATTTCCACTCGCTCTAAAAAACATAAGATCTCCCGGTTGAATTTCGGCCAAAGAAACGGTTTCACCCAGTTCAGCAAGACTGTAACTTGTTCTGACCAATGAAAAGCCAAAAGACCCGAAAATATAATTAATAAATCCCGAACAATCAAATCCCGTAGGCGTAGTTCCCCCCCAACGATACGGGGTTCCCAACAGGGTTTTTCCCAGGGCAATGATGGAACCCACTTTATCATTTGGAATCGGAACTTTGCTGGTATCAACAAGCGCTTGATTTATTGAATCTTGCGCAACTTGACCTAAAGCGATCGATGATAAAAAAAGGAAGCACAGAAAAATTTGAAAACAACTTCGCACCCACGAAATTATGATTATTTTTGAATACTGGATAAAGGATAAAAATGACCAAAGCCGACATAGCGCAACTCACAAAATTATATTATTCAATTGGTGAAGTTAGCGATATGTTTCAGGTAAACACCTCCCTTTTACGCTTTTGGGAAAAAGAATTTAAGTTTACCATTGTCAAAAAAAACCAAAAAGGGAATCGCCTCTACTCCATCAAAGAAATCGAACAAATACGCAAAATATACCAACTGGTTAAAATAGAAGGTTATACCCTGGACGGAGCTAAACAACGATTACGCACCCCTTCCCGACCCCATGAAAACCCGCCTCAAAGTACGGACGAAATCGTTGAGCGGCTAGAAAACCTGAAACAACGTCTTATTATCTTGAAAACTTTGTGAAGGGAACAAAGCGGGGTACGCTCGATTGATACTTGTTATATTCAGGATATTTCTCGGCCGAAATGGCCTCTGAGAAATCGGAACTTCCTTTGAACAAAATGACCAACAAAATACAGCCTGCCATCGACCAATTGATCCATTCCCCGGTGGCAACCACAGAAAATCCGTAAAACACGATCCAAATTGCCTGTTCCATCGCATAATTCGGGTGACGAACCAAGGACCACAATCCCGTTCGTACAAAACCGTGGGCATACTCATCGAGCGGCATCCCCTCGCGGATACGTCGGTATTTTTCTTTCTGGAAATCCCATTGTTGCTGATCAGCAATTAATTCGAGGACCACAAATGCTATGAATACTGCAGCCAACAAATAGTCCCAAAAGACCAAGGGAGTGTTGTTAGTGGCGGTTAAAATAGGAATGGTAAAAAGAAAAATCAGCGTATTTTGGTATCCACATATGAAAAACAGGTTAAAAGCGGCCCAAACCCATGGATTCGAAAATCCAGGGCGTTTTCGTAAAACCTCCCAACGATAATCCTCTTCACCCGCCCAAAAACGCCAGGTATAGGCACCTCGCCGTGCAAAATTCAAGGTAAGACGGACTCCCCAAATGGTCACTAAAACAGCCATAAGGACCATCCTATCGGGCAAACCGGCTGCTACTGCCACATGCCAGGCATAATAAATGGGTACAATGCTCCACAGCTTGTCCACTTGTGAATTATTGCGCGTTATTTCGCCGACAATGAAACAATAAGCAATGACTCCCCCAACAATCCACGTCATTTGATCGAAAAGAATGTTCTGCTGCAGCTCATTCAAAGGGGTTCCGAAGTTGGACGAAATAAGCGGTAAACAAACTACCGTAAAAATCAAGAGCAAAATCGTTATCAACATATTTTTCAATTTAATACATAACCTGCCTTCCCGGCATCCAAGGGATAAAAACTTCCATTTGCGACTGCTAAGATACCGTTATCTTCGTTGCGAAGGGTAGCTTTCATAAAAATGACTCCTTTTCCTTTCCGGAGCACCTCAGACTGTGCCTGAATGGTATTCCCAACAAATGCCGGTTTTAAAAAGTTAACTTGCATTTCTATGGTCGTAACAACTTTCCACTCTCCGGCAACCAGGCTCATAGCTCCGGCACCCATGGTAGCATCCAGCATCGTAGTAACCACTCCACCATGCAAAAACCCCGGGGTAGCCAAATGCCGGGAATCAATGACTAAACGATAATTTACCTCCCCCGGCTCGATCAACGTAAAATCCAAACCGATGAGCTGCGTGAAGGCATTATTATCCAAATATTGTTGGATTAAGAACTCTGAGGTACCGACTCGATCCATGGAAAAATAGCGTTTGAAAGTGTCCGATGTACCGCGGAATAATGGACCGTTTCTACCCAACAATGAATGGTTAATTTACCCGACTGATGATCAAATTCTGAAAAAAAGAGCGCTGGCTCGGGGTCTTTTAGCACGAGCGACTGGCTTTCGACGAAGGTTTTAATCCGTTCTTGCAATTCTCCCAAGTTTGAACGATACGGTACGGGAATAATCAAATCGATACGTCGGCGCCCTTCCCTCGTAAAATTGGTGATTACTCCGTTAATCAGGGGCCCGTTTGGAAGCACTACAACCTTATTATCGTCTGTTTTTAAATAGGTATTGAACATTTGAATTTCAATTACCTCGCCCGTAATCGCAAGTGCGCCAATGGTATCTTTCAACTTGAAAGGTTTTATTACTAAAATCAGAATTCCACCGGCAAAATTGCTGAGAATACCGCCAAAAGCCACACCAAAAGCAATACCTGCAGCGCCTAAAATGGTAACAAAGGAAGTCATGGCAATACCCAACTGAGAAATCGCCATAAATACGGTAATCACCTTAGCTAATACTGAGGTAAAATTGGAAAGAAACGTAATCAAACCTTTGTCCGCATCACGACGCTCGAGAAGCTTTGCGACCGCCACAGAAAGCCTTTTAGCAATCCAAAACCCCGTGCATAAAATGATGATGCTTAGAACAATGTTCAAGGCCAAAGTTGAAATCCAGGCGAACACTTGCTCCTGATGAATGTTTAGTGTTTTAAGAATATCTTGCATTGGGTCGTTTGAATCGAGGTTAAAGGTAGTAATTTTTAAAGATGTTAATGAGCGAACCATCAACAGAAAGTCCATTATCCGCGGCCAACATTCATCTGTGGAAGTCGTTTTACAAGCACGAAGTGGCGGTATCCTACTTAGGATATTTTCTCCAACTCCCAAACCTTCGTCAAGGCGAAGTTCAATTGTTTGGAAAAACCTACCCCACCCCGAGGTTAGAAGCCTTTTTTGGAGAAGCTGGCTTGAGTTACTCCTATTCGAACCAACGCTTTAATGCGCTTCCGTGGTGTCCGATTTTATCGGAAATACGAGATGCTGTGGAACAAACAACGCAACATTCATTCAATGCTGTCCTGGTAAACCTCTACCGAAACGGTGCTGATTCGAACGGTTGGCACGCCGATAACGAAGCAGAGCTTGGGGAAGATCCGGTGATTGCCTCTCTTAGTTTTGGTGCAGCAAGAAAATTTCACCTAAAAACCAATACAGGAAACAAAACCGTAAAAATACTCCTCGAGCACGGAGATTTACTTTTGATGGGAAGCGGCGTGCAGCGCGAATGGAAGCATTGCATCCCCAAAAGTCCGAAAGTTACCACACCCCGCATCAACCTTACATTCCGAAAAATCATCATAAAATGATTACTCCTTACGGAGCCACTGCAGCAGTAATTTGAACGAATTGCGGTGATCGTACGATAATATGCCGTTTTTAAAAATTCGCCCGGCCAGCACCACCAATAAACTACCGGTTAATAGCTGAATGAACCATACACCGAGCAGCAAGAGATATTCCGTTGTGCTAACCCCTACCGCTAATTTAATCATGGCAACCATTCCTGCCGTCCAAGGAAAAAAAGTGAAAAATTGCGTTAATCCCGATTCGGGAAATGCCATCGAATTATACCCTGCGAAAATGCTCAAACCTAACAACAACCAAATAGGAACTGCAAACTGTTGGCCATCGGAAGTATCCCCACTGGTGGCACCCAAGGCGGTAAAAAAAGAGGCAAAAACCCAGTAAGTTCCTATGAAGAAAAGGATAAAATTTGGTATCAGCCACCCGTAATTGATGCGTTGGTACACCAAATTTACCTGATCGTTCTCTGCCACCGCCAAGTCGTAACCTAAATCTTTGATTTCGGCTCCACGCACCTGAATTCCTTGAAGGTATTCCGGCGTAAAAAATTCCGGTATTACAAATTCTTTAACAAGGTACAATCCCGCTCCAACAATTATTATCCATGCGCACAATTGCAACATGGACGCTAACCAGTTACCTCCTATTTTACCGATCATTAATTGATAGGGTCGTACACTTGCTAGCAGAACCTCGGAAATTCGACTTGCTTTTTCTCGGTTGATGCTTCGGGTAATGTTAGTACCAAAAACAGCAATGAAAAACATCATCAAATACCCCAACGAGAAACCTACCCATGATATTTCCTGATTGAATTGGTTGTACGGATCGTCAACATTCCGAAAATCAATGTTCAAAGGTTGTTTGATACGGCGAAATTCCTCCTCTTTCAGGGACGTAAACTGAGCAATCAGCACTTCTTCAACACGTCGTTCGAGATCAAATTTAAGTTTCATTTTGAGGGCCAAACTTGGTGCGTCCCTGTAAAAAAGAAAGGATTTTTTATTGATGAGCACTTTTTCATTTACCTCTATCAAAGCATCAAACTCGCGAAACTTTGGACTCTCGCGAAAAGCGTCCATTTCTACGTAATCGTCGTAAAAATAATACGTGACATTTTCCGTTGGATTGGACACGATTTTACCGTCTAATAAATTGACGGGGTCAGCAATCAAAACCCTCATAGCAGAAGCCCCCTGATTACCTGATATAAGAAGCAAATAAATAACACCAACGATTAATAAGGGACCAAAAAACAGCATCCATCGGAACGACCGATTAGCCCAACGTTCTTTAAACTCCCGCAATGCAAGAAGCCAACTAATTTTCATCGGATACCAACTTTAAAAAAACATCTTGCATTCCGGGTATTTGTTCTTCGATCAATTCGAGTTTTACGTCTTCCGATAAACGCGAAAACACATCGTTAAATTGATAATCACCCCGGCTCTTAATCAAGGCCTCGTAGACGCCCTCCGAAAGTTCCGTGCAGGACAACAACTCAAACCAAGTCCAAAGCGCGTGAGCGAAAGCCATTTTACTTCCGCGAAACCTAACCCGAAAAGCGCCCGACTTAAACCTCGAACGCAAGGCAGAAACTCGGTCTTTCGCCACCAATATTCCCTTATCGATCAAAGCTGCCTCATCGCAGAGCTCATCTACACTATTCATGTTGTGCGTGGAAAAAATCACCGTTTTCCCCTCTTCTTTAAAAGTTTTAATCTGCTCTAACAACAATTCCACATTGATGGGATCAAATCCGCTCAGAGGTTCGTCAAGGATAAGCACCTCAGGGTTGTGAAGAACGCTGCCGATAAATTGTACTTTTTGCGCCATACCCTTCGATAATGCACTGATTTTGTGGTTCGACCATAGGCCGGCATTGAATTTATCCAACCACAACGTTGCCGAATGTGCAGCCTCGCTCTTTGAGAAACCACGCAATTGTCCTAAGAAAATTAAATGTTCCAAAACCTTCATTTCGCGGTACAATCCCCGTTCCTCAGGCAGATAGCCAAATGAACGGACATGTTTAAGATTTAGGGGTACTCCTGCAAATCTGATGCTTCCTTTGGTGGGGGTTAGAATTTGATTCAGCAATCGAATCAAGGTAGTTTTACCCGCACCGTTTGGTCCAATTAGTCCGAATACTTGCCCGGGCAAAATGGTAAGCGTTACATCGTCCAATGCCACCTTATGGTGAAACACCTTCGTAACGCCTTCCAATTCAATCATTAGGACTAAACTAAGGAATATTTCGCATTAATGAAGCTTCCTTCCAAGCAAATCGATGTTTGGAAAAGAGGTAAAAAGCCGTTAGGCCCAAAAAAAGGAGCAATAAAGAACTCATGTCAAACATTCCTGAATCACTGGATAGTATGGAAGGAATTTGAAGTGCCTGATCCTTCGATGTAACCAGAATGGCTGAAAAGAGGTTGTTTGAGAGGTGAAATCCGTAGGCTAATTCAATTCCCCCATCAAGGGCAGTAATTGCGCTCAAAAATATTCCGAACACGCAATATACCGTCAACAAACTCAAACCGTGTTCCTGAATTTCTGGGTTTCCGAGGTGCATTGCCCCAAACATAATTCCGCTAAGCAATATCGCCAACCAAGGTTTTTTCAAACGAGCCGTCAGTCCTTGCAGCGCGTAGGAACGAAAAAGAAGTTCCTCCGCAAGGACTTGTAAGGGCAGGAATAACAACAGTAAGAAGAGGGCCCTAAAAAACAAAGCCGGGTCAAAATTCCAACGCAAGGAATTCGGGGAAACAAGCTTTTGAAGCAACACCGTAAAAATCAAAAACCCGCCCCAACATAAAAAACCGAAAAGAACCTTTCCGAAGGCAGGTTGTGGGCGCTTGCATACCCAATCTAACAACCTTACCTTGTGAATTTTACGAGCAGCAATCAATAGCGCGGCAAGAACGGCAAGAAATGGGATCATTTGTAGTAAAAAAACGGCATCAAACCCAAGGCTCACCGAGGCACTCCACAAATCCATGATTCCGTGATGGGCAAATACCCAGGCAGCCGGCAGGTTTCCAAGAAAAAAACATAACACAACAAGCATCAACGTTTGAGCCACTTGCTTGATCCCGTAGGAACCCTCACCCCAACGGTTGATGAACGAATTCATGAGAAATAGTCGCGAATGCGGCGAAAAAATCCGCCTTCTTTATCGGAGTCCTTCGGCTGAAAATTCGCATTATCCGCTTGTTTCTCAAACCACGCCTTTTCCTCCTTGGATAAATGGGTTGGGGTCCAAACATGAATATGAACGAGCAGATCTCCTGTTCCGTATCCTTGAATTGCCGCTAAACCTTTACCTTTCAAGCGGAGTACTTTACCGCTTTGCGTACCTGGCTCAATTTTTATTTTCGCTTTGCCTCCCAATGTTGGAATTTCCAAGGAAGCCCCGAGAACGGCATCGCTGAACGTTATCACGGCTTCGTAGTGAATGTTTTCATTTTCTCGCTTGAGCTCCTTGTGTTCTAATTCTTCAATAACAACGATTAAGTCGCCGTTTATTCCATTGAAAGGGCCTGCATTTCCTTTGCCCCTTAAAGACAACTGCATCTCATCCTCTACCCCTGCCGGAATTTCAACTTCAACAATTTCCTCCTGTTTTCTTAATCCGTAAGCATCGGTATCTGCTGGTCGGTTGTCGATAACCTGACCTGCTCCCTGACATACGTTACAGGTTGATTGAGTTTGCATGGCCCCCAAAAAAGTTTGCGTTACGCGGCTAATTCGTCCGGTACCATTACAGGCAGTGCACGTTTTGAAGGTAACCCCTTCGGCTTGAACCAATTTATTTACCTTGATTTTCTTTTTTACCCCTGTGGCAATTTCCTCCAACGTGAGTTTCATCTTGACCCGCAGGTTGGAACCTTTAACTACCCGATTACCTGATCGCGAACCGCCAAAACTCCCACCAAATGCACCGCCGAAAATATCGCCAAACTGAGAAAAAATATCTTCCATATTCATCCCCGATCCAAAACCTCCCTTCAAACCATCGTGACCAAATCGATCATATTGAGACTTCTTTTCAGCGTTTGATAGCACCTCGTATGCCTCGGCTGCTTCCTTGAATTTTTCCTCGGCATCCGGATTATCGGCATTTTTGTCCGGATGATATTTCAGGGCTAACTTTCTGTAAGCACTCTTGATTTCGCTTTCTGAGGCGCTTCGGGACACCCCCAACACTTCGTAGTAATCTCTTTTTTTACTCATCGCATTTTACTGACCAACCACCACTTTTGCGTAGCGTATTACTTTATCGTTTAAAAAATATCCTTTTTCCACTTGATCCATGACTTTGCCTTTTTGTTCATCATTCTCGGTGGGTACATTGGCTATGGCCTCATGCAACTCGTAATTAAAATCCTGGTTGAGCGTTTCCATGGATTTCAAACCTTTGGCCTCTAATATTTGATGTACCTTGTTAAAAATTAAGGAAAAACCATTTTTCAACAAAGCTGTATCTTCAATCTTTGCGTTGTTGGCAACTGCCCTTTCAAAGTCATCTAACACGGGCAGCAATGCCACTATCATGTCTTGACTTGCTGCCGAAAGGTAATCGGCTTTTTCTCGTATGCTTCGCTTTCGGTAGTTTTCAAATTCAGCATACAAGCGCGTGTATTTATCCTCCTGCTCTTTTAATCCTAATTCCAGTTCAGCAATTCGCTGCTCCAGGACTTCCAATTCTGTCGGCGTTTTATCAGAATCGCTCTCAGTAGTCGCATTATTTTCCGGATTCATTTTTTTTCTCCTCATGATGGATTTAATTTTTTTTTACTGTGAACAATAAAAGTTCCAAACTGCGATAATCCCTTGCTTTGACAAAATGTCACAAAAATTGCGGTTATTTGACGAGGACTAACTGAAATTTCGGCACAACTCTACCAACTTCATCGCCTTATTGACATCAAAAACTAGCCGTTCTTCGGAGAAGAATGAATTTGGATCTTGGGATTCCTTGGTGGAAGCTGAGAAATGTATGGCATCCGGTTGTACTTTTAGCAGGATTTCGGGCAGATTCATGAGGTTAATCCCCCCTCCTACCATGATTTCAATGCGTCCTTTCGAATGATCGACCATTTCACACAACGTTGGAATACCATTTACAACAGAGGTGGCCAAGCCTGAAGACAAAAGCCGATTTACCCCAATCTCGACTAACCCGTCCAAATCCGTTTGCCATTCCACCAAATCATCAAACGCTCGATGATAGGTGAGTTCGTTTGAAAAATCGTTCCGTACTTGGTCCATTAAAGCTTTGTCCAAGCGCAAATTGGCATCCAGTGCACCAAAAACCACCCCGTGCACGCCCATCGATTCCAACAATTTAATTTCTCGGGATATTAAGGCTTTTTCCTCCGAAGAGTACAAGAACCCCCCCGACCGAGGCCGCACCAGCACTTGGGTATTCAGCCCTAAATCCAACGCAGTTTGTATAAAACCAATAGAGGGAGAAAGCCCTCCCTGTTCAAGACAGGAGCACACCTCAACACGATCGACATGTAACGCAAGAGCTCCCTGCAAGGCCTCTACACTGGCTGCACAAATTTCTATTTTCACCTTGTAAAATTGCAAAATTCTCACCAACCCTCACGCACTTCTCGCATTTGTTTTGCCTATATTTGCACAAAATTGTGTCTTATGTCCGCGCCTGCGACCGAAGCTTACGACTTTGTCAAATTCCAACAAGAGGTTCTTTCCGATTTCAAGTTAGCATGCCTTTCACGTGAGGCCTCACTGCTGGGTCGAAAAGAGGTTTTAACCGGAAAAGCAAAATTTGGAATCTTCGGTGACGGAAAGGAATTGGCGCAAATTGCTTTGGCAAAACAATTCAAAAAAGGAGATTTTCGTTCGGGTTATTATCGAGACCAAACATGGATGATGGCCATCGGAGAATTGAACATTCAGGTTTATTTTTCAGGCCTCTACGCACACACGGACGTCAACATCGAACCGCAATCAGCCGGACGACAAATGGGAGGGCATTTCGCAACAAGAAATCTTGATGAATCGGGAAAATGGAAAAACTTAACCGAGCAAAAAAACAGCTCGGCGGATATCTCGCCCACTTCCGGTCAGATGCCACGACTTCTTGGTCTTGCCTTGGCCTCCAAAATCTATCGACAAAATCCGGCCCTGAATGCCCCTGAATTTCAACAATTTTCCATTCAAGGCAATGAAGTTGCCTTTGGTTCAATCGGAGATGCCTCCACGTCGGAAGGGTCCTTTTGGGAAACCATGAATGCTGCAGGGGTATTACAAGTGCCCATGGTGATGTCGGTTTGGGACGACGGATTTGGAATTTCTGTACCTCGTGAACTTCAAACCACCAAAAACAGTATTTCTGAGGCCTTGGCAGGTTTTCAACGCACAGAACACATTCCCGGTTTTGAAATTCTTAAGACGCGAGGTTGGGATTACCCCCATTTATGCCGAACCTATGAAAAAGCGGTTAAAACAGCCCGCGAGGAACATATTCCCGTGCTCGTTCACGTAGAGGAAGTAAATCAACCGCAGGGCCACTCCACTTCTGGATCGCATGAACGCTATAAAAGTGCCGAACGAATGGAATGGGAAAAAACCCACGATTGTATCGTCAAATTTAAAGAATGGATTACCTCTTACGATGGGGGTCCACAATCCCTTGCCACCGCAGAAGAATTGGACCGTATTTCCGAAGAGGCAAAAACTGAGGTGCGTGAAGCGAAAAATGCAGCATGGAATTTATACATTGATGAGATCAAAACCGAGTGTCATTCACTTGAATCGTTGCTCAAGCCACTCATCCAACAAGGAGCCCTCGATGCAGCAATTGAAAACAGATTGAATTCCCTGCTGGATAGCCGAGAACCGTTAAGAAAAGAAGTTTTTTCTTTGGCTCGTCAAGCGCTCATCAGCATTCGATTTTCGGGGGATTCCGAGAAAGCTGCCCTCCGAAAATGGCTTGATGAAAAAAAAGCAGAAAGCCATAATCGCTACTCGTCCTATTTATTCAGTGAATCGCCTGAGTCCATTAAATATGTCACGAGCGTCGAACCCACCTATGCGCCTGATGCTCCAGAAGAGGACGGCAGAATTATTCTTCGGGACAACCATCGGGTGTTATTGGAAAAATATCCCAACCTGTTGATTTTTGGGGAGGACACAGGGAAAATAGGGGGTGTTAACCAATCCTATGAAGGGCTGCAAGAAACTTTCGGCAATTTACGCGTTTTTGATACCGGGATTCGCGAATGCACGATCATTGGGCAAGGAATCGGAATGGCGATGAGAGGACTTCGACCGATTGCCGAAATACAATACCTGGACTACTTGCTCTATGCGATACAAATTTTATCGGACGATTTGGCTACGCTCCAATATCGAACTAAAGGCGGCCAAAAAGCACCTCTAATCATCAGCACCCGAGGCCACCGTTTGGAAGGGGTTTGGCATAGCGGATCCCCAATGGGAATGATTGTCAATTCGTTGCGGGGAATACACGTTTGCGTGCCAAGAAACATGACGAAAGCTGCAGGATTTTACAATACGCTGCTAGCATCCGATGAACCTGCACTGATTGTTGAGCCCTTGAACGGATACCGAACGAAAGAAAAAATCCCCAACAACCTTGGAGCGTTTTGCTTGCCTCTTGGTAAAATTGAAGTAGTACGCGAGGGTACTGATATTACGTTAGTTTCCTACGGATCCACCCTCAATTTATGCCTACAAGCAACAACAGCTTTCGAAAATTTAAAAATTTCAGTCGAAATCATTGATGTTCAAACTTTACTCCCTTTTGATTTAGGGCACGAAATCGCAGAATCCCTCAAAAAAACCAATCGCCTGCTTATTGTTGATGAAGATGTAAGTGCAGGGGCAAGCGCGTACATCTTGGAAAAAATTCTCGTAGAGCAAGGGGGGTATTACCACCTCGACGAAGCACCGCATACGTTGACAGCAAAAGACCATCGTCCTGCCTATGGAACCGACGGTGACTATTTCTCAAAACCAAGCATCGATGATATTGTAGAGCGTGTATACGAAATTATGTCCAAAGCCAATCCCACCCAATTCCCAAATCTATAGGCTCATTGGAAATAAACGATTACCTAACTCACTGGGATAAGGCGCTTCATGGTGGATTGTATCCAACTGATTACGAGCAATATTTGACGCTCAACCGTTTTAGATTCGACCGAATCTACAAAACGTTTTCTACCTCACTGGAATTCAATCAACTCCTTGATAAAATTCACCAAAAAAGCACTTGGATTATTGTTACCGAGCCCTGGTGTGGCGACGCAGCACAAAATGTTCCTGTTTTGCTGAGAATCATCGAGCAACTACCCGGCGCAAGTTATTCCCTCGAACTGCGGGATCAGGGTAGTTTAATTGACCGTTATTTAACCCATGGAAAGAGATCAATTCCCAAGGTAATCGTTAGAGACGAAAATCATGAGGATATTTTTACTTGGGGTCCGCGGCCAAAAACTTTACAAAAACGCGTTGATCAACTGTCAATTACGGCAATGGAAAAAAAAGAACTTCATTCTCACATCCATTCCTTTTATGCCAAAAACAAAGGACAAGAGGTGATGGAGGAGATAACTGAGTTAGTGCGTCAGCGAATGGTTAAATCGTAAGGCATACGCATTTGAAAACCCAACCTTCGTTCTAAACTTTTTAGTTGCTGATAGTATTCTAAGAGGTTTTCGGGAAGCTTGCTCCGCCTAACCCTGACGGATTCATTTTCTTCGTATTGCTCTTGCAACAGTTTTAACCAAGTTCCCAGTTTATCTTCTCTTACCAGAGGATAATAAATGACGTCTGCCCCTTCGGAATCCAACGACTTCTTTGCGTAATCAATGACTTGTGTTAAGGTACCTAATTCATCAACCAAACCAATATCCAAAGCATCAACCCCTGACCAAACCCTGCCCCTTGCCAAAACATTCACCTCTTCAATGGTTAATTTTCTTCCTTCTGAAACGCGTTGCAAAAACCGAAGGTAAATGTCGTTAATTTCGTCTTGCACTTTGGCTAATTCTTTCCGCGTAAGCTTACGATTCATCGACATGATGGCATGCTCATGGGTTTGTACGCGATCAAACGTAATTCCGAGCTTATTCTCCAACATTTTCCCCGTGTAAGGAATCATGCCAAAAACACCGATTGAACCTGTAATTGTGGTAGGCTCAGCAAAAATGCGTTCGGCAGGAGTTGCGATATAATAACCTCCGGATGCAGCTACATCCCCCATGGAAACAAAAACCTTCTTTTGTTGCTGAGTCAACGATACTTCGCGCCAAATTTCTTCGCTTGCCAATGCGCTTCCACCCGGGCTATTAATGCGAAATACCACCGCTTTAATATCTTTATCAGCCCTGACCTTGGCAAATAATTTACCCATCTTATCGCTGCTCAATCCGTCGCCATCTACTGAAACCTCCCCTTCGGCAATAATTACAGCAATGGAGGGCGCTTGGTTCTGAATGAGCAACTGACTTTCGTAGAATTTATTTTTTGCATACTCGTTGAAATCTGCCCATTCAATATCTTTAGGATTCGACTCTGATACCTTATCGGCAATTTTTTGCATTACCTCGTCTTTGTAAAGTAGCGCGTCAACCAAATTCTTTTTCAATGCCTGTGAAGCATTCACCACTTCCATTTCGTTAATCCAAAGGTTCATGCTATCCGCCGAAACTTTTCTGCTGTTTACCATATCAGTTAACATTTCTTCCCACATGGTCTCCAATAATCGTATGTTTTGAAGTTTGGCTGAATCGCTGAGTTTTGATAAAAAAAACGGTTCCACAGCGCTCTTAAAATCGTTGTTCTCACCCCTTACTATATCCACTTCTACATCGAGTTTGTCAAATAAATTTTTAAAAAACACTTGCTCGGAACCCAAACCTGTTAGGTAAAACGAAGATGTAGGAAAAGCATAGCATTCCTTGGCTACAGATCCCAAATAGTACTCTTTTTGGGAAATCGACTCACCTTGAAAATAAGCGGTAACAAATTTCTTTGACTCTTTCTGAAAATTTTCAAGAGCCTCCCGAATGGAGCACATGGTGGATATGCCGCAATTTAAATTGTCAATATCCAAATAAATCCCTTTTACCCTTCTGTCCGTTTTGGCTTTGTCAATGGCAAATAAAATATCCGGCAACCCGATTGAGCCTTCGATGGATAAACTTGTGGGGTCAAATTCGGAAGAGCTTTTTTCCTGAATATTTCCCTCGAGCTTCATTTTCAGAACAGAACCAGTTTGCACCGAATAAGGCTCAGGACCAAAGTCCTTGAAGGAACCTATGATACCCCCAAGCACGAGAAGGAAGAACAGCATTCCAAGAAATAACGCGATCACAATAGCCACTAAAGCCGGCCAGAAAACTCTATTAAAAGGGACTTTAGACGATTCGCTCATAGCAAAATTTTCTATAAAATTAACGATTAATTAAATTCGCAAGTTTGACTGGAGCGTTGAACGGGTTAAACCTCAGGGTAAGTCGAATGCTTAAAGCGTAATTTTGATACAAGTTCCCCATATTTGAAGACTGAACCAATGGAAAATATACTCCGATTACATCCGCTAGGTTCATTCCGAGTCCTGCATTGTAAATCGTTGCTGCTCTCATGCCGTCTTCGTAAATCCCAACATCAGCATAAGCCACAAAGATATTGGGTTTCACGGGCAGTTGAATCGTTGCATTCAAAGAACTTGCCCAATAGTTGGACATTTTAAGCACATCACTTGCCGTTCGAAAACCGCCCATGTCGTTGGCGTATTGAGCCCCATATAACGATCCACGGTTGAAATAATAGTTCTCGGCAAATACATCTTGGTAACCTGCAGCACCGAACATCGAAATCGAATAACGTCCCATACTTTGGTAAGTACTTGTACCGGGATTGTAGGCTAAATTATACCCTCCGTAAACACGGAAATTCATTTTTCGGTTCATTTTACGGTCCAAATACGTAACCGTCAAGGATTGAGCAGTTGAAATGCGTGCGAAGCTCGCAATGTCAAGAGGTAGAATCGAATAACCCAGAACTCCTTCAAATTGAAGTTGGCTTTCGTGGGAAATGCGCTTTTTTCTCCAACTAAGCGTTTGGTTGACCTTTAATCCATTTTCAACGCTGTTATCATAGGCGGACATTACATCTCGTCGCCAAAGCCATTTGAAGGTAAGGTCATTTGAAAACCCTTTTGGAGTTCGATTCGGAACGAGGTTAACGTTGAGATAAGGAGTGATGGCCACAAAATACGACTGTGTTTGCCCTTTGGGATCCTCCTGGATGCCAAAAGATTTTACGCTAATCCCTGCTTTAATCGATCTAAGGTCTTTCGAAGGAAAATACATTTTACTCAATTCTGCCACTCCTCCAATGGTATTTCTTCCAACAGAGTACATGGGGACCACCAAAAACTGGAAAGGTTTGAAAGGTAAACCAAAATTGTGGAAGGCTGCTCCAATCATGAACCTATCAGAACGGTTGAAGGCCATCATGGGAGTCCAGAAAACATGAGTTTTGCTCGGTTCGTGGTCTCCGATCATGAATTCAAATGCCAAAGGCTCGCACTTTTTGAACAAGAACTTATTCGGATTGATTCGGTTATTGGACCGGTTGATTTCAGGAATTTGTTTCGTGGGGTCGATTGCAAAAAGTGCAATTTCTTCGCCTCCTTGAAACATCAAAGTGCTGCACTTTTTCTTTGGATCCGTCCATTGGCTCTCCAACACCTTACCCGAATTATCCAATGAGACCACTTGAATGGGACCTTGAATCGCTCCTTTGTTTTTTACCTTAACCGAATAGGTGTTCATAGCGCTCAAGTATTTAGCACGTACCATGCGATAGTCTACCACCTTGGTAGTTTGAATTAAATCTCGAAAAAGCCAATCGAGTTTTCGGCCAGAAATGCTTTCAACTACTTCTTGCATATCCTCCGGATAGGGATGTTTGAATTGGTACAAATCGTAATAGCGCTGCATGCATTGATCGTACAACTTGTCGCCCAAGTAACTGCGCAAATAATGAAAAACCAAGCCCGTTTTTTGGTACATAATGGCTCCATAATTCGCAGCGCTGAACGAAGCTGAATGGGTTTGTATCGGTTGGTCTGCACTAATTACCGCAAGAAAACGGTACATTATGTCTCCCAAATCGTGATGGCTCAAATCGTTTAAGTGAAGCCTCCCTCCTGCCACTATGTCGGATAAATAATTATTGTTGGGATATTTTGTGGCAACATAACGCATTTCATTGGCCGTGTTTATTCCTTCGTCCATCCAACCGTGTTCTCGCTCGTTGGACCCTAAAATGCCATAAAACCAGTTATGTCCAACCTCGTGAACAATCACCACCTCCAAATCCCGCGCCGTACTCGAATTGCCGATAACGGTAATCATCGGATATTCCATGCCCCCTCCCGCGCTGATAGTACCATCTACGGCTGTTACCGCTGTGTAGGGATAATCTCCGTTCCATTGCGAGTAATAGTAGGTGCCATCGTTGAGGTATTCGATGGAATTTTTCCAAAGCAGAGCGTTTGCCGGGGTAAATAAGGCCCAAGAGGTGACGGTACGTCCGGAATGCGGGAGCTTTACCGAACCCTTCAGCACTTTGTAGCGCTTATCGGTAAACCACGCGAAATCATGGACATTGTCTTGGGTAAACCGAACCGTTTTCCATTCCTTGGAAGAGGCAGGAAAAGAATCCCTGAGTGCCCCTGAGGGCAAGGCAATAATGGAAGTAAGGTTGGTTTGCGTATGGGCTGCAAGGGAATCCATAAAAGCAGCTTCTTCGACACTCTGGCGCTCCCCGGTGGCTCCCAAAACGTAGTTTTTAGGTACCGTAATAGAAACATCAAAGGAGCCGAATTCGGAGTAAAATTCTCCTTGATTCAAATAAGGCATCGCGTGCCACCCTTTACGGTCAAAAACCGCAGGTTTTGGATACCACTGGGTGATTTGATAGGATTGGCCAATATGACCCAAACGGGATATGGATCCGGAAGGAATTTTAACGGTAAACGGAGTGGTTAAGGTTAGGGATTTCCCAGGATTTAGGGATTCGTTCAGTTTTATCCCTACGATGTCGATGTTCTTTGGATTGTAACTCCAAGAAACGGGCTTTCCGTTTATTTTAAAATCCAAGCGGGTTATATCACCTAAATCGGAGGTGTCCATCGTCGATATTTTCGTCCCTTGCCCATTCAATTGCTGAGCTAGGGCCGTTGTCCGATCTTTGTAGGCGTTCGGCCACACGTGCAAGTAAAGACTGTCAAGAGTGTGAGGAGAATTATTGGTGTAGTCGAAGGCCAAATTCGCATACAAACGATGCGTTTGGTCGTCTAAGGTCACGTCTATGCGGTAATCAACTCGTTGCTGCCAGTATTGCGCAACTATGGAAAATTGGCTGAGGATTAATCCTAAAAAGAGTATAAGTCGTTTCATACGTTCATTTGATAAAAGTAAAGGTAAGAAATTAGAACGGGTTACCATAAAAAAAGCCGTCCACGGGACGGCTTTCAAATTTCTAACAGCGTTGATTATTTCACCATCAACCTCGCAATAATCTGCTGATTGTTTTGCGCTATTGAAACAAGGTACGTTCCAGGCGCCCAAGCGCGGGTATTGAGTACATATCCATTGATTACTTGATTCTTGTGATAGATTACTTTTCCTGAGATATCGCTAATGGCGATTGAGAATTCTCCCCCAAAATTTGTATTAATTTTCACCTCTCCTTCCGAAGGATTGGGTGCAAGCGTAAGTTCCCAAGTAAGTCCATCAGTTAACCCAACATAATTATCCATTCCATCGCAGTTTTCATCGATGCCATTGTCGATAATTTCGGTTGCACCAGGATATACCGCATCGTTTTGATCGTCGCAATCTCCAGGTACTAAGGTAAATCCTACACCTAATGAATCGCAAGTCTCGGTCGTTACCTCTGAACCATATCCGTCATTGTCCGCATCTTCATAATAGAGGTTGGTAGGTAGTCCTTCATCAAAATTACCATCGCAATTATTGTCTTCGCCATCGCAAATTTCGACAGCACCAGGATAAATCTGGTCGTTCATATCATCGCAATCACCTCCTACTAAAACCGTGTTAGCGGGTTGCGCACAGGTTTCCACACCGGTTGCGTCGTCCCCATATCCATCACCATCAGCGTCAACATAGTACATATCCACTAAAGCCAACTGCGGATTTGTATCATCGCAATCGTCACCGTTCAAGACCGTTCCCGGTGGCGTTAAACAAGATGTGGTGAAGCTGTTTGGATCTCCATAGCCGTCCTGATCGGCATCCACAAACCAAATGGTATTGGGATTAATTTGAGCATTTGAATCGTCACAATCTGTATTGTTGGCAGCATAACCCGAAGGCAAGGTACATGAAAGCACGGTATTCGCAGCGTCACCAAAACCGTCACCATCTGTATCGGCATAATAGGTTTGAGGCTGAACGGGATTAATGAATCCCCAAACGCTAACGTTATCATTTCTCCACGTTGCTCCGGAGGTCGAAATTCCCGTTATATAAAACCTAAAAGTAACTTGATTTATATTGGCAAAAGAAGCTCCAAGAAGTACCGTATCGTTTAATATCACGTTGGTTGTTATCGAATCTGATGCAATGTCTGCCGCAAAATTGTCTAAACTAGAGCGTAAATGCCATGTAGGGATTGTGTTCACATTACTTACTTTGTGCGTAAATGTTAATTTGGTTAATGTTAATCCAAAACAACTATCGGCTAGTAACGAAAATTCGTTGTAATTCGCCGGATTAACCACTGCTCCAGTATTCCACGTGTTGTTATTAAAGACGTTTGCCGCTGCTACACAGAAACCTCCTTGATTGGAATATATCGAAAAAGTAGCATTGGCGGGTTGAGTCGTAACGGTATTGGCAAGTACAGGACAACCTGCAGCTTGCGTAAACTCATAAAGACCAAGTTGGGCTGCAATAATTGGTGCATCTATACCGTTGCAATTTTCATCAATACCGTTCCCAGGAATATCGATAGCAGAAGGATTAATGTTTGCGTTTTGGTCGTTGCAATCGGTACTATCTAGCACGTAACCTTGAGGTGCAGAACATGCAGAGAGCGTTACCGCCACATTTCCAAAGTTGTCGCCGTCATTATCTTGAAAATACGTTAGAAAAATTAACCCTTCATCGATGGAGGCGTTACAGTTGTTATCCAGGTTATCGCAGACCTCGTTGTTACCCGGATACATTGCAGGGTTATTGTCGTTGCAATCTCCCGTTATTAAAACATAGTTGGGACCCGGGGAAGTTATACCAACCACAAACGTATTCCCTCCTACCCCGTCACCGTCGTTGTCCAAATAGTAATTTACCGGGGTAAAACCTTCATCAATCGTATTATTGCAATTGTCATCAATTCCGTTGTATACCTCCACGGCAGCTGGGTTAACGGCAGCAGAAGCATCATTACAGTCGGTGCTATTCGCAACATATCCAACAGGTTGTCCACAATTTTGGATGGACGTTGAAGAAGAACCGTATCCATCCCCATCGGCATCGATAAACCAAGTGCTTATAGCATTAACATTTGCATCATTGTCATTACAATCCGTATTATTCGATACGTATCCTTGAGGTGCAATGCACACGGTTTGCGAAACACTTGGATTCCCAAATCCATCACCGTCTGCATCCGCATACCATACGGTGTTTGGATTGATAGCAGCATTGTTATCGTTGCAGTCTTGATTGTTTAAAACCAGTCCAGGCAAAGGCAAACACGAAAGGGTTGCCGTATTTGGATCTCCAAACGAGTCACCGTCCACATCTTGATAATACGTCGTGGGAGTTGCACATGGCGTTACCGAGGTCCATGTTGAACCGGCTCGCATCTCGTCGATTTCCAAAGATCCTGTACCTGCTGCTGCTGTACCCCCTTGCCGTAAGTAAACCGAAGCCAAAGCTGCAATAGCATTGGTACCTGACGCATTGGTAATTGTAGCTACTGGTTCAGCAGTACCTGGTGTAGGGTTAATCCACATAGATGCCGCTACAGGACTTAAAGAATTAACCAATTTAACCACTACAAAAACAGTCGTACCGCATGGGTATTCGGTTGGATTCCAAGTCGTATTTGATGCCCCTCCGCTGTTGTTGGTTAGTCCTAAAACGAACGTGTTTGGCGTGGCGCCAGCCTTGATGAAGACGCGAGCTCCTAGCGAAGTCACGGGATTTCCTGCGGTTGCTCCAAAACCCGTAAAATAATCTCCTGCATTGGCGTTGAGATGAAGACCGGTGGTATTCGGTACGTTTAAAAGGAAGGAAAAATATCCGCTTCCGCTTAGATTGGATAACGCCTTATTCACATCTTCCGTATTTCCGGCAACCAATTGAACGCGGTTTCCAACCGAGGCTTCCAAGTTTGGATAAGAAAGGCTACTACCGCTATTGGAAGCCGTATTAACCGTTTGAATTTGCCCGGAAATACCTGAGTGGGTCGTCCAACCGTTGGCGTTCACCGCTCCTAGGTAATTAAAAGGCTCCCAAGCTTGGGAAAACGAGGCTCCAACAAGCGCAGAACACAAGAGTAAAAGTAAATTTCTCATAGGTAAAAATTATTGTACAAAGTTAATTTCTCTTAGCTAAAGAAGTGAAGTTTTTAAAAAAAAAAATAGGGGATCATTTTTCCCCTATTTTGTACCTTAGTTCATTTCCGGTTTCGGTAATAAAACCTTACGGGACAATTTCCATTTTTTGGTTTTTGGATCTTTGCCAACCACCTTGAACGAGAGCACCTCCCCTTCTTTGCAAACGTCTTCCATCTTCTTCACTTTTTCCCAAGAAAACTCGGAAATGTGAATTAATCCGTCCGTTCCAGGAATGATTTCCACGAAACAACCGAACTCTTTGATGGACTTAATTTTTCCTTCGTAGGTGGCACCTTCTTCCACTTGCGGTGGGAAAGCAATCATGCGCACTCGACGCAAAGCTTCTTCCATGCTCGGACCATCGTTGGAAAGGATTTGAACCGACCCCTCACCGTTTGATAACTCCTCAATGGTAATGGTTGTTCCCGTTTCTTTCTGAAGCCCTTGAATGATCTTACCACCTGGTCCGATCACTGCTCCAATCATTTCGTTAGGTATTAAAAGTACCTCAATGCGCGGTGTTGAATCTTTATAATTCTCGCGAGGTTGAGCGAGTGTATCCGTGAGTTTACCTAAAATATGAAGGCGCCCCGCTTTGGCCTGAAGCAGCGCCTGCGTTAGTACCTCATAAGGGAGACCATCCACTTTAATGTCCATTTGACAAGCGGTAATTCCCTTTGCAGTACCGGTCACTTTGAAATCCATATCTCCCAAGTGATCCTCATCACCCAAAATATCGGACAAAACGGCAAATTTGCCTTCGTCTGCAACCAGTCCCATGGCGATGCCTGATACAGGAGCGGTAATTTTAACTCCTCCATCCATGAGGGCCAAAGTTCCTGCACATACGGTCGCCATAGAGGAAGAACCGTTAGATTCCAAAATGTCCGAGACAATTCGAATCGTGTAAGGATTTTCCTTCGGTAACACGGGCTTCAAAGCACGAAGAGCCAAATTTCCATGTCCTATTTCTCTTCGGGAAGTTCCTCGAATGGGTTTTGCTTCACCTGTTGAAAATGGAGGAAAATTATAATGCAATAAAAACTTCTCGGTACCTTGGAAAGTAGCTCCATCTATCATTTGTTCATCCATTTTGCCGCCTAACGTTAACGTAGTGAGGGATTGTGTTTCCCCTCGGGTAAAGACGGCTGAACCATGCACGTTGGGTAAATAATCAACTTCAGCCCAAATCGGACGAATTTCATCGAATGCTCGCCCATCCAATCGTTTACGTTCGTTTAACATTACCCACCTGACGGCTTTTTTCTTGACTTCGGAAAAATACACCCCGATGAATTTCCCCACTTCCCCTAGCTCCTCTTCGCTGTAGCTCGCCTTAATTTCAGATTTAATTTCATCAAACAACTCCGCGCGCTTTGCCTTGTTAGCCAATCCCATTCGGGCTACGTTTTTACACTTTTCCATGCCCATTTCAAAAACCCTTGCTTTGACGGTTTCGTCGTGAACTTCGTGGGAGTATTCTCTTTTTGGATTCGAAGTTGAAATTTGAGCTGCCAACTGCAATTGAAAAGCACACTGTTCCTTGATCGCTTCGTGGGCAATTTTGATAACCTCCACCAAATCCTCCTCGGAGATTTCTTGCATTTCACCTTCCAACATGTTGATGTCCTTTTCCGTTCCCGCAATCATGACATCCAAATCCGCTCCTTCCATTTCCTCTTTGGTCGGATTTAAGATATATGCTCCATTAACACGTGCCACACGTACCTCTGACATGGGGCCATTGAAAGGAATATCGGAGACCGCAATGGCTGCAGAAGCAGCAAAACCGCATAAGGCATCGGGGTTGTTTTGCCCATCGTAAGACAATAGTTGAATCATTAATTGGACCTCAGCGTGATAATCGTCGGGAAACAAGGGCCGCAATGCACGATCAACAAGGCGCATGATAAGAATTTCACTTTCCGACGGACGTGCCTCTCTTCGGAAAAAACCGCCTGGAAACCTTCCTGCTGCAGCGTATTTTTCCCGATAATCAACCGTTAAAGGAAGAAAATCGACCCCTTCTTTCGCCTCCGGAGCCGCAACCACCGTTGCGAGCAACATGGTGTCTCCCATTCGCACGACGACTGACCCGTCGGCTTGTTTTGCTAATTTACCCGTTTCTACGCTAATTTGTTTACCACCCGTATTGATGGTTTTCGTTATACCTATATTCATTTTTACTTTTTTACGTATGTTAACATTTATCTTTCTTCAAGCACAAAAAAAGGGACATCGACCAAAGCCGAAAGCCCCTCTTCAATAAATCTATACCAACGCTTAACGCCGTAGCCCAAGCTCTTTAATCAAGGATCGGTATTTTTGAATGTCTTTTCCTTTCAGATAGTCTAACAAACTCCTTCGCTTTCCAACAAGTAATTGAAGAGCTCGTTGCGTACCAAAATCGTTGCGGTTTTTCTTCAAATGATCTGTTAGGTGATTGATTCGGTAAGAAAACAGCGCAATTTGGCCTTCAACAGATCCGGTATTGGTTTCAGAACCCCCGTATTTACTAAAAATCTCTTTTTTCTTTTCTGCTTCTAAGTACATGCCAATATTCTATCAATAATTTTTATGTAGCCCTAACGATTTTCGTTAAAGCGTTGCAAAATTAAGCAATAATTGCGAATTTCCAAGAATTTACCGAGAATTAATCGAGCACTTCCTGCGGTTACCTATATTTGTTGAAAAAACTATGCGTCCTTTCTCTATAGCTATTCATGGCGGTGCTGGGATCTTGACGCGCGGAATGATGAATTCGCAGCAAGAAGCCGCCTACCTTAGCGGGATCAATGAGGCCCTTGATGCGGGCTATGCGTTGCTCGAAAAAGGCGCCAACGCCTCCGAGGCCATTGTGGCCGCCGTAACACGGCTTGAGGATTGTCCTCTATTCAACGCGGGAAAGGGAAGCGTTTTCACAGCGGAAGGAACCCATGAAATGGATGCCTCCATCATGGAAGGAGCCACTCGCCGGGCAGGAGCTGTGGCTATGGTTACGGGGATTAAAAACCCCATTTTACTGGCGCGGGATGTTATGGAACACAGTGCGCATGTGCTGCTTGCAGGTCAAGGAGCCATGGCTTTCGCTGCTCAACGCAATTACCAAATCCTTCCTCCCTCCTATTTTTATGACCAATTTCGCTACGATCAATGGCAAGAACTCAAAGGTTCTGACAAAACGCAACTCGATCATGTCGCAAGCGACCGTAAATTTGGTACGGTTGGGGCAGTAGCTTGCGATATTCGCGGCAACATCGCTGCCGCAACATCCACGGGAGGAATGACCAACAAAAAATTTGGACGCATTGGTGACAGCCCAATCATCGGAAGCGGTACCTATGCCAACAACCAAACGTGCGCCATTTCGTGTACCGGGAGTGGAGAGTTTTTTATTCGAGGAGCTGCCGCCTACGACGTTTCCTGCCTCATTGAGCATTGCCAACTGGATCTTCAGACTGCCTGCGATGAGGTCATCAAAAAAAGACTTTTAGCCTTGGGAGGAGACGGGGGGCTGATTGCCGTGAACGCAAAAGCAGAAGTCTGTTTTTCATTCAATACCGAGGGCATGTACCGAGGGTATCGTTGCAGTGATGGTGCAAGTTATGCAGCAATCTATGTGGATTAAATAAACGGAGACCCAATAGGAAGCACCTTAATTTTGCGAGTATTGATTTCAAACCGGTCGCCGTTTGAAAGAACATGGGTAACCATATTCGTTAGCGTCATTGCACAACCTTCTTTTAATATCGCTTCGTTGTTATGTTCGAGTTTTCTACCGTCAAAAATAATGACCATTCCCGAGCCGATTACCTGAAATTCGTCGTTATTACGGATGATGAGCCCGGTATCTTCCGCTAATCCAATGCCGATGAGATCGGGAAATTTGGCCACTGCCTCGGTGAGGCGACCGAATCTACCACGCTGAATGAAATGAGAATCGATGATTAAATTCGGCGTAAATCCCAAGCCGCTTCCGATGCCAACAACCCCCTTTCTAAACGCTTCCGTTGTGTTTCCTCCGGTAATCATTTGGGTCGACATGCACATAGCACCAGCACTCGTTCCCGCAATTACAAAAGACTCTTGTTGATAGCGATCTATCATGATTTCGTGTAAACGGGTCCCGGATATTTTTGCCGTAATTTCTGATTGATTTCCTCCGGAAAACAACACAGCGTTGGCCGATTGCATGCGTTCCAAAAATAAAGGATCGTAGGATTGAGAACGTTCTCTGATGTCCATGGGGAAAATGTTGTAACAACCAAGTAGCGAAAAAGCTTTTGTGTAGGAGGCTATAACTTGATCCGGGATACTCGAGGCCGTGGGAATTACAACGATTTCCGCATCAATTCCACCAGCAGACCGCACCAGGTGACTCAGAATACCCTCGTCTATAAATTCCAGCGTGTGCATTTCGTTGTCACCAATTCCCTTGTCCTCGTTACCGCCGATAGGTATCAAAATCCCTTTTGGTTCGTGAATTTTCATGCTATTTTACTTAGAGTAGACAAAAATAAATTTAAATGTTTTATTTTGCGATAAAAAATCGAGTATCGCAATTTAAATTTCGCCTGAACTATGAAAATCCGAGAGGTTAACGCAATGCGAGGCCCAAACTATTGGTCGGTTAAACGCCATAAACTCATCGTAATGGTTTTGGATTTAGAGGACATGGAGGAACGGCCTTCGAACAAAGTTCCCGGTTTCTCGGATCGCATTAGAACCATGTTTCCAGGAATGTATGATCACCGCTGTTCGATTGGAGAGCCAGGAGGTTTCTTTCAGCGGATAGAAAGCGGCACTTGGATGGGACATATTATAGAACACATTGCCCTAGAAATTCAAAACCTTGCTGGCATGGAGGTAGGTTTCGGTCGGACGCGGGGTTACGGCGAAAAAGGGGTTTACAACGTTGTTTTCGATTACGAGGAAGAGGCGGTAGGTCGATTTGCTGCAAAGGCGGCGTTTGACATATGCAATGCCCTCATTGAAGATAAACCCTATGACCTGCTGTCCGATATTCAACGGATGCGGGAAATTCGCGAGGCCGTTCGCTTAGGACCCTCAACCGGATCCATCATTCATGAGGCAGAAATACGGGGTATTCCCTGGATTCGATTGAACCAACATTCGCTGTGTCAGTTAGGCTATGGGGAAAACCAAAAACGCATTCGCGCAACAATTACGAGCGAAACCAGCAGCATCGGTGTTGAGCTTGCAGGGAACAAGGAGGAAACAAAATTCCTTCTTGAACAATCCGAGGTTCCGGTTCCAAAAGGGCAAATCATCCGAAACGAATCCAGCCTCGACGAAGCTTGTCAACGTGTGGGATTTCCCTTAGTGGTTAAACCCATAGATGGAAACCACGGCCGAGGAATAACGGTGAATATTACTTCCCTTGAAGAGGCTACGGTTGCCTTTCATGCTGCAAAAAGAGTATCCAACAGCGTCATTATTGAACGCTTTGTAACGGGGGTTGATTATCGTTTGCTGGTTATCAACCATCGATTCGTAGCTGCAGCCTTGCGAACACCTGCCCACGTTATTGGTGATGGAAAAGCGTCCATTCAGGAACTTATTGATGTGGTAAATGCCGATCCTAGACGTGGATATGGGCATGAAAAAATTTTAACACAAATCACGATAAACGACTTAACCTTGGGGTTGATAAAAGCTAAAGGGTATGAATTGAGCAGTGTACTTGCCCAACATGAAATGCTCGTCTTGAAAGATACGGCAAACCTGTCTACGGGAGGCACTGCCGAGGACGTGACGGATTTCGTACATCCTGCAAATATTGCCATGGCGGAACGCATCTCTCGAATCATCAACTTAGACATTTGCGGAATAGATATTATGACCTCCGACATTTCACAACCGCTCAAGGAGACTGGCGGCGCCGTATTGGAAGTGAATGCCGGTCCAGGATTTCGTATGCACCTTGCTCCAGCCAAAGGACTTCCTAGAAACGTTGCAGCTCCGGTGATTGAAAAGTTATTTCCCAAAGGCAGTAACGGTAAAATTCCGATTGTCGCCGTAACCGGAACCAACGGAAAAACAACCACCACCCGCCTGATTGCCCACATGATGAAAATGCAAGGATTTCGCGTGGGTTACACAACTACTGACGGCGTCTACATTCAAAACCGCCTACTGCTACAGGGAGATTGTACAGGTCCGAACAGCGCTGAATTCGTGCTGAAAGATCCAACGGTAAATTTCGCCGTACTGGAATGCGCAAGAGGTGGTCTGTTGCGCGCAGGCCTTGGATTCAAAAATTGCAATGTCGCGGTGGTTACGAACATCGCTCCGGACCATTTAGGGCTAAAAGGAATTCACACCATCGAACAACTCGCGAAAGTCAAAGGAGTGGTGCCCGAAACCGTGCTTTCGGACGGCCATGCGATTTTGAATGCTGACGACGACCTGGTTTATGAAATGCGACGAGGGTTGCATTGCAATGTGGCGCTTTTTTCCATGAATGAAAATAATCCTCGCATTCTCGCCCTTCAACGGAAAGGCGGGATTACTGCAGTGTACGAAAACGGTTATGTTACGCTATGCCGAGGAGAATGGAAAATGAGGGTTATGCAGGCCCACGAGATTCCAATTACCTACGGTGGTAAAGCAGAGTTTATGATTCAAAACGTATTGCCGGCAATCATCGCGGCTAACTTGCAGGGAGCTAGCATCGAAGATATGAAGGCAGGACTATCCACCTTTATTCCCTCACCTAATCAAACCCCTGGAAGACTGAATCTTTTCGAATTTAAAAAATTTACGGTCCTTTTAGACTTTGCGCATAACGCGGCTGGAATGCGGGCCTTGAAAAAGTTCACAGATACCCTGGAAGGGACGGTGAAAGTCGGCCTCATTGCAGGAATTGGCGACCGAAGAGAACAAGACAACAACGACATCGGTTCGGTGGCAGCGGAAATGTTCGACGAAATCATCATTCGTCAGGATAAAAACCTGCGCGGAAAAACCGACCAAGAAATCATTCGAATGTTGGAGGACGGCATCAAAAAGATTGACCCGAAAAAACCTGTTAAAGTGATTCCGAACGAACGCGAAGCCATCACCTACGCGATAGAAAATGCCAAAGACGGTTCGTTAATTGTCTTGTGCAGCGACATCATTCCAGAGGCCCTGAATTTGGTGAAAGAGTTTAAGGAAAAAGAACTGAACGCTTAGCGCCTATCTCAAACTCATGAAGGGCTACAACCAAACCTTTGCTCCCTCGGAACAATTCTGGCAAATGTCGATTTCATTTCGGTTGTTGAGAAGGGTGTTTCGAAATTGACGGTACGATTCAGAACCCCAAATGTCGGTAAATCGGGTGTTCTGAAGGCTTCCAAGAGTATGTTTTGCATCTTTATCGAAACAACAGGGGACAATCTTTCCATCCCATGTAATAACACAGCCAGTCCACATTCTCCAACAGCGGTTTCCACCCGGATTTTTCAAGGTAAATTTTCCGTTTTTACCTAAACGATAACGTCGATATTCCTCGTTATCGGGCATAAGCGGGTTACCGTTTTCATAGTCGTACAGTTGAGCGCTTTTAATGCGAACTTCATCCACTCCGAGTTCCTTGGCCTTTGCAAATACAGCAGGAATTTGGGCCTCGTTGGGTTTGACCGCCAAGCACTGAAAAATCAGCCGAGGGGTTAAACTTTTTAAACGCGTTTTGGCTTGCACTAACGCTCTAGTTGCTTTCCAAACTTTTTCAAGATCGCCATGAACGCGATATTGCTCGTAAACCTCTTGAGTGACTCCATCTACCGAAATGATCAATTGATCAAGACCGCTTCGAACGATATCTTGTGCATTTGTCTCGTCAATGAAGTGGGCATTGGTGGAGCTTGCTGTAAAAACGCGGTGTTTTTTGGCTTCTACAATCAGGGATAATAATTGAGGGTGTAAAAAAGGTTCACCTTGAAAATAATAGGTAACGTACATTAGGTGTGGCGACATGGATTTCAACCACGTGGAATGGCTCTCCAAATTGATCTTACCTGTGGCTCTGGTAAATTGCTTCAGACCACTTGGGCATTCCGGACACCCTAAATTGCAAGCCGTTGTGGGCTCAAAACTGACATGATATGGCAGGCCTAAATGAACCGGTTTTTTCGTTATACGAGCTAGGCAAAAACTCAGCCCCAATAACAAAAAGTTCCACACCCTGTAAAAAGTCAATATAGGAATCCAACGTAAGCAAGAAGGATTTCTTGTCATGCCACGAAGGTAGTTAAGCTTTGATAATAAATCCCTATTGAATTCGCGGAATCGCTTATATTTGTCATACACTTACCTATGCAAATCATTCTTGAACATCAACAAATAGAGCGAAAAATCTGCAGGTTGGCCTACCAAATACTTGAACAAACAACCCTCCAAAAAAACCTTTTTATTGGAGGAATTCAAGGAAACGGGCTTATTCTGGCAAATCTGCTTAAGAACATTATGGACCAACACGGAGGGCCAAAAGTTGTGGTTTTTGAAGTTCGTCTCAACAAAGAAGAACCTTGGTCTGAGCCCATTTCCCTAAGCTTGGACGAAGCAAAACTAAAAAATGGCTACATCATTTTAGTCGACGATGTAATTAACTCAGGAAAAACCATGCAATACGCGCTGCTAAAATTTCTGCAACAGGCCACGCATTCCATCAAGGTATTGACGCTCGTTGATCGCCAACATCGACGTTTCCCCATTAAAGCCGATTTTGTTGGTTTAAGCCTCTCCACCACCCTAAAAAATCGGGTGGAAATCGATCTTTCCAATCCCCAGTATCTTGCTTTTATGTCATGAAAAAAATCACGGAACAAGCGTCGGATTATGAGAACTTGGAAATACTGAGCACCAACGAATTGTTGCGTTCCATTAACACCGAGGATGCCAAAGTTCCGGTGGCCGTTGAGCAAATCCTCCCTGCCATAGAAGCCTTTATTGAGGCATGCTCCCCGAAAATGAAGCAAGGAGGAAGGTTATTTTACCTGGGAGCGGGGACAAGTGGCCGTTTGGGCATTGTCGACGCCAGCGAATGCCCTCCAACTTTTGGAGTACCCCAAGGGCTGGTGATTGGTTTGATTGCCGGCGGAGATGCCGCCATTCGAAAAGCGGTCGAATTTGCCGAAGATGACCGAGATCAGGGGTGGAAAGATTTATTAGAACATTCCATTAATCCAATGGATACGCTTGTTGGAATAGCGGCTTCAGGCACCACGCCCTACGTTCTGGGGGCTTTGGAAAAAGCCAATGAGATTGGAGTTTTGACTGGTGGAATAACCTGCAATCCGGGAAGTCCACTTAGCCAAATCGCGCGGTTTCCTATGGTTCCGGTAGTTGGTCCCGAATTCGTTACGGGCAGCACCAGAATGAAATCGGGTACAGCTCAAAAACTCGTGCTAAATATGATTTCAACTTCGCTCATGGTTCAATTAGGTCGCGTAAAAGGCAATAAAATGGTCGATATGCAGTTGAGCAATGATAAATTGGTGGATCGCGCCATTCGAATGGTTTGCGAGGAGATCCATGTTACTCGCGCAGAAGCAAAAAAACTTTTGGACGAACACATTTCGGTACGAGCAAGCATTGATGCTTACCATAATTCGAAACGCTCCTCATGAACTTCGACCCCAACGGTGTTGGTGTTTCCAACGGTAATATTTTCGGTTTTCCGGTAGCTGAAACTGCAGCCGACCTTGTAATTTTACCCATCCCCTGGGACGTAACAGCCTCCTATAAAAAAGGCAGCAGCCGCGGACCTGAGGCCATCCTTAAGGCTTCAACACAATTGGACTTCTTTCATCCTCAACTTTCTCAAGCTTACGAGACACGCGTTTACATGGCGCCGATTTCCGCCGAATGGCAGGAAATAAACGATGAATTCAACCAGTCGACTTCGGCGTATTTTCAGGATTTGGAAACCTTGGGCGAAAGGGCGGCCTCGGATAAACACCGTGAGCTCCTTGTTGCTGTAAATAAAGCCCATGAGGCATTAACTTACAACTTACAAGCTCGTGTTGAGGAATTATTGGACAACGGAAAAAAAGTGGCGGTACTCGGAGGCGAGCACTCCACACCGCTCGGACTCATCCTCGCCCTGGACAAGCAGCTACAGAATTTCAGTATTCTGCAAATTGATGCCCATGCCGACTTAAGAAATGCCTATGAAGGCTTCGATCAATCCCACGCGAGCATAATGCACAATGTCGTAGGACGTTGCAATAACCTGCACAAACTCGTGCAAGTGGGCATTCGGGACCTTTCAGAAGCGGAGGCTCAATTTGCCCATTCCCACCCTAAAATAAGCAGTTACTACGACTGGGATATGAAAGCATCGGCATTTAAGGGGATATCTTGGGATAACCAATGCGAAAGCATCTTAGCAGAATTGAGTAATGAGGTATATATTTCGTTCGACATAGATGGTTTAGAACCTTACCTGTGTCCGAATACAGGAACTCCCGTTGCAGGTGGTCTAAGTTTTGAGCAAGTGAGTTATTTGCTGTTTAAGGTGGTAAACTCCGGAAAATCCATTGTTGGATTTGATTTAAATGAGGTGTGTCCGGGAATGGATGGCGATTGGGATGCCAACGTCGGTGCGCGAGTCTTGTGGCAATTGGTATGCGCAACCGAATTAAGCCGAAGAAAGACATGTTAGAACGCATCAAATATAATTTTTGGCAGCTTCTCTTTATCGGAAACACCCTAGCATTTTTGTTTTTCCTATATCAGGCTGCATCTTTCACAAGCGTGTTTGCCTACCGTTGGGTATTTTTTTTAGCAACACCGTTTTTCACCAGCGGCATTCACTTATTGATTAAATCCCGTTCAACGCGCGCTGAATGGTTGTCCATTGTCAATTTTGGAACGATTGCCCTAATGATCGTTTATTTTAATGCTTTCCCAGATAGTGTCAAACTCTATTGGACTTGGTTCAGCATACCGATTGTAAACCAACTCACGATCAATTCCTTCGATGTGCTTTGGAGTGGAAAATACCCTTTTAAGTGGTCTGCCCTGATCGCTATTTGCATCATTTGGTTCATGACCATCCTATCAATCGCTTTCAAGGTTCAGGCATTGATGCCGCTCATCATTGTTTTGGTATGCATTACCGGTTTTTGGTGCCTTTTTATCGTGTTTCTGGAAGACAAAAAAGTGGTTAAATAATCAATACCGGCCGAATCCAATTAGGCGAGAACTGAAGTACTCTGAATCTTCAATTGACTGAAAAACAACACCTTTACTGCTTGAGGCATGGATCATTTTTTTGGGCTCTCCAAGTTGATTGACTAAAATTCCAACGTGAGAAATGTTCCTGTCCTTCCCGAAAAAAACCAAATCTCCTATCCGCGCTTCATCAGCTGAAATTTTCGTTGAATTCTCATATTGCTCAGCAGAGACCCTCGGTAGCTTGATTCCAAATTCATTAAACACGTAAGAGGTAAAACCGCTGCAATCGAAGCCCTCTTTCGAAAATCCTCCCCAAACGTAGTGGATTCCTTCAAGCGTTTGTGCAAATGCAATCATTGCCTCTTGAGTTTTTAACTCCGCAGCATTGCTCGCACTCCACGAAACATGGATACCCGCTGGTAGCTTTTGGTTAGGCAAGCTTTTTTGAATTAACCTGCGGTAGTATTCAGCAACCTCTGTATCTCCGCGATCCAATGTCCACTGAATCCAAGCGTTTAAATCCAAGGTCAAGGCTTCCAACTCGTTAAAATGGGTGCGTTGAAGCTCTTTTCCCTTCTGGGTTAGGGATAAACCGGCAAGAAACTCCAATGACTCCCTGATCTGCGTTGCTTTTCGTTGACGAAACCCATCTCTTTGGATTCCTTGTAAAGTCGCAAGGGATTTGTAGTATTGAGGGAAGAGGGAATAATCGTATTCTGGCTTATTTAAACAGCGGACTGCGCGGCGATATACCATGCGATAGTGCCCTTGGCTGTAAAGTTGTTCCATGCGGTCAAAGGCCGCAACCTGAGCATTGAGCTTTTGGGAAATAATAAGTAAGGAGAAAAGGATTCGCTGCAGTAAACGACTAGTTCGAATAAATTTTTCCATCCGAAAGCACTAAATGCGAACTGTTAAACAACTTAACCAACACTGAATTTCCTAAAATCTTGAATTCAGAGTCGGGCAGTAAGGTTATATCGGTGGATATACCATTTACCACAGCCGAAACACCGCCCATAATATTTCGATAAGCGATGGTGTTATTTTTTATCTCCCAAGTTGAAGGAATAAAATTGGCAATCTGGATTTTTTGGTCATCGACCAATGTAAACATGTAATTGTTTTCACCCCAAACGACCACATCGTCCCTGACATCCCAAAAAGAAGAAATAAAATTGGTCAAGAGTATTTTCTCCCCCTTTCGATAATACCAAAGGTTGGAATTCAAATCTTCGTACACAATAAAGCCTCGACCTGCTTTGTACTTGCGCATGTATTGGGATTCAACATCTGAAAAAATCCCATTTTCAAAAGCAACAAAAGTTCTTGTGGTAGGGTCGTTAAAACAAAGTATGTCCGTGCCTAATTGAAAATCAACAGCTCCGCTCCACGAAAAGATTTCATAAATCAATCCCTCGTAAAAAATCTTGTACAAGTTTCCGTTATCCTTGAACACAACGATGTTCTCACCAACGGTGCTTGGAATGGATAAATCTCCGATGATGGTGGCTAGAGGCATCGTATTTTTTCTCCAATAAAGGTTCAAGGTATTAAAGCGGGTATCCTCATACAGGATCAAAGAATCTTTTACGGTAAAATTTCGTCCGAAATACGTTAATGTTTGGAGCCTGCCGCGCTCCCACATATTGAGCGTAGGCCCAATCATGTACCCCAACAAGTGGTCAGAAACCTGATAAACAACATTGAGATTCGTAATGTCCTTCCGTTGCCGGCCATCGTAAACGCGTAAATTTCCCCTAGTGTCAATGTATGCAACAAACTCATCGCCCGCTTGATAATCTATGACAGGTTGAATCTCGAGAGTTTTAAATCCCCCATTCTCATAGGTTAAGAAAAAATTATTGAAGTCTCTGAATGGCAGAACCGTTTGTGCCGAAAGGCAGCTTGCTCGCAGAAGGATAGTAGTCAAAAGTAATATTTGCCACATTTACCAAAGGTAGAACAATTTTAGTACCAAGCTGTAGAATGCATTCGAGAAAAATGATTGAGTTTCCAATAATCGGAAAAGCATTAACTTTATCAAAAAAATTATGAAACACTGGTTAGCTATTTTAATTGCCACCGGGTGCGCGATTTCTTTAAGAGCGCAGAATAAAATCAACTACGTAGAGTATGACTTGGCCAATGGAATACATGTCATTCTTCATGAGGAACACGCAACGCCTATTGTGGCAATATCGGTTCTTTACCACGTAGGTTCAAAAAATGAAAACCCTTCTCGGACCGGCTTTGCGCATTTTTTCGAACATTTACTGTTCGAAGGTTCCGAAAACATCGAACGCGGAGAATATTCCAAATTGGTTGAGAAAAACGGAGGCACCTTGAATGCCAATACATCGCAAGACCGCACCTATTATTACGAAATCCTTCCATCCAACCAGTTAGAGCTCGGGCTTTGGTTGGAAAGCGAACGCATGTTGCACGCGAAAGTCGAAAATATTGGCATTGAAACGCAACGCAGTGTTGTAAAGGAGGAAAAACGTCAGCGGGTAGACAACCAACCTTATGCGAGCTTTATTTCGGAAATGTTCCAACGGGCCTTCCCAAAACATCCGTACCGATGGGTGCCTATTGGTTCTATGGAGCACCTCGATGCCGCCCAAGAAAAAGATTACGTTCAGTTTTACCAAGACTTTTACGTTCCTGCCAATGCTACCCTTTCCATTGCAGGGGACATTCCCTTGGAACAAACCAAAAAATGGATCGAAATGTATTTCGGCAGCATTCCTTCGGGGCAGGCGATCAACCTTTACCGCGACCAATTAGCCTTAAGCGACGATGCTTTCAAAATAAAATACGGTGTAGCGAAAAGTGATGTAAACGCGAAAAATCCGAAGTTAGGCACCAACAAAGCGGGCAACCAACTGTACGCTGAATTGAGTGCCAGACCCATGGTAATTCCAAGAACAACCAAGGACAATGATCCCCTCAAGCAAACCATTGAGGACACCATTTACGATAACATTCAGTTACCTGCTGTGTTTATGGGGTATAAAATCCCAGACCAAAAACACCCGGATGCCTATGCCTTAGAATTCATGAACGAAATCCTATCCGGGGGAAACAGTTCGAGAATCAATAAAAATTTGGTCGAAAAACAACAAATTGCAACCTATGCCAGCTCCTTCAATTACGGACTTGAGGACGGAGGTATGAACATCTTTTTAGCGCTAGCCAAAGACATGGCCTCGTTGGGTTCTTTGAAGTCCGCTTTTGATGCGCAAATCGAGGTCATTAAAAATGAATTGATCACGGAAGAGGAATACCAATCGGTGTTGAACAAATTTGAAAAACAAGTCATAGAAGCTAACTCCTCGGTGGCCGGAATTGCTGAAAGTTTAGCGGACAACCACGTGTATTTCGGTTCCGCAGCTCGGGTAAATCAACTGTTGGATTTGTACCGGAAAGTAACGCGAGCCGACATCCAACGCGTAGCGAAAACCTACCTGAACAATAACGCCAGAGTCATTCTTTATTATTTACCCAAAGAAAAATAGCCCATGAAGTTCTTATTATCTTTCGTATTGCTTGGTGCCCTTGGTCTAGTTTATGGACAACTTGACCGTTCCATCATGCCCAAACCGGCTCCTGCCCCACAAATTCAAATTAAACCTACCGAAACTTGGACCACCGCCAACGGAATCACCGTCATTCTATCCGAAAACCATAAACTCCCCAAAGTTTCCTTTGACTTAACGCTGGGAAGCGGAGCAACCTTGGAAGGTGAAAAAGCAGGGTTGAGCGAATTAGCCGGTTCCTTGGTGATGTCAGGAACTTCTAATCGAAGTAAAGACCAGCTGGATAAAGAAATTGATTTCTTAGGTGCTTCGTTAAGCGCAAGTGCCTCCAATGTTTACTTATCCGTACTTACAAAGCATTTGGACCAAGGGTTATCCCTCATGGCGGATGTTACGAAAAATGCCTCCTTTCCAGAAGATGAATTCAAACGAGTCTCCGACCAGTTTCGTTCAGGAATGGTTTCCTTGAAATCAGAGGCTGCGGGTATGGCCGGTAATGCCACCGTAAAAGTCAATTTTCCCCAACATCCCTACGGTGAGGTTATGACCTTCACTACCCTATCTGCTATTAGTCTTTCGGACGTTAAGGAATTTTATCGGTCGCACTACACTCCACAAGACGCTTACTTGGTGATTGTAGGTGACATCAACCGAGTTCAAGCCGAAAAGATGATCAATGCCTATTTCGGGACATGGCAAGGTCCAAAGCCGGTTACTGCAGAATACAAGGACCCTGTAAAGAGCAACGGTAACCAAGTGTATTTTGTCAACAAACCGGGTGCGGTTCAATCGGTGATTCAGGTATCCTTTCCCATACCAATGCGCATGGGCAACCAAGATCAATTAGCGATGTCTGTTTTAAACGACGTATTTGGTGGAAGCGGATTTGGTACACGTCTAATGCAAAATCTTCGTGAGGACAAAGCCTTTACCTATGGTTGTTATTCGGGTTTGAACAACCAAGACCTCGGCGGATGGATCTCGATCAGCGGAAATTTTCGAAACGCGGTAACTGATTCTGCCATCCAAGAAATTCTGAACGAACTGAACCGTTTGTTAAGCGAAACCATTACGACTCCTGAGCTCGAGCTAACGAAAGCCGTAAAAAACGGAAGCTTCGCCCGTTCACTGGAAAGACCGCAAACCATTGCTCGTTTTGCCTACAACATCAGCAAATACAAATTTCCGGAAGACTATTACCGGAATTACCTTCAACGCTTAGAAAGCATCGACGCTATGGAGTTGAGCCGCATGGCAAAAACCTACATCAAATCGAACAATTACAACATCGTTGTAGTCGGTAACGAGTCGGTTTTGGACAAAATTAAAGCTTTTGATAGCGATGGAAAAGTTACTACACTTGACGAGTTTGGGAATATCAAACTTGAACGAACCCCATCAAATTTTAGCACCAACGAAATCCTTGAAAATTACCTGTTAGCGGTAACCCAATCAACCTCACTAGCAAACGCTCAAAAGAAAATTAAAAAAGTTAAGAATGTTCTTCAAAGGTCCGAATTACGTTCCGATAAAATACCTTTCCCGCTTCAATCGTACAGCCTCTACACCAATAAAGGCGTTAGAGCTGACAGGATTGAATTCAACGGCAACGTGGCACAGAGCAAATACTACGACGGAGTTTCAGGTTACGAAAAAAACATGCAAACAGGTAAAACCGTTTATGACGAACTTAAAATGAAAGCCGAAATGTTAGAAAATGCGCTATTCCCAGAGTTGTTATGGTTACGGCCGGAAAACGCTCGTTATCTAACGCTGATAGGTGTCGAGAAGGAGAACAATAAAGAATACTACGTGCTCCAATTCAGCACCGGACCTCAAAACGAAAGTTTGCATTACTACGAAAAAGAGACCTTTTTAAAAGGAAAAATGGTAAAAACGGTTCTAAAAATGGAGGAGTCTTTCTCTGCGACCACTGAGTACAGCGACTACCGATCGGTTAAAGGCTTCATGTTTCCCTACCAATCGCTTTTGAATGCAGGATCTATGACCTTCACCCAAAAAATTGACGAGATTCTCGTGAACGGAAAAGTTAAGGTTGCTGAATTTCAATAGGTGATCTTCTTACTTGCGTCAATAAACGGACTAATAAAACCCTTTCAATGAAGCAATACCTTCTTTGGTTCCTTTTCCTCTCCTCGGTTGCGAGTATAAAAGGACAATTACTTTACACGATTCAACCCAAGAACGGTAATGCCGTTTCGTATCTATATGGCACCATCCACATGATGCCAAAAGACCGGTTTCAACTTTCATCTTCCCTGATTAAGGCTTTTGAGTCGTGCAGTACCCTCGCTATGGAAGTTGACTTGAACATGAATTTATCGGCCAAAATAGCGGTGGCGCAGCAAACTATTCTACCTGACGGAAAAACCCTGAAAGATCTCACCACTCCTGAAGAATATGCCAAAATTGTTCGGTATTGCTTGGACAGTTGCGGAATGAGCAAGAAAAAACTCAAGCGTTACTCTCGATTGAAACCCTTCTTCTTTTCCAGTGCCATGCTGCAAGACCAACTGAAAGACATCAAATCGTACGAAATGGAATTCCAAAAAATGGCTGAGAAAGGAAAGAAAAGTACCATGGGCCTCGAATCGATCCAAGTACAAATGGAAACCATCAATTCTGTTTCGCTGGAAGATCAAGTGAGCATGCTGTTGGACGGAATTAACCAACCGCAAAAATATCAAGGAATGTTACAGGCTTACCTTGCTGAGGATTTGGACGGACTGTATAAGGATATCGTCGCTGAATCGGAGGGCTTTCCCAATTTCATCGAAGATTTCCTCAACCGAAGAAACCGGAATTGGATTCCTGTCATCAGCGACCAAATTGAGCGTGGTGCCACGTTCATTGCCGTTGGGGCGGGTCATTTACCCGGAGAGCAAGGCGTGATTACCCTGCTCCGAAATGCGGGATATACGGTAATGCAGCTGAATCAAACTCATTAATCATGTGCTCCAACAAGCGTAGTTTATGGAATTTGAATAGCAATAAGTCCCATTAAGGTAACTTTGTACTAATTTAGCACTAACATGAAATGGCAAATAAACGGTTTATTCCTCGAAAAAAACTTTCATTTTGACACCTTTATGCAAGCACTGGACTTCGTAAATAAGGTTGCAGCGGTTGCTGAACAGTCGGATCATCATCCCGAAATTTTGATGCACAACTACAATCAAGTACGGATACAGACAACTACTCACAGCGAGGGAAAAATTTCCAAATTGGATTATGACCTAGCCCTACAAATCGATTCACTTGAATGACCTCGTAGTGTTTTACAGCACGCGTTAATGGTGTGACCAATCCGGTAGTTGGAACCCGTTCGACGTTTAGAAGTGATTCCTTGATAAAATGTCCTCGACCTATCAAACCCTATTTTTAATGATCAAAAATAATTAGTTTTATGCCGGATTTAAGGAAAATGGGGAAATACCTGCTTTATATCGTATTAGTAACCTGCATAAACCAACTGGTTGGTCAAAACACCCTGGTTTCCAATGCCAATATCTTTGAAGGAGAACCCTCCATTGCCCTCAACCCGCAAAACCCCCAACACCTCATAGCAGCATGGATGGGATTTCAATTCGGACAGAAAATCACCATCAAATCCTCGGTTTCGATGAACGGAGGTACTACGTGGTCCATGCCCATCTACCAACCTCATGAAGCCCCCGGGAATGCATCCGCCGATGTGAGTTTGGGCTTTGGGCCAAACGGGGATGCGTTCATGTGTTATATCGATTACGACAACGTAGGTTTTACCCAAGGAAAAATTGTCGTGCGAAAATCCACCGACGGGGGCCTAACATGGGGACCCGCTGTTGAAGCGGTGAACATCGCCGATTGCCCGGGTAAATTATGCTTAGACCGTCCCTGGATGGTGATTGATCCCTCCAACGGACCGCAAACCACCATCTACGTTACGTCCATGAACGCAAATCAACCAGCCCTCGTTACGCCGCCTTACAATCCTTACGTAACGGTAAGTATCGACGGAGGACAAACATTTATGAATCCTCGGTATCTGGATACCTTGAACTTTTTGGCAGGCAGCAGCATCCCGCAACCGATGCCTACCCCGGCAATCGATGGTAACGGAAGATTTTATGCGCTGTACCCTTCGTACCTTGTTGCGCAATCGCCTTATCCACGCCAAATTATAGCCTTTTCAGACCACAGCGGAATAGATCTGAGCCATCAAGTTGCTTACCAAGGCTTAAACGTTGGCGTGAGCAATAGCCAATTCAAACGCGCTGGAAAATTGCTCGCCGACGAGGCACATACAGGGCATTTGGCCTATTGTTTTCTCAGCGAACAAAACGACCAATCGGACGTCTATGTGATGGAAACTTCGGATGCAGGGTTAACTTGGGGGCCAATGCAACGGGTAAATCAAGACCCCATAGGCAATAACCGGGTACAGGATTTGGTTTGGGCGGATTTTAACCTTAGCGGAGACCTTGTGGTAACGTGGAGAGACCGAAGAAACGCCCCAGCAGATGGCTACAGTCAACCCTCGGAAATTTATGCTGCGGTTAAATTTTATGGAAATCCAGCATTCACGGCAGACTATCCCTTATCTTCCACGGTTGCTGCCCACGACAGCGTGCTCGAAGGAAGCGGCAATGATTTCATGAGCGTTGTATTCCATGGAGACTCGTGTTACGCTATTTGGGGCGATGTTCGAACCGGAACGCTCAAAATTTACCTTCACAAATGGAACGTGCATACCCAAAGTGGCAGCGTACATGAAATACCTTCGACCTCCAACGTTCACCTTTATCCCAATCCCGTAAACGATGCTCTACAATTAAACCTCATAAATCCAGAATCCTTGCGTGTTGAAGTATTCAACGAATTAGGACAACTCCTTTTCGTTGGTAGTCCAGCTGAGAACGGAACGTTTTCCGTTGCTCAACTTCCCAAAGGCAATTACCTGCTGCGATGCATTGGCGTTGGTGGAAGTCAAGTTTTACGATTTACCAAAGCCCATTAAAATTTATCAACAATTACCCGCAGCACAAAGATTAGCAAAGGGGAAAGGTGTATTTTTGTACCATGAGCCAATTCGTCGTTTCTGCAAGAAAATACCGCCCACAGACTTTTGACACTGTGGTCGGGCAGGTTGGCATAACTGAAACGCTCAAAAACGCCATTAAAACCAAACATCTTGCTCAGGCATTTTTGTTCTGCGGTTCCCGAGGAGTTGGCAAAACGACCACCGCCCGGATATTGGCCAAAACGATCAACTGCTTCAATCGAACAGATAATGTGGAAGCTTGTGATCAATGCGAGTCCTGTTTGTCGTTTAATTCGGGTAGTTCATTAAACGTTTATGAACTGGATGCCGCTTCCAACAATTCGGTGGACGACATTCGGGGATTAATTGAGCAAGTCCGAATAGCACCACAGTTGGGAGATTTCAAGGTCTACATCATCGACGAAGTGCATATGCTTTCAGCGCAGGCTTTCAATGCCTTCCTGAAAACCTTGGAAGAGCCACCTGCCCATGCTATTTTCATTCTGGCAACCACGGAAAAACACAAAATTATACCGACGATACTTTCACGCTGTCAAATCTTCGATTTTAACCGTATACGGGTTAACGATATTGCCCAACACTTGGGTAAAATCGCAGAACAAGAAGAGGTTAGCTATGAGCAGGAGGGACTTCATTTGATCGCTTCAAAAGCCGATGGTGCATTGAGAGATGCCTTATCTATTTTTGACCAATTGGTGACGTTTAGCGAAGGCAATATCACATACCAACAAGTACTAAATAATCTGCACGTATTGGATTATGACTATTACTTTAAGGTGGTGGAGTACTTGCGTAAAGAGGATATTGCCGGATCCTTACTGGTTTTCAGCGATATTTTAAATCGAGGCTTCGACGGTCATCAATTCCTGTTAGGATTAGCGGAGCACTTTCGGAACTTACTGATGGTTAAAGACATTCGAACAGCTCCTTTGTTAGAGGCAACGGAAGGCGTACGCCAAAAATACACCCAACAAGCCAATGAATGGGAAAAACAGGCCATTGTTCGCGCGCTTCACGCCATCAGTAAGGCAGATGTGGGCTTTAAAAGTTCGAAAAATCAACGTCTGCTGGTGGAAGTTACCCTCATGGAATTGGGCTCGTTACAACAGGAGTCGGAAAAAAAAAATCCCTGACAGATCCGATTAGTATTCTCCCTTTTAAACATCAGCAAGCCAAGAATTCAACAACCGCGGTAAAAGATGAGTCACCCTCGAGTCCCTCACCGACTCCCGCATCGATTCCCGAGGCCCAAAGTCCAAAAACCACAGTTGCCTCTTTCCAAAATATTAGCATTAAAGCATCGCTGGAACTTTTTAAGGAGGCACCTTTGATTCCCGATGACCAATTGCCGAGAACCCCCTTCAATGGGGAATCGTTAAGAATTGCGAGCCGCAATTATGCAACACAAATGAAAAACGAGGGGAAAGATACCTTTTACCACGCTGTAATTAAGCGCGATTTTTTCTTAAATGATGAAACCATAACTTGGATTTTGGATAATGAAGTGCAAATAGCGTACATATCTCCTCTTTTGGCGGACTTCGCATCTTATTTAAAAAAAGAATTGAACAACAGTTTTATCAAATTTAATTTGGAACTAACGAATGAGGTTGCGAAAGAAAATAAACCCTACACCGGGATAGAAAAATTCCAAGCCCTTGCGCGCAAAAATCCAAATTTGCACACCCTTCGAAACCGATTTAACCTGGATATTGAATTTTAGCGATGGACATCGTATACCACGATTTAAATAGAATGCTGGAAGTTAAGGAATTTATCCAACGATGGGATGACTCTTTGAACTATGTGGAGGTAAACACCTCGGGCTCAACCGGTAAACCTCGAACGCTACAACTTTCGAAGAGTTTGTTAGCCAAATCTGCAGAGCGCACCATAACCCACTTCAACCTATCACCGGGAATGAAAGCAGGCTTATGCCTTTCCCTTTCCTCAATTGCGGGAAAAATGATGGTTGTTCGTTCTCTCCTCGCAAACATGGAATTGCACGTACTGCCTGTGAATAAGAATCCCCTGAAAGACTTGGAGATGGCCCTCGACTTCAATGCCCTTGTGCCTGTGCAAGCCATGAATTACCTGGATCAAGCCCAACCATTGCCACAGCAAGGAGTCGTGTTAATCGGTGGAGCACCGTTGAATGAACGACAATTTCAACGAATCTCCCAATACTTTTCACAAGCCTATCAAACCTACGGTATGACGGAAACCGCATCGCACGTTGCCGTCCGAAAAATATCTCACAATTTTAAAGAACCCTACCAAGCCCTTGAAGGTGTTACATTATCCGTTCAGGAGGACTGCCTTGTAATACATTGTGAGGCGTTTGAGAACGGTTTTGTACAAACCAATGACTGCGTACAGCTGGTAGGCGAAGAGGCTTTTCACCTGTTGGGCAGACGAGATTTTGTCATTAACAGCGGTGGGATAAAAATACACCCTGAACGTGTAGAAGACCGACTCAGCACCTTGCTGAATGAACCTTGCCTTGCGATGCCAATAACCGACGAAGTATGGGGTGAAAGTGTGGGAATTGTCCTGCTCAAAACAGGAAAAATTCCGACGTTGGCGGAATTGAAGAAACTCTACACTTCCAATGAAATGCCCCGAAAATTCGCATTAGTGGATAAAATGATTACGACCAAAACTGGAAAAATTGATCGTCCCAAAATGTACCAAACATTGAAAAAACATGAGTGGCAAGCACTACTATGATCTTTTAGGGTTGCCCGAAAACAGTTCGATGGCCTCGGTCAAGAAAAAATTCCGCTCACTCGCTAAGGAATTTCACCCAGACCTTCATCCGGGCGAGGAGGCAACCGTAATATTTCAGCAACTATTAGATGCCTATGAACGCATTCTAAAACAAGATTTTGGCGCTCGACCAAAACCCCCTCAACAACCCCAGCGGACGCGTGAAGAAGTGCATCGCGAACGTTGGGAGCAAATGAATCGAAAATGGAAGGAAGAAGAAGAAGAATTGAACCATTATTATCATGGATTAGTAACCGGTTGGAGGTACAGGCTCAAAATTCTTTACGCCATCCTAGCACTTTGGATTATGAGCGCAATGATTGCCGATGAGTATCTCCCTCTAAAAAAGACGAAAGATGTAGTGATCGCCTATAATTTTACGCGCTACCAAAGTTCCGACAACGATTATGTACAGGAGGTAACGCTTCGGGATCATGGCACGGTTTACTTGGCCAATTATTACCCCAAACGGTTTTACGATTTTCCTGAAGTAACCTTGCACCAGACGGCCATTTGCAGGTCAAACCGTTCGCTCACACACCGGGCGGATAAAGAAACCTATACGCCCGAAATTCACTTTAGCATTTGTCGCCTTAAAATCCCCATTTTCCTTTTTTTGAGCCTCAGCCTCGTGATTCCCTTTTTTAGAAAACCTTCCGCTTTTATGGTGCTTGGTTCGTGGATAAACTTCTACCTATCAGGGACGCTGATTGCCTATATCGTATTATTTTATTTTCGATTTATTTCCCTCTTCACCTTTGGATACTTCCCATGACAAAAAAAGAAAAAGCCACTTACATTATCGCTGAGCTTGAGCGCTTGTATCCCGAAACTCCTGTGCCCTTGCATCATAGCGACGCCTTTACCCTGCTCATTGCGGTCCTGCTTTCGGCTCAATGTACCGATGAGCGCGTGAACAAAATTACTCCTCTGCTTTTTGCGAAGGCCAATACTCCTCAGGACATGGTCAAACTCAGCATCGAAGAAATCAAATCCATTGTGCGGCCTTGCGGGCTTTCTCCGATGAAATCCAAAGCCATTTTTCATTTGTCGGAAATTCTTTTAGCAGAGCACAACGGCAAGGTTCCCCAAAGTTTTGAAGCATTAGAAAAACTTCCGGGAGTAGGCCACAAAACTGCCTCGGTAGTCATGGCACAAGCCTTCGGTTTTCCAGCCTTCCCGGTAGATACCCATATCCATCGCTTGCTCACGCGTTGGGGTATTTCCTCCGGAAAAAACGTGAAGAAAACAGAAGAAGCTGCGAAACGGTTATTTCCGAAAGAACATTGGAATAAATTACACCTTCAAATCATTTTTTACGGAAGAGAATACAGTCCGGCGAGAAGTCCCAAAAAAGAAATTGACTACATCACAATGCGCGTCGGAACTGCAAAAGCGCTGAAAGAGTTAAAATAGTTGTAAACAGCTTTTAAATTAACACAACTTTTAACTAACTTTGATTGCTGCTTTATTCACCCATGCCTTATGGATACTCCAAACGCTTCCAGGAAGCCTACCAGTCGCGCTAAAATCATCAATCCACTAACCCAGGATATTGGAAAAATTCCGCCTCAAGCAGTGGAACTCGAACAAGTTGTCTTAGGCGCCATGATGTTGGAAAAAAATGCGGTGAACGAAACCATCGATATCATCAATGAGAACAGCTTTTACGATCCCAAACATCAATACATTTATAAAGCCATTCGCGCCCTATTCGCTGCTACGAGTCCGGTAGATTTGGTCACGGTAACTGATCGTTTGTCAAAATCAGGAGAATTAAGTGCAGCAGGTGGAGCAGGTTATATTTCGCAACTCACCAATCGAGTCGGTTCTACGGCTAATGTACAGTACCATGCCCGTATTATCGCAGAAAAATCCATCAAGCGGGAATTAATCCGTTTGAGCAATGAGGTGATAAAAAATGCCTTCGACGATACCATGGATGTATTTGAATTGTTGAATGCCGCAGAAAGAGACCTTTTTCAAATTGGGGACTCAAACATGTCAAAACAGGTGGATGTGATGTCCAATGTTGTAAGAAATGCCATTGAAGAAATTGAGGTTGCACGGAAAAATGCCGATGGAATATCTGGAATCCCCTCCGGATTCTTGGAGATTGATAAGGTAACCGCAGGCTGGCAACGTTCGGATATGATTGTCATCGCGGCGCGTCCGGGTATGGGAAAAACGGCCTTTGTCCTATCGGCAGCCCGAAATACTGCGATTCAAGGCCATGGTGTAGCTATCTTTTCTTTGGAAATGTCTTCCGTTCAGCTGGTTAAGCGTCTTATTGCGGGTGAGTCGCGCATCAATTCCGAAAAACTTCGGAAAGGGGATTTGGCTGATCATGAGTTTCAACAGCTCCATTCTCGAATTCAACAACTATCCAAAGCTCCTATTTATATTGACGATACCGCAGCAATAAGCATATTTGATTTCAGGGCCAAATGCCGAAGGCTAAAAGCGCAATACGACATTCAACTGGTCATCATCGACTATTTGCAATTGATGTCGGCAAAAGACGGCAAAAATACAGGAAACCGCGAACAAGAAATTTCCATGATTTCACGATCCATTAAAGAAATAGCGAAGGAATTGAACATTCCAATCATAGCGCTTTCGCAATTAAGTCGCTCTGTGGAACAAAGGAGCGATAAAAAACCAATTCTTTCCGACTTGCGCGAGTCGGGTGCGATCGAGCAAGATGCCGACATTGTTTCCTTCCTGTATCGACCGTCTTACTACAAAATACTCAAATACGACGATGGCACCTCAACTCACGGCATCGGTGAATTTTTAATTGAAAAGCACCGTAATGGAAAAACCGCCTCGGTAAGGCTGCGCTTTGAAGAGGATTTTGCACGTTTCTCAAGTTTAAGCGAACCTGATTTTATGTCTGACAGTGGTAACCAAGATAGCCTAATGCGTTTTAATCAAGAATCCAGCACCGTTACCATTCAAAGTAAAATGAATCAAAACTATGAAGACTTTAATTTTCAGGGAGATCAAAACGTTCCCTTTTAAGCATCTACTTCACTCATTCTTACTTTTTTGCTGCATGACCACGGCTGTGAGCTCATGGGCTACCCAACTGTTGATTCCAATGGATGCAACGCAAAATAACCACTTAAAGGCCTATGGCATTGCCTACTGGACCCTTGAGAATGGCGTAATCATCGAGTGGTTATTGAACTACAAAGGAGGTTCTTTCCTGATACCCCACTTGCAAGAAATCGAACGAGAACTAAAAATCAGGGGAGTCCGCTACCAAGTGCTCACAGACGGACAAATAGCAACGATTAAAGCACAAATTGCCAATCCTGAGGTGAACATGGAGGTCATACAATTGGAAAAAGCCCCGAAGATTGCTGTTTACACCCCGCCCAATAAACAACCATGGGATGATGCCGTAACCATGGTTTTGGAATATGCTGAAATAAAATATGATAAAATTTACGACTCAGCGATTGTGATGGGATTGCTCCCTAAATACGACTGGCTGCACCTGCATCACGAGGATTTTACAGGACAATACGGTAAATTTTACAGTTCCGCCTCATTCCAACCGTGGTATAAGGAACAAGTCAAAATCACGGAAGCAAATGCCCGTAAATTCGGATTTAATAAGGCATCCCAATTCAAATTAGCTGTTGCAAAAAACATTAAAAATTTCGTTTTGGGAGGGGGATTTCTATTCACTATGTGCAGCGGAACGGATAGTTTCGACATTGCATTAACGGCTGAAGGCATTGATATCTGCGACCAAATCTACGACGGAGATGCCGCCGATCAGAAAGCACAACAAAAATTGGATTTTAATAAATCTCTTGCCTTTCAAAATTTCACGCTCAACCGCGATCCCTATTTTTACGAATATTCCAACATAGATGCCTCGGATTTACGCAATAATTTAACCGTTCGCGAAGCCGAGGACTACTTTACCTTATTTGAATACTCCGCAAAATGGGATGTTGTGCCTACGATGCTAACTCAATGTCATACCAATGTAGTTAAAGGATTTATGGGGCAAAGCACCGATTTCAGGAAGGACTTTATCAAACCCAACGTGTTGATCATGGGAGAAACGAAGTCAATAAATACAGCGCGCTACTTGCACGGCGAGTTTGGTCAGGGAATGTGGACCTACTTCGGAGGTCATGACCCTGAAGATTACCAACATTTTGTGGGAGATCCTCCCACAGACCTGAATCTTCACCCTAATTCGCCCGGTTACCGCTTAATTCTGAATAACATCTTATTTCCTGCAGCAAAAAAGAAAAAAAGAAAAACTTAAGGTTACCTATGTAATCTTTTTTTATTATATTTGTCTACGATTTCAAGCATCTCCGTCCTTTCTGAAATCGACCACTCATCAAATTTTATGGATAAAACAAGCTTATCGAAGAAAAGTCTCAATGATTTAAGAATAATAGCAACAACGTTGGGTATTGAAAATGCACAAGAGTTGAACAAAGACCAACTGATCAGTGCTTTAACCGAAGGGGCTGCCGGACTCTTGGACGAAGAAACTTTTGAATCCCAAGATTCAAACACTACCGATCCTTCCCCTCCTGAAAAAGAAAGTTCAGGGAGGAGGTTACGGCCCCGAAAGCGGACTGATATGAGCCCTAGTGAAACTTCAGATTTATTCAGCTCGGAAGACGTTAGCGCGCTACCCGACAAGAGCCATGACCTGCCTTCTGAAGAAGCTCCTGTTGAATATTCCCCAAATGTGCCAGAAAAAGCATCACCCCAGCACTCCAACACCTCCGAAATAGAGCGCCCCGCTGCTGCAACAGAAAACATGGCGAATCAAAAAGAAGATAGTTATGATCTTGTAGGCATCGTGACGGCGGAAGGTGTCCTAGAAATTATCCAGGACGGTTACGGATTTCTTCGCTCTTCCGATTACAACTACCTGCCCTCGCCCGACGATATTTACGTAAGTCAAAACCAAATAAAATTATTTGGACTTAAAACCGGCGACACAGTTCGTGGAACCATACGTCCCCCGCGCGAAGGAGAAAAATATTTCCCTCTCGTAAAGGTTGAATCCATTAATGGCCGCGAACCCTCCTACATTCGGGATAGGGTTCCTTTCCAATACCTAACGCCGTTATTTCCCGATCAAAAGTTCAAACTTACCGGACACGTGCAGGAGTCTCTGTCAACTCGCGTTATGGATTTATTTGCCCCCATTGGAAAAGGACAGCGAGGTATGATTGTAGCTCAACCAAAAACGGGAAAGACCATGTTATTGAAGGATGTTGCAAATGCTATTGCCGCAAACCATCCCGAAACGTATTTAATTGTCTTGTTAATTGATGAACGCCCCGAAGAGGTAACTGATATGGCCAGAAGCGTTAAAGCAGAGGTTATCGCATCGACGTTTGATGAGCCGGCAGAACGTCACGTGAAAGTTGCCAACATGGTTCTAGAAAAAGCAAAACGACTGGTAGAATGCGGCCACGACGTGTGCATCCTGCTGGATTCCATAACACGTTTAGCGCGTGCCTACAATACGGTTTCACCGGCCTCGGGCAAGGTGCTTTCCGGTGGAGTGGACGCGAACGCGCTCCACAAACCGAAGCGCTTCTTTGGATCAGCCCGTAAAATTGAAAACGGGGGATCTCTTTCGATTCTTGCGACTGCTTTAACTGAAACTGGTTCTAAGATGGACGAAGTGATTTTCGAAGAGTTTAAAGGAACCGGAAACATGGAATTACAACTTGACCGAAAAATATCCAATCGAAGAATTTATCCTGCGATTGACATCACTGCCTCAGGAACGCGTAGGGAAGATTTGTTGGTAAATAAGGAGGTCCTACAACGAGTATGGTTGATCCGCAAATTCATTGCCGATATGACTCCGGTAGAGGCCATGGAATTTCTTAAATCCCACATGGAAAACACCCTTTCTAACGAAGAGTTTTTGGTTTCTATGAACAGTTGATGGAATGAACCGCGCATATATTCTTGCATGTGTTTTTGCCATTCTGTGGATGGGAATAAAATACACAAGTTGGCTCCTGGGAATATTTACCTTTGGCAGCACAGGCCCCTATGTCCTTGCGAACATGTTTCTTTTAACAATCGCCGTAGCTGGTGGCACCTATTTGCTTAAGCGCCAGGAAGTGAATCCGGGAAATTTACTCATGGATATTAAAAAAGGGGTAGCCTGTGGAATGATATACACCCTGCTCGTTAGCGGATTTATCTATTTATTCTATGCAAAAATTCACCCCGGATATAACCAATATCAACTTCAAAAATCCACAGAATTATTGGATAAGCCGGGAAATCTTGAAAAGATCCGGAGTAAAAATCCCGACCTGAAAAACAGATCGGATCAAGAAATTCGCAACATGCTGCGACAACAAGATGTCCTTATTTACAGCGCCAATTTCACGTTCGTCATTTCGCTGCTTGGTCTTACCATGTATTCCATTTTTAACAGCATTTTTATAGGGATTATCTACCGTAAACTGTTATTTCGAGAACGCTAATCGTGCCTCGATGTCTGAGCCAAGATTATCGAAGTCGATACCATCAAAATTCCCCGAAGACATCATAAGTAAAACGCTATTTAGACATAGCTGATGATCAATAAAATGCAATACCTCATCCGTTCTATTGGCTACTGCAATCTTTCCTCCGAAACCGCGGGCCACATCCTCTTTGCTGATCATGGCTAATTTTTTATGTTCTACAACATGCGGATTAAAGTAAACTATGGCTTCATCGGCTGCAGCCATACTCCCTAGATAATGAGGCAAAAATTCTTTTTTCAAGGAAGAGAAGGTATGCAATTCCATACATGCAATCACCTTTAAATGAGGAAATTGCTTCTTAACGGCTTCCGTTGTTGCTTTGAGCTTGGAGGGGGAATGTGCAAAATCTTTGAACATTTTAAAATACGGTACATCGATAACAGCCTGAAGGCGTTTTCCCGCTCCTCTGAAATCCTTCATGGCCTCAAAGAAATCCTCTTGTGCAATTCCCATTTCCAAACCAACAAGGCTTGCTCCCCATAGATTTTGCAAGTTATGGTCCCCAAATATCTTTAAGGAAAAAATTTCACCGTTGTGGACCAATTCGACCCCTTCATCAAGCACCTTGTATTCGGGAATGGTGTAGGGCCTTTTCACCATTTCGTTCGAGAGCTCATTTACGAGTTGTGTCAAAGAACGGTCGTTGCAATTATAAATGAGAGCTCCATTCTCCTCAAGCGTTTCCATGAAAATCTTGAATTGATCTACGTAATTCTCAAACGTTGGAAATACATTGATGTGGTCCCATGCTATTCCACTGATTAGCGCAATATGAGGCTTGTACAAATGAAATTTTGGACGTCGATCTATCGGAGAACTTAAATACTCATCTCCTTCCAAAATCATACATGGAGCATCCTCCGAAATTTTCACCATGCAATCATAGCCTTCCAATTGCGCCCCCACCATATAATCCACGTTCACGTTCATTTTCTTGGCAACATGCAAAATCATGGAGGTTATGGTCGTTTTCCCATGGCTACCCGCTATAACCACCCGTTTCTTGGTTTTACTCGCCTCGTAGAGGTATTCCGGATAGGAAAATACGGGTATGTTCAATTCCTTAGCACGTAATAACTCAGGATTATCTTCCCGAGCGTGCATTCCAAGAATTACAGCATCTAAATCGTTGGTTATTTTCTCGGGAAACCAACCAATTTCATTCGGTAATATTCCTTCTCGTTCAAGACGCGACTTGGAGGGATCTAATATCTCATCGTCGGAACCGCTCACTTGATTTCCTTTGCGGCTTAGGGCAATAGCTAAATTGTGCATAGCACTTCCACCGACTGCAATAAAATGAACTTTCATTCCTTTTTTCTTCAAAAATAACCAAGAGAAGTTCCCTGAAATTCTGAGAACTGGGAAATTACTGACAACGATTTTTTAACTAAGGACACATAGGCGGCGTTATAGGCCCACCCTCAGAAATGAAAGGTATTCCCTCGGAGTCATGTAACCAAACGAATTCTGTGATGGGTTGTTGGTTCATGGTGAAACTTGAGATTCCATTTTCATCTACCATTTGCTCATACACCATACCATAACCATTTGCATTAACCACTACTCTTCGCACAAGCTTTCCAATTTCAAAACCGAAAGCATCTTCGTAAGTATAAACCAACTCCGTCATGCTATTCCAAATAAAGCATTCGCCGCTGTCGTTTTTCAGATAATTCGGCGCGAACGTTTCAAGAGGGATAAAGTTCCTTCGCTCCTCCTGCCTTCTTTGAGTATGCTTACTCTGTTCGTATGCAGCGCGATCTGATACATGATTCGCCATTTGGTTCTGGCTGATGACTTTGCGCTGAGCTTCATCCAACCGTTTATTTTGTTGAGCCGCATCGATATCTTGTTGGCTTCGGGAGACCACCATGGAATCGACAAAATCACGCGTTGCCTCGCGCGCCGAAGAGTGGTTATCCAGCTGGTTGGTCATCAAGGAATCATGACGATTTCGCAATTTGTCTTGTTGATCTTGCGAACGCTGAATCATTGCTTGATTTTCTGCATTTTCTTGCGCGATTGCAGCTTGGGTATTGCTGGCGAGTGCGCGACCCGTTAATTCACCTTTTTTAGCCCGATCCGCTTCATTTTCATTAGCACGACTAAGCGACGTGTTTTGTTCCTCCAAAAAATGGCGGTTTGCTCGAACCGCCTCTTCATGTTGAACATCCGCGCGATAATTCGCTTCATCCGCCGAATATTTCAAATTATTTATGGCATTTTTCACCCTCAAGGCTTTCCGGTCCGAAGAACTGGATAAGGAAGCTTGTAAAGCAGTCGGGTTGCCCGTAAACAATTTTGCACCAGGAGGAGCTGAGATGATTGTGCTGCGCACCGTGTTATTTGCCGAATTTGCTGAAGAAGCAATTTTCATGTTGGCCTGAATGGAATCAATTTTTAATTTTATGTACGACAACTCAAGCATACCTGTTTCGGCAACGCCGGCTTTCGTTAATAATTCATTTGCTGCTTGTAACGCTTTGGTAGAATCTTTTAGCGAAATATTTTTAAGAGTTGGCTGATTGGTAAGAAAATAAGGCTCTAATTTCATCAAGCGCGTTTTAATAGCAACAACCTCAGGTGTAGTGGCTTTTTGCTTGAGTGGAGAGTTTGCTAATAGGGTTTTAATGATGCCTAATGCTATTTTTGGCTGGTAATTTGGACCGTATTGCGCATCAAAAGTTAAGGAATCCATCATATTTTTAACCTTTTTCATGGCTTCACTAACATTTAAGATTTCCTGTTCCTTGGCTTTTTTGGCGGCCTCAACTTTTTGATCAATGTCACTGACTTTATTTTGTTTAAGATTTAGATCGTGGGTGAATGCTAAAACGTCTTTTAATCGAACGTAAACATCAATGGCCTTGTCATAGTCTTGATTGCTCTGCAACTCGTAGCCTCGCTGGATTTCCGCTTGAACATAACCCGTAATTACCTGATCTAACGTTCCGTATGCCGCCACTTGTTTGGCGGTTGTCTGATAATTTCCGATTAGCGAAATGATGCTTTCCAATGCGTTTTTCATCGCAGAATTATCGCCTTTGGTGGTTTGTGCAACCTTCATTAATTTGGCAACTTCCCCGTCTAAATTCTGTTCTTTAATTAACAGTTTTAAAGAATCTAGTGTTACCGATACGCCATATTTGATTGCCTGAGATATTCGCGGCAGCGAATTGCTTTTACTAATCGTAACGATGGCCTCGTTGTACTTTTTGTTTGCTGCTAAACGCGTGCACTCAACCCGGTTTGTCCGGCATGCCTCCAACTCTTTTTTCAGTTCGTCTTCTTCCTTTCTGATAGCAGCAATTGAGGCTAACTTGGTTTTCAATTTATCGGACTTTGGATCGTATTGTGAAACCGAATTATAAATTTTTTCAGCATCTTGCCATTTTAACAAAGCCAATAGGGAATCCCCGATGTGAAAGAGACTATCGATGGATTTTTGCTTTTGTTGAGCCAATTGTTGAGCCGAAAATGCCTTCTGAAGCAATGATTTCTTACGTGTTAAGGAGGTGTCCACTAATTTGTAGTTGGTTTGCGCCGCCATGGCCGTATCCAAATAATCCAGAGCCAGTTTGTAATTCTGCACTTGTTCCAATTCCCTGCTTTTTGCCTTATATTTTTCTAATTTTAACTTTCCTTCTTCTTGCCAAATCCTATTCTTTAAAGAGTCGTTGTAAGCAGTTTTATGGGCCAAATCGGGAATCGGCTTTAACTGCGATTCATCCCATTTGAATTTTTCTGCATAATCGTTTGCACCAACCGAGAACTGAAAAATTGGGTTTACCCGAACCATTTGAACCATCAATTTTTCTGCAAGCATCACGGTTACACTTTCAATTTTTTTCGAAAGGGCTAAAGTAGAAATATCGTAATATAAATTTCGTGTGAGAAAACCGGGCTTTGAAAATTGAACGATTACCGGCGTCTTCTTGTAAACACTCCCAACAAGAATAAAGGTCCCGTTTTTTACACTCAATGCTGTTGCGAAGGTTTGATTATCCTGAAGTAAATAAACGCTTGTACCAGAAGTTGGATTTTTGCTCGTATCACTTATTAACCCTTTGAAAATCAACTTTATTTCGACTTGAGCAAAGCTCAATGATGCCAAAGCAAAGCTTACAAAGAATAACCTTAAACCCATACTTATCCTAGGTACCATAGAAAATCTAGACAAAAACCAAGCTATCTATGCAAAAATCGGCAAATTTGTGCAAATAACGAAATGCTGAACTACGAACATTTGAGTTTTTGGGAAAAACGCACCTATACCGAAGAAATCGACACCCTCATAATTGGTGCTGGAATCGTGGGAATGACCTGCGCCTTTCATGAGAAACAGCGGCATCCGCAGCGAAAAATTGTGGTATTAGAACGGGGGTACCTACCCACAGGGGCAAGTACCAAAAATGCAGGATTTGCTTGTTTTGGAAGCCCCAGTGAATTGCAGGATGATTTCCAACATATGCCAGAGACCCAGGTGTGGGAAACCTTGTCCATGCGTTATGAAGGATTGCAGAAACTTTTTGAAATCGTTCCAAAACATTTCATGTCCTATTCCGCGTGCGGTTCATGGGACTTGACGAAAGAACCCATGGAAGGGGGTTTCATTCACTACTTAAACCGACAAATTGAGCGAATCACAGGAATTTCCGAGGTTTATTCGGAGGACTCCGCTAAAATTCAATCCTGCAACTTTCACGGATTTAATTTTGCCTATAAAAATCGGAGCGAAGGAAGCATTGATACCGGACAGTTGATGGAGGCGTTGTTTCGAAAATGCGTGGAAATGGGCGTGCATTTTTTGTTCGGAACCGAAGTCACGAAACTCTCCTTTGAATCGACCGAAAAATCGGTGACCACGTCACACGGTATCCTTAAACCTCATCAAATTGCCTTGTGCACGAATGCTTTTGCTCAGCAACTTTTGCCCTTAGATGTTCGGCCTGCAAGAGCCCAGGTTTTGGTGACTTCTCCGATAAACGAACTCCCAATTGACGGCACCTTTCACTTTGATGCGGGTTATTACTATTTCAGGAATGTGGGCAAGCGCGTATTATTTGGCGGAGGAAGAAATCAAGCTCTTGAGGAGGAATCCACTATTTCCATGGAGATTAGCAGCCGTTTGCAAAACCATTTAGAATCCTTGCTTCGTGCGAACATTCTTCCAAATCAGGTGTTTGAAGTTGAGTACCGATGGGCTGGCACCTTGGGCCTTGGCCCTGCGAAAGAACCCATTGTTCGACAGCTTGCCCCAGGTGTTGTGGCCGGTGTAAGAATGGGAGGAATGGGCATAGCCATCGGTGCCTTAGTGGGTGAAAAATTGAGCAAATTATTAGTATGAATTTAGAAGGAGAACCCTTTATTAACCCCATAGATCCGGACAAAATAACCGACCGCCCAGGTCTCCTTCCGTATGCTCACCATTCGGGCAGTTTACCCATAAAACCTGAAGACGAAGGGCGATTAAAAAGCCGTGCCTTACGGGCAATGGAGTACCAAACAGACGTTCAATTGAAACAGATTTACGAGCAAATTCAAGTATTAGCGAATCAAGCAAAAGCATTACAGGACCGCAAATACGTCTCTACCCTGATTTATCAATGCAACCTCAAATTTGAGCCATTAATCCACCACGTTTACCATCTTTACCGCAAAGATCGGGAGTGGTTACTTTCGCTCGTAGCCCCAGAAGATTGGGGGAGAACTACAACGAGGCTGATATATTTGGCAAGCATAAAACTTCTTTCCGACCACACCTGGGAAATCCAACGTAAATCGGCTGATTTCGATGAAGAGGTCCTTAAATAATGTAAAAGCCCAGTTGGATTTTTACCCCGCATCCCGATACCGAACATCGTCCATCCAGCGAAGTTTGCTCATTTCTCCCACTTCTATGGAGTAATAATCGAAGGCCTCACTTACCATACCTTTGAGGCGATAAATGCCTTTTCCCTGAAACGGGTATTTTCTTCCGGACTCTGGAAAATGCACCGTGTCAATGGTGTCTCCGTGAATGTCCAAAAAAGTACCAAAATGCATGTAATCGCCGCGGCCTGTTTTAGAACGCTTTACCGTAACCAGATAGCCATAAGTTTCAATGTGTAAAGAGCGATTACAAGGAATTTCTGCCGCAGGAGTGTGTTTTGGTATGGGTTCGGAAAGTAAATCAAAAGGATTGCACAAGGGAAAACCCAATAAATCCAACTGATCAAACACCTCCTCCATGGGGTGCTCTTCAAAGTCAGGTAAGATAAACTGTTTTGTCGGTTGAAAAAATAGCGCTTCTTTTGCGGTCTTTACAGGCGCTTTTGATAAACGGTAGTATGCCTGCCATAGCAATTGCTTTCGCGATACGTCAAATCTACGGAAAGCGCCTATCCGAATTAAAATCGCTATCTGATCTAAGGGCATTCTCATGCGATTTATAAAATCCTCAAAATCCTTGAATTGTCCGTTTTTATGGCGCTCCTTCAGCATGTTTAACACCCCCTCTGATTCCAACCCCTCAACTAATAAAAAACCCAAAATCAAACGCTTTCCCTGCAAAATGCAGGGATAAGATCCCTCCAAAACACAAGGCGCTTCGATTTGCGCGCCGTATTTACGAGCTTCGTGCACATAAATCTCCGTACGGTAATATCCTCCGAAATTATTCACTGTTGCCGTCATATACTCTACCGGAAAATATGCCTTAAGGTAAAGGCTCTGATAACTTTCTACGGCATAGGAAGCAGAATGGCCTTTAGCAAAGGCATAGCCCGCAAAACTGGCAATTTGATTCCAAACCGATTCCACGAGTTCAGAATCATAACCCCGCTTAGCACAATTTGTGTAAAACCGCTGCCTTACCTTGGTAAATTCCTCCCTTGAGCGAAATTTTCCCGACATCCCCCTTCGCAAAACGTCTGCCTCTGCTAAGGTCAAACCGGCAAAATAATGCGCAACTTTAATCACGTCCTCTTGGTAAACCATGACCCCATAAGTTTCAGGCATAATTTCGACCAGTAAGGGATTTGCCATAGCTCTGCGAGAAGGGTCGCGATGCCGTAAAATATATTCCTTCATCATTCCCGATTGGGAAACTCCAGGCCGAATGATAGAGCTAGCGGCCACCAACTCCAAGTAAGTAGTAACTTTCAATTTTACCATAAGCATACGCATAGCCGGTGATTCCACGTAAAAACACCCCAAGGCCTTGGCCTCTAGTAATAAGGTTCTAATCTTCGGATCCTCTTTAAAATGGGCAATGTTATGAATGTCTTCGAGGGGTACTCCCGGCTGATTGTACGCAACAATATCTAAGGTCTCGCGGATTTTTCCGAGGCCACGCTGACTTAAAACATCAAACTTATATAGTCCGACGTCCTCGGCTTCGAGCATTGAAAATTGAGTGGTGGGAAATCCCTTCGGAGGCATGAAGGTTGCTGAAAACCAAGTAATGGGTTGTTCGCTGATGACAATTCCACCGGAATGTACGCTCAGATGCGACGGCATATCCTGCAGATAGGACGCATAGCGCAATACCAAGGACGACATGCTGTCCGCCTGCTGGAGCGAAACGCTGCGATTGCTCAGCTTATCAATTTCTGCCTTGGGCAGGCCAAACACCTTGCCCAGTTCGCGTACTGTAGCTTTGTACTGAAAGGTATTGTAGGTGCATAACCAAGCCGCATTGGGGTATTTTTCAAAAATATAACGCACGATTTCATCGCGGTCTTTCCACGAAAAATCAATATCAAAATCGGGTGGGTTTTTTCGGTAGAGGTTGATGAATCTTTCAAAATATAAATCCAATTCCAGAGGATCAACATCTGTGATACGCAGTAGGTAAGCCACAATGCTGTTGGCGCCGCTTCCGCGTCCCACATAAAAAAAACTGCGAGAACGTGCATAGGAAGTAAAATCCCATGCAATCAAAAAATACGAGAGATAGTCTTTCTGTGTAATGAGCTCCACTTCTTTTTCAATTCGTTCTACGATCTCATCGTTCAACTGTGGGTAGCGGTAGGCTGCTCCCTCTGCACATAACTTGCGAAGCAACTGTTCGTCCATGATTTTAGAACCCGTATAGGATGCCGGATTTTGCGGCAGCGCCTCATCGCCGAAAGCAAAAGAAACTTCGCAATCTTCCATACAATGTTTTGTGCGCTCCCAAAAATCCACGTATTCGCCACAAGCCTCGATTAAAGCGTCTTGAGATAACAACACCTCGGTTCCTCGGGCATGCTGCTCCGCAGAAAGTTTCGACAGTAAGACGTTGTGGTGAATCGCGCGGAGTAACCGATGGCAATTAAAATCCCGTTTCGTCTGAAAAATCATTGGCGTGAGTAATACCGCTTTTTCGCGAGGGCATTTATTGGCATAGCGAAGTTCCCAATGCGGCAAGCAGGCTAAATCCACCTGAAAGAACTCATGTTCAAACAAAGAGCGCGACAGCACCGTTTCAAGAGGATAAAATACCCAACAATTCGAAAAGTGAGGTAATGCGACAGGAAAGGGTTGTTCCTTGTGAAGAAATGGGGTGATGAAACGGTTCATTTCATGTATGCCGCGGTTGTTGCGCGCCATTAAGGTGGCTACTGTCTGCATTCCGTTACGCAATTCAACACCCACCACTGCGCGAATGCCCAATCGCTGTGCCTCACGCACAAAAGCAAGCGCCGAACCAGTATGGTTAATATCCGCTAAAAAAAGGAATGAATACCCGGCTCCCACTCCCCATTCAGCCAGCGTTTCAGGGGAATAAATACCATACTTCAAACTGAAATAAGAGTGGATTTTCATCGAAAAAACGGTTAACTTCTTCGATTGGCCAACAAGGGCGGTACATCGCCGTCGAAAGGATTCCAACGCCCGATAGTACGTGCTTCCATGCCCAAAGCACGAATTACTGCGCGATCTCCGTAACGGACCCGAATACGATCCATAGCTTGGTAGAGACGGGCGTAATCTACCTGATCATCGAACAAACTCAACTGATGACATCCGGTAACCAAATCGCTGTAGCGTACTCCAATTAAACGTACGAGCAAACGACGGTTGTAGATTCGATCGAACAGTTCGGCCACCAAAGGCATCAATTGGTGATCTGCCGCCGTGTAAGCAATTTTACGTTGAAGCGTTTGTGTTTGAAAATCAGAAAAACGAATTTTCACAGTAACACAGCCGGTAAGTTTACCTCCTCGACGTAGCTGATAAGCAAGATTCTCCCCCATGGCACTGATGATGGCCTGAAGTTTTCTTACATCAATCGTGTCGTAATCAAAGGTGCGTTCCGTAGAAATGGATTTTCGTTCAGTATGTTGAATTACCGGAGAATGATCGATTCCTTGAGCTTTTTTCCAGATACTCACCCCGTTTTCGCCGAGCGCATGTTCCATCATCTGTACTGGAAGTTCCTGAAGGGTTTGAATCTTACGAATCCCTAAATTGCACAGAATTTGATAGGTTTTAGTCCCAACCATCGGAATTTTAGCTACGGACAAAGGCGCTAAAAATGCCCGTTCTTCTCCGTGCGAAACGATCCGCTGGTTGTTGGGTTTTGCCTCACCGGTAGCAACCTTAGAGACGGTTTTATTCTGTGAAAGCCCAAAAGAAATGGGAAGACCTGTTTCGCAAATGATTTTTTGCCGCAACTCTGTTGCATATTTCAAGATGCCAAAAAAACGATCCATTCCGGTAAAATCAAGGTAAAATTCGTCCACCGACATTTTTTCGTACAATGGGGCTGCCTCATGTATAATCTCCGTTACCCAGCGAGAATAACGGCTGTAGGTTTCTGAATTCCCCTTAATAACAATGGCTTCCGGACATCGTTCCTTCGCCATTTTCATAGGCATGGCTGAATGAATTCCAAAGCGCCTTGCTTCGTAACTGCAAGATGCCACTACCCCACGATCGCTAGTACCGCCAATCAAGATGGGCTTTCCATTAAGGCGGCTATCCAACAGCCGTTCACAAGAAACAAAAAAAGTGTCAAGGTCCATATGTACAATGTTGCGTAATAACGACATAAGAAGGAATAAAAAAATTATCTTTGAATACAACAAATATACTTAATTTTTAATCAATTAACTTGTTTAATTTTTAATCAAAATGGAGCGTTTTTTTTCACTACTCTTGATTACATCTTTGTTTTTACGATGTACCACGGATTCAAAATTCCATAAAAATCCGAACCATTCCCTGAACAAAACACAGCAGTCCAACATACAACAAGCTCCAAAATACGATAGCATTGTAATGACCACTAAGGGGTTTAAAGGATATTACCAAGGTCCGGAATTCAACGAACAGGGCGATATCGCGCATCAATTCTCGAATAAAGCCGCTCGGGTTATTGGAGAATATCTGAAAGAATATTATCGCAAAAAAACGTATTTAAGGATCGATTTGAAACGCACAAAAATTACGACGCGAGGCTTGGATCAAGAGGCCAACGTTTACTACCTCCTAGAAATTCCATTTCAATCTGCTGGTCCATGTTCCGCTCATACGGGGATTGAACATTGCGGGAGCTGGAATTACCGGCCCAAATTATTCTTGAACCAACGTTTAAAAAAGCAAAAGCAAGCGCTTACCAACATCAGTGTCGGTAAAATGGAGTGTCGATTTTTCACAAGCAACGAAGGATTTCAGGAATATTGGATTGCCTTTCACCATAAAGACTATCAAAATGGATGCAATTAACTATTTCCATCAATGCGCCAATGAAAAACAATGTAACTTTGTAAAAAACAAAATACTATGAAAAAGGGACTTATCGCATTAATCGCCGTTGGAGGGATTCTACTCATGGGCTTTCTTGTGTACTACAACACCTACAATAAAGCGGTAGCGCTTCAAGAAGGGGTGGACGAAAAATGGGGCAACGTACAATCCGCTTACCAACGCAGGTTAGATTTAATCCCCAACCTTATGAAAACGGTCAAAGCCGCCGCAAAAAACGAAAAAGACATTCTTACGGAGGTAACGCGTGCGCGTGCGGGAATTGTTGAAGCAAAAACACCCGAGGACATGGAGCTTATGGGTAAAAAAATCAACACGGCCATTAACCTAATGTACGAGGCCTACCCCAATATCCAATCCACTCAAAATTTCCGCGATTTTCAAGTAGATTTAACAGGCACCGAAAATCGGGTAAAACGCGAGCGCGATGTGTACAACGAAGCAGTAAAAGAATACAATACGCATATTCGAGGTTTCTTTGCTAGCATGATTTTAAACCGCGAAACCTTCCCAAAGAAAGACATGTTCAAGGCCGCAAGCGGGGCGGAGAATGCCCCCGAGGTTAACTTCGATTGAAATGCTGTCCAAGGAACAGAAAAACACCATAGTTAAAACCATTCAACAAGCTGAATCTTTTACAAGTGGTGAAATTCGGGTGTACCTCAATCGCACTGGGTCCGATAGCCCAATGGAAAAAGCGACTAAAACCTTTGAAAGATTAGGAATGACTCGAACCCAGGAACGCAACGGAGTGCTCATTTATCTCTGCTTTTCGAGGCACCAAATCGCGATTCTTGGGGACCAAGGAATCAATGAAAAAGTCCCCGCTGGATTTTGGGACGATATTTATCTTTTGCTGGCAGAGCACTTCAAGAAAGGCGATTTTACGGAAGGAATATGTAAAGCGGTATTGAAAATCGGCGAAAACCTGAGCATATTTTACCCACATCGGGAAGATGATGTAAATGAACTAAGCAACGACGTACTGGAAGAATGAAACACCTCGTACTCCTTTGCAGCCTCCTTGCCGGAACCTCGTTTGCGCAATTACCCATACGACCAAATCCACCAAGGGCTTACAACGATTACAGTGCACAACAACTGCTTTCACCCGAAGCAGCTCAGAACATTGAGAAAGAGCTGGTAAATTTTGAAAAATCCACCTCCAACGCCATAGTTGTTGTGGTTGTCGATGACTTGCAAGGCATGGCCATAGAAGATTTTGCCGATAAACTAGGAGAACTATGGGGAGTTGGCGACGAGAAAAATGACAACGGCATCGTGTTTTTAATTAAACCTTTTGGAGAAGGTCGACGAGAAGCAACGCTGAGGATTGGTAGAGGTTTAGAAGCCGTAATACCGGATGTTACCTGCCGCGACATCCTTGATTATGAATTCATTCCTAACATGAAAAAAAACCATCCTGAGCAGGCTATTAACGCAAGTCTCAGGGTATTAAAGGCGTTGTCCATCAAAGAATACAACCACAAGGACTATCATAAAGAACACGAATTAGGGTGGATGGGCTTACTGCTGATTGTTGGAGTTATACTCCTCATCATTTTCGTTACGGTTCGGTCGGGAGTACATGGCACAACTCTCGGAGGAGGTGGTGGCTATTGGGGAGGTGGATGGGGAGGTGGTCACTCCAGAGGAGGTTCGTCTGGCGGTTTTGGCGGTTTTGGCGGGGGTAGTTTTGGCGGTGGCGGTGCCAGCGGAAGCTGGTAATAAAAAGACCTGTCGTGACCAACCCTTGACCGTTATTTCACATTGACGCAATATTTTCAACAAGGAGCGCAGAAGCGCCTCCACCTCCATTGCAAATTCCGGCCCCACCTGTTTTGGCCCGGTTTTGCTTCAAAACATGAATGAGGGTTACCACAATCCTCGAACCGGAATTTCCCAAAGGATGTCCTAAGGCAACAGCCCCTCCGTTGACATCAACTTTCGAAGCATCGAGTCCAAGAATACGAGCATTTGCTATACCCACCACGGAAAATGCCTGATTCAACTCCCAAAAATCCACATCTTTAACCGATAAACCTGCTTTCTCAAGAGCTTTCGGTACCGCTAAAGAAGGGGCTGTGGTAAACCATTCGGGAGCTTGTGCAGCATCCGCGTACGAAAGCAATTTCGCCAAAGGCTTTAACCCGTGCTTTTCTACTGCCTCAGCCGAAGCCAAAACCAAAGCCGAGGCACCATCGTTTAAGGTTGATGCGTTGGCGGCTGTAATGGTGCCTTCTTTATCGAAAGCCGGTTTCAAGCTCGGTATTTTGTCTAAGAAAACATTGGTGAATTCTTCATCTTTGGTGACTAAAATAGCATCCCCTTTTCGCTGAGGAACCGGTACGCCCACAATTTCATCGTCAAATTTTCCAGAATCCCAAGCTGCCGCCGCCCTCCGATATGACTCGATGGCAAAAGCATCTTGTTCTTCCCTTGTTATATGATGTTCCTTGGCACAAATCTCGGCACAATTTCCCATAGGAACATTTGAATACACATCCAGTAAGCCGTCTTTGGTTATTCCATCGAGCATTGTAATGTTACCAAATTTGCTACCGCTTCGCCCATTCATGTAGTGAGGAGTTTGGGACATATTTTCCATGCCTCCGACTACAACAACGTGATTATCCCCCGCAAGAATCGATTGAGCTCCTAACATGATGGCTTTCATACCGGAGGCACAGACTTTATTCACGGTGGTACAAGGAACGTTTTTTCCGAGGCCTGCTCCTAAAGCAGCTTGCCTCGCTGGAGCTTGACCCACACCTGCCTGAAGTACATTTCCCATGAAAACTTCGTCGATGGCCGAAACTTCAACCGAAGCGCGCTTCACGGCTGCCCTTATGGCAATGGAACCCAGTTCCGTCGCAGAAACATTGGCGAAAGCGCCCATGAAAGAACCCATCGGAGTGCGCACAGCAGAACAAATAAATACTTCTTTTCTCATGGAGTTGTTTTATGGGTAAAGGTACACATTTATTATCAGAGACCCCCGAGGCCAGCCTCAATTGTTCCCTAAATTTCTTACTTTCGCACTATGGATCTACAAGCGTCTTTCTCCCTTTTATGGATGCTGCTTTTATTGCCCTTAGCCTTTGTTTTAGCATGGTATTTTTACCGAGAAAACGCCTGGTTATCAACACAATCTAAGTTGATTCAGCGCACCCTTCCAATCTTAAGAGGACTAGGTCTTTTTCTACTGATGTTGCTTTTGCTCAACATCACATTACTTTTCAACAAAACCGAAGTTGAGCGCCCTTCCCTGATTACATTAATCGATAACTCTTCTTCCATGATGCGTTTTCGCGACAGCGGACGAATTGTACGTGAATTAGAAAACTTCAAAAAAGGAGTTCAAGAGCGTTTCAGTGGAAAATATGATCTTCTTTTTTATTCGGTAGGTAGCGACATTCAAGAGGGAGGAAAGATCTCATTAAACGAGGATCAATCGAATCATGAATTAGGATTCAAGCATTTGTCCGAACAATACTTAAACCGCAACGTAGGCGCTGTTCTTTTTGCTTCCGACGGGAATTTTAACACCGGAGATAATCCTAGCTATGCTGCTGAGCAATTAAGTTTAACTCCAATCATCACGCTTGGAGTCGGAGACACCACCCCAAAACGCGACCAACTCATTGGCAATTTATTTTACAACGACGTTGTTTTTCTGAAGGACCTATTCCCTATTGAAGTAGATGTTGAAGCCTTTAAAATCAAAAATACGCGAGCAAACATACGCTTGATTCACAACGGAGTAACCCTTGCTACGAAAACCGTGGACTACTCCGCGGAGGAACAAGCCTTTAAACAGGTTCAATTCCAGGTTGCTGCCGAAAAAACAGGGTTTCAAGCCTATACCGTTTCCATTGATTATCTGGACGGCGAATATTCAAGAACGAACAATTCAAAAACGTGTTATATTGAGGTAATTGACTCTCGAAATTCTCTTTGTTTCGTTACCTCCTCCCCCCATCCCGACCTTTCTGCTTTGCGTTCGGCAGCTGAAACAAATGAAAATTATCTCACTACCTTCTCGACGCCAAAAGAATTGGTCAGCGGAAATGTCAAACCTGATTTGGTGGTTTGGCACGGACCAAATTTACCCGCCGATCAACCCGCATTCGAGTTTCTAAGAAGTAACAAGATACCTGTTCTTTTTGTCATCCCGGGAAATATTACCAATGCATCTATTACCGCATTAGACCTCTTTAACCTCGCCAACCAACGAGGACAAACGGATGAGATACAAAGCGCATTTAACCCAGGGTTTACCTCCTTTACGCTTGACGAAACGACCAGAAATTCCCTAGAACTCTACCCTCCCCTGGTTTCGAAATTTGGAAGTTTAGTGCCAAAAGGAAACTACGAAACGTTTTTATTTCAGAAGGTGGGAAAGACCGTAAAAAAAGAACCTTTGTGCTATTTCAACAAAAGCGCAACTTTGAGCCATGGACTCATTTTCGGGGAAGGTATTTGGAGATGGCGTCTTGCGAACTACATGAAGAATAAAAACCACGAACACTTCAACGAAATTTTTCTGAAAATTTTTGCCTACCTGCTGGTCAAACGCGAAGGAATAGGATTGACGGTTAAATTCGAAAAACGATTTTCGAAAAACGACCGCATAAGCGTGAATGCCAATTTCTATAACGCGAGTTTAGAAGCCATAACCACCCCAAAAATAAGCCTCAGTTTACGGGCCAAGGATGGTAAAAAATATGTTCATCAATTCCGCGTGCTCAACCAAGGATACAGTTTAGATTTAGGAATCTTGGCACCGGGAAAATACCATTGGATTGCCACAGCAACTCACGAAAACAAAACCTATAAAAAGGAGGGAGATTTTTTAGTGGAGGATATTTCTTTGGAAAAAAGTGTTAATGCCGCGAATCATGGGGTTCTTAAACAACTTTCCAAACAGTCGGGAGGTAATTATTATCCCTTTTCAGCCTACAAAAAGGCCTTAGATAGTATTGAAAAGCGTAGCGATATTACCTCCATAGAACGCATCAATACCCAATTTTGGGATATGGTAGATTCCTGGTTATACCTGCTTTTAATCGCTTTTTGTTTTTTTACTGAATGGTTTTTGAAACGTTATTTTGGCGCGTACTGATGAGAAAAGAAAAAAACCCCCCGTGTAGTTTTATATTAACAACTATTCTAGCCATCTTTTTTGTCACAATCCTAACGCAAGCCCTTGGCCAAAAGACAAGGGCCATTGCCTTTTACAATGTGGAAAATCTGTTCGATACCATAGACGGACCTAATGACGATGCTGAATTTTTACCAAATGCCAAGAATGAATGGAATAGTTTCAAATACGAAGAGAAACTCTCCCACATCCGCGAGGTATTGCTGGCCATGGGAAAACCGTTAATTTGCGGTTTTTCTGAAGTGGAAAACGCACAAGTCGTTCGGGCAATCATCGCGAAGCAAAGGGATTTTAAAAATTATGGTGCGCTGCATGCTGAAAGCCCCGATGCTCGTGGAATCGACGTTGCGATGATCTACGATAGCAGCAAACTTAAATTGTTAGCCTACAGCCAACTCCGATTTATCTTACCTGGAGAAACCAAAGCTACCACCCGGGATATTCTATGGGCCCAATTTAAATCAAAAAAACAGGTGTTTTACGTCATGGTGAACCATTGGCCTAGCCGCAGAGGAGGAACCAACGAAAGCGATGTAAAGCGGGTTGCAGCGGCTAAAATTGCTTGTCAATTCATTGATTCCGTGAAGAAAGCCAACGGTCTTCCGATCGTGTTATTGGGTGATTTGAACGACTACCCTGAGAACGCGGGACCTAAACTATTGGATGAACGATTAGATCCTATGATAACGACAGCAAGTGGCCCCACCAAAGGGACGCATTATTACAACAACGAATGGGGAATTTTGGACCATATATATGTTAGCCCCAACTTCATTGGGACGAAAAAAGGGGTCCTTAAAAATTCTGGAATGATCCATAATTTTCCTTTTCTCATGGAAGAATATAAAGGAGTAATACAACCGAAAAGGACCTACGGCGCTACAAAATACCTCGGTGGATATTCGGACCATCTCCCAGTTTCCATCCAGTTACGCTTATAAAGAACTCATTACGAGCAAACCATTTCTTTTTATTATCGTAGGAGGATTGTTAACTTTGTTGTATTGCGTAATAACTAGAACTTTGATAAAAACACGGCAATTTTACATTCCACTATTTATATTTCTCGGATTTTGGAATGTTAGCTTCAGTCAAATTGTTGCTCCTTTCAGCGTGCGTTATCAAACCAATGCCAAAGGAGGAATAAAACTCGTTTCCAATGTGGCATTGAGTTGCCCCAACTCAAACAATTGTACCACCGCTAAAAATGAAGTTCCACCAAGTGGGATCTATGCTAATGGTGATTTTAATATGTCCTATGTGGATATTGACAACGATGCTACCACGTTCATGTCCAGCAGCGATAGCATAGCCCTTCCGAATTGTTCTGAAATATTATGGGCAGGGTTATATTGGAGCGCTCGAATAACAGCCAATACACCGAATTACGCTTCTCGAAACCAGGTTCGACTAAAATTAAACAGCGGTGCTTATCAATCGCTGACGGCAGATCAAACCCTGGATGTCCCTACAATTGGAGGGCAATCTTGGGCGCATCCCAGTTATTATTGTTTTAAGAACATTACTTCTATTTTGACCTCTTCAGGAACCAATACGCGATTTACAGTAGCGAATGTAGTAGCTGAAACGGGAATAAACCGTTGGGCAGGTTGGTCCGTAATCATCGTCTATAAAAACGTTCTTCAATCCATGAGGAACCTTACGGTATTCGATGGATTCGCGAATATTTCATCGGGGAATTCATTAAACATACCGATAAATGGCTTTACAACGCCTCCAACGGGACCCGTTACCTTTGAATTGGGGGTGATAGGCTTAGATGGTGACCGGGATTCGCAAGGGGATCAGTTGCAATTTAACGGTGCTGGAACGTTTGTGAACATTTCAGACGCGCTTCATCCTCAGACGAATTTCTTCAATAGTACCATTTCGGACAATGCTGTGCTTACTCCCTATAGAAATCCAAGTCAAAATAATAATTTAGGATACGATGCGGGTATTTTTTATCCGAACAATTCCGCCCTAAATTACATCGGCAACAATGCAACATCGGCCACCATTCGTGTTACCACAAGCTCTGAAAACATTTTAGCTCGAGCCTTTACATCGGCGATTGACATTTACGAACCCGACCTTCGTGCCTCCGTGTATGTGCAGGACTTAAATGGTGGACAGGTGTTGCCTGGCGATATATTGGAATACACCATGATTGGCAAGAACATCGGAAGTGACGTCTCCAATAACACCTTCATGGTAGATACATTAGACATTCGAACCACCTACGTTCCTGGTTCAATAACCTACGTTAACGGTCCTTTCATCGGGGGAAAAACCGATGTTAGCGGGGATGATCAGGCCGAATACGATGCTGCGGGTCATTTTGTTAAGGCCAGGGTGAATACTGGAGCTAATGCTGCGGTGGGAGGCACCATGATCAATTCCCCCAACGGGACAGATTCAGCCGTTGTTCGTTTTCGAGTGCAAGTAGTAACTGACTGTTTATTGCTCTCCTGCGACAGTACCTTAACCAACAAAGCCTACATCTTCGGTACAGGAAATATATCGAATAATCCATTTACTAATAATGGTCTTTCCGATGTTTACGACGCCAACGGTTGTCCTACCAATGTGAATAATCAATTGGTAATAAATTCAAATTGTCCGCCTCCTACTGTAACTCACAACGACCCTATTTGCCTTGGCGACTCCCTTCAGTTTTTTGTACCATTCAGCCCGATCGCCTCTTATTCTTGGTCTGGTCCTAATGCTTTCTCCTCAAATTTACCCGCCCCTGTAATTTATAATGCTGGTGCAAACAACGCGGGAACCTACCAGCTAAATATTACCTTTAACGGGAGTTCTTGTTCGTTTTTCAACTTACTTGACACAGTGGTCGTTCACCCGAATCCTACCATTAATTTGGTTAATTTGAGCAATGTGTCCTGTTTCAATTTTGGCAACGGGTCCCTCACTGTTCAAGCAAGCAGCACCCCAAGCTACACGTATTTATGGAATAACGCATCAACCAATTCGACCATTAACAACCTTATTCCGGGGCAGTACACCGTAACTGTCATCGACGGAAACACCTGCCAGTCCTCGGCCTCCTATCAAATCACGCAACCCACCTTACTCATTGCCAATGCCGCCGTCACTTCCAATTACAACGGTCAACAAATCAGTTGTTTTAATGCTTCCGACGGAACTGCCTCTGTTGTTGCTTCCGGTGGAACCGCACCCTACTCTTACCTTTGGTCCAACGGACAAACCAGCGCAAACGCCACAGGATTAAATATTGGGTTCAATTCTGTAATTGTAACCGATGCCAACGGCTGCCTGGCCTATGACACCGTATTTTTGACCGAACCAACACCCATTGTGTTAGCAACAACGCATTCGGATGTGACCTGCTTTGGCGGTTTCAACGGAAGCATTACCCTGAGCGCGACGGGAGGGACTTTCCCATACAACTTTGCTTGGTCGAACAACACTAACAACCAAAACGCCATCAATCTACCCGCTGGAATCTTTACTGTTACGGTTAACGACATCAATGGCTGTACGCAAGTTATCAGCGATACCGTGCTACAGCCCGCGCAACCCATCACCCCGTCCGAGACGCATATCAATGTGGGGTGCTACGGGGATGCCACCGGTTCCATTGACCTTTCAGTGACAGGTGGAACACCGGGATATACGTATTCATGGAATATTGGAGCAACGACCCAAGACATTGGCAACCTCCCTTTTGGGGTCTATACCGTTTTCATTACCGACGCCAACAATTGCATTGGACAGTTCTCTGTTGTGGTAAATCAACCTGCTGCTCCACTCACCAATTCTGCGGTGATTACTCCGGTGGCTTGCTTTAACGGTAGTACCGGGGCGATCAACATGGGGGTTTCAGGTGGAACTCCTCCCTATTCCTACGTTTGGAGTAATGGAGCAACCACCGGAATTATTTCGGGTTTATCTACTGGGAATTACAGCGTAAATGTGTTAGATGCCAACGGTTGTCCTTTAAGCGGAAGTTACTTTGTTGGACAACCCCTTTCACCGCTATCGGTTTCGGTCACTCATACAGATATCTTTTGCTTTGGGGCGGCAACGGGTACCATTGACCTAACGCCAATCGGTGGAACGCTCCCTTACAGCTATTTGTGGTCCAACAATCAAGTAAGTCAGGATTTAAACAACATCCCTTCAGGAACCTACTCCGTCGTGGTGCAAGATGCCAACGGGTGTTCAGACTCCATTTCGCAAACCCTGATTGATCTCTCCGTACCAATCGTATTATCCGAAACGCATCAAGATGTGCTTTGTAATGGATTTGCTACGGGTTCGATTGATTTAACGGTTTCAGGTGGAACGCCTGCCTATTCCTACAGCTGGAGCAATGCCGCAATCTCTCAGGATATTGCCGGATTAGCCGCGGGAACGTACAGCGTAGTGGTTACCGATGCTAATTTTTGCACCGACACCTTGGTAACCACCATTTCACAACCCCCAAATGCTTTGGTGATTTCCGAAACGCATATCAATCCTTCCTGCATTGGCGGAACTACAGGTAGTATTGATTTAACCGTGGCAGGAGGAGTCCCTGGTTATACCTATCAATGGGACAATGGTGAAACAACACAAGATATCGATACCCTGTTCGCGGGAACCTATACCGTACTCGTGTTAGACGCTAATGGATGTCAAATTCCATTCAGCATACCATTGATAGATCCCTCGAATGGAATGGCGCTAAGCAACACTTTTGGCAATGTCAATTGCTTTGGTGGTGCCGATGGTTTTATTGATTTGAGCGTATCGGGCGGAAATCCAAACTATTACTACCAATGGTCGAACGGAAGCGTGATGCAAGACCTTTACAATTTAAGCTCAGGGAATTATTTTGTGAATGTCACCGATGTTATCGGTTGCGGACTTTTCCTAAGCCAAACCATTACCCAGCCCGATAGTGCCTTAGTAGTTATTTCATCGCATAATGACATCGCATGTTACGGCGATTTTTCGGGTTCAATTACCCTAACGGTAAGTGGAGGTACATTGCCTTACACATTCTCTTGGAATACTGGCTCTAATCAGCAAAACCTATCAAATCTCGCTGTTGGAAATTACTCTGTTACCGTGACTGACGCCAACGGTTGCAGTGTCTATATTATTGACTCGATATCTCAACCCCCAGGTGCGCTGACAAGTTCGTATTTACAAAGCCATGTTACCTGTTTTGGCACCAGCACAGGAGCAATAAATTTAAGCGTATCGGGTGGCTTAGCACCGTATACATTTGCTTGGACGAACGGTTCCAGCGCGGAGGATTTAACGGGTATACCAGCAGGACCCTACAATGTTACGATTACCGACGCAGCGGGATGCATCGATACACAGACAGTATTGATTACCCAACCTGCCAATGGTCTTTCGTTGGCCTTTGCTAACGCGAACGTTACCTGTTTTGGTGGTAATAACGGGAGCGTTAACCTTACTCCTTCCTTTGGCACCCCTCCTTATTCGTATGCGTGGTCCAACGGAGCCCTTACCCAAGATCTCAACAACCTTTTTGCAGGAACCT
>VGMY01000005.1 GCA_016866255.1 Bacteroidota bacterium | reverse complement strand
GCCCAATTTAAGGCAAGACGCAAATACGCCAAGTCGTAGCGGATCGTTTTAGCCGTTGTTGAGTTCATCCTTTGCAAAAATACAGAAAGTTTATGACCGATTAAACCGATAAGGATTAACGGATAAGGATTCTTGTTGGAACTTATCAAGCCCTTCTACAAATCGCTGTGCCAAAGGGGGTGCCGTCAAATATCCTTTTGTTCCCAAACCGTTGAACAAATAAATCCCTTTGTAAGATTGATGTTCTCCGATAAAAGGCCGCCGGTCGGGAGATGTAGGCCTGATCCCCACTTCTTGATTCATCACATCAACCGCGTCGTTCGAAATTTGTCGAAATTTGCTTAATAATTCTTTGCGGGCCACTTCAGAGGTGGCCAATTCCTCGGTATTCCATCGATATGTCGCCCCGATTTTAAACACGCCCTTTTTAACCGGAAGGGCGTATACTTTTCGATGTATCGAGGTGTTCTCATCGAAGTTGTCCCAAGCAACCGTGAGAACCTCCCCTTGTGTCGATTGAACAGGAACTTCTCGAAACCACGGCAATTCTTTATTTCTATATCCGAGGGCAAAAATGACTTTACTGTACGTTTCTCCCCTGTATCGACGTTCCTCCGGAAAAAAAAGATCGGAACAAAAAGATTCCGGAATCAACTTTCCCTGCTGATCAAAATACCCTTGGTTAATCTTCACAAAAAATGCGGCATCCACCCAAAAACCCTTTATCTTACCGGAACCAAAAGGCAAATACTGCTCATCCTTGTCATCAATCGGGATCATAAAAGAATTGAAACTAGGATCGCTAAATCGTTGGTTCCAAACAGATGCTTCCTCTTGGGAGCTGAAAATTCTCCTGATTTCGATCGGAAAACAAATTTGAATTTGGAGCCTCCGCTCCATTTCCGTGTAAAAATCATAGGCCTCCTGGTAATAGGGACAAGCGTTCCAGGTCAATAGCGTTCTGCGAAATGAAAAAGGATTAACAATTCCTGCAGCCACCGATGAACAGGCGTTTTTTCCGTCATCCATTAACCTAATATCCACTCCTTTTCTGGTAAATGCATGTGCCAAAGAAATTCCAGCAACTCCTCCGCCGACAATCAGTACGCGATTCATTTTATCCTCTTGCAATTGATGCTACAAAGATAGTGATACGAAGATGAGGATAAGCTGCGTTTAAAACCTTAACTACCTGTTGGAGGGTTGCTCCCGTAGTTAAAACGTCATCAATTATGCCTACGTGGTTTATGCCTGGGGGGAGAGGCTGGGCCAATTTAAATGCCCCATCCACATTTTTCTGACGTTCGCGCTTGCTAAGTTGCGTTTGGCTCGGAGTATTTTTGATTCGTTTCAATAATTTTACGTTCATCCTAACTCCGGTACAGGCTTGAAATCCTTTACTTATCCATTCACTCTGATTATACCCCCGTTCCAAACATTTACGTGGCGTAATGGGAACGGGTAGGATTAATTGAGGCAAACAAGACTTAGGCAAGGTGGCTGCTAAACGAAATCCCAATTCGAATCCCAGTTGTTTAATATGGCCATACTTCAATCCATGAATCAATTTTTGAACTAACGATTTTTCCTCATAAAAATAGAGACCATAACAATCTATTTCCTCTAGAAGATGCACGTTAATAGGGCCGTAATAAACGCGCTCAAGCTCTTGGTCACAATAGCAACACAAGAATTTTTCTTCGGCTATTAATTCCTCCGTGCAATGCCAACATCGTGATGGAAAAAAAACATGAAGGAGCCGATTAAAAAAATATTTTCTCATAAAATAACGATAGAATAAAGGAATTTTGACAAGTGAACAATAACGTGTTAAAAAGGAACCTTCCCTTTCTTGAAATCTCCTTTTTTTATTTTGGAAATTTACCCTCGAAGGCAATGGTTAGTGAAGAGGTTGCGTTGGGGACTTGCCTATGTTTAAAAGGTCTAATAACTTTTTTGATTGTTGATAAAATCGTTAAACATAGGCGTAGTATGAATTGTGAGGGCACCATGTAATTTTAGGGTCAAAATTTAACATTAAGAGGCTGTTAAAAGATCGATTTTTTTTCGAACCTTTGTACACCTTTCAAGAACGGATTTTGTGCGACTAAATTGCTGGTGTAGAACTCGAAAGGTTAAGTAATTTTTATAGCTATCCCAAAACCTCAACGTTTGAGGCTAGGTGTTGTTTTACTCAACGCGAGAGTAAAAATTTATTAAATAATTGTAAATAATTTAAACATAATATGGAGCCGATTTTAAGGGAAAATAAAAACCGTTTTGTGTTATTTCCGATAGAGCACAATGATATTTGGAGTTTCTACAAGAAAGCTGAAGCAAGTTTTTGGACGGCAGAAGAAATTGATTTATCGCAAGACTTAACGGACTGGGGCCAATTGAACGACGATGAACGACACTTTATCAAACACGTTTTAGCATTTTTCGCGGCATCTGACGGCATCGTGAACGAAAATTTGGCAGAGAACTTTTTATCAGAGGTTCAATACACGGAAGCCAAGTTTTTTTATGGATTTCAAGTTGCCATTGAAAACATCCATTCCGAGACCTATTCTTTATTGATTGACACCTATATTAAGGATTCAAAAGAAAAGGCAACCCTGTTTAACGCTATCGACACCTTGGACTGCGTTAAGAAAAAAGCCGAATGGGCTCTCCGGTGGATTGAAAAAGGATCTTTTGCGGAGCGTTTAGTGGCTTTTGCGGCGGTTGAAGGGATCTTTTTTTCGGGATCTTTTTGCTCCATTTTCTGGTTGAAAAAACGAGGCCTTATGCCCGGTCTGTGCTTTTCAAACGAATTAATTTCTCGAGACGAAGGCCTTCACTGCGACTTTGCTTGCCTTTTATATTCCCATCACCTGGTGAACAAATTGGACAAATCGCAAGTTGAGGAAATTATCCGAGACGCTGTAGCCATCGAAAAAGAATTTATTACCGAAGCACTTCCTGTTAAATTGATTGGGATGAATAGCGACTTAATGAGCCAGTACATTGAATTTGTGGCTGATCGTCTTTTGGTTGAACTGGGGAATAAGCGCATCTATAATGTTTCCTGCCCTTTCGATTTCATGGAAATGATTTCAATACAGGGAAAATCAAACTTTTTCGAACGGCGAGTTGGTGAATACCAAAAAGCAAATGTCTTAGGGGAAAAAGAATTAAACCGGTTCAGTTTAAACGAAGAATTTTAACTCTACAAACAGCGAAGAAAATGTATGTTTTGAAACGTAACGGACGTAAAGAAGCCGTAAAATTTGATAAAATCACAGCTCGCGTAGTGAAAATGTGTTACGGACTAGATCCTATCGTTTCTCCGGAATCGGTTGCCATCAAAGTCATCGAAGGGCTATACGACGGGGTGTTGACCACCGATTTGGATAATTTAGCTGCAGAAGTTGCCGCTGCTAAAACGACGGAGCACCCTGATTATGCGTTGCTTGCCTCAAGAATAGCTGTTTCAAATCTACATCGCGAGACGAAAAAATCCTTTTCGGAAGTCATGTCTGACCTTTACCATTACACCGACTCAAAAACAGGACAAAACGCCGCGCTTTTAGCAGAGGACGTTTATCAAACGATCCAGGAAAATAAAGAAGCCCTTGACTCTAGCATTATTTATGATCGTGATTTTCGCTACGATTATTTTGGGTTTAAAACGCTGACGCGTTCCTACCTGTTAAAACTCGATGGAAAAATTGCGGAACGTCCTCAGCACATGCTGATGCGCGTTTCCCTGGGAATTCACAAAAACGACATCGCGTCGGCCATCAAAACGTATAATTTAATGTCCGAGGGGTGGTTCACCCATGCAACACCAACCCTTTTCAACGCAGGAACGCCAAAGCCTCAGATGTCTTCATGCTTTCTTCTCACCATGAAAGAAGACAGCATTGTAGGAATTTACGATACCTTAACTTCTTGCGCTCAAATTTCACAATCTGCGGGAGGTATTGGTTTGTCTATTCATGATATTAGAGCTACGGGGTCCTACATTAAAGGCACAAACGGAACTTCCAATGGCATCATTCCTATGTTACGGGTTTACAATGATACTGCGCGATACGTAGACCAAGGCGGGGGCAAACGAAAAGGCTCATTCGCCATATACATAGAGCCCTGGCATGCCGATATCTTTGATTTTCTTGACTTAAAGAAAAATCACGGAAAAGAAGAACAGCGGGCGCGAGATTTATTCTATGCCCTTTGGATTCCCGATCTGTTTATGAAGCGGGTTAAGGCCAATGGTACATGGACCTTAATGTGTCCCAAAGAGTGCCCGGGATTGTCGGATACCCATAGTGAGGCCTTTGAAGAATTGTATGAGCGTTATGAACAAGAAGGGCGGGGGAGGAAAACCATCAATGCGCAAGATTTATGGTTCAAAATTTTGGAATCTCAAATTGAAACCGGTACGCCCTACATGTTGTATAAAGATGCGGCAAATGCCAAATCCAACCAACAGAATTTAGGAACCATCAAATCCTCTAACCTCTGTACGGAAATAATTGAATATACCGCTCCTGACGAAATCGCGGTGTGTAACCTCGCCTCAATAGCGCTTCCAAAATTCATTACGGAAAACGGGAACTTCGACCACGATAAATTATTCGAAGTCACCTATCAGATAACCCTCAATTTAAACAAGGTGATCGATGAAAATTATTACCCAGTTGAGGCATCGAAGAATTCTAACCTCCGACATCGCCCCATAGGAATTGGGGTACAAGGGTTGGCAGACACCTACATTTTAATGGGTCATCCCTTCGAATCAGAAGAAGCGCGTACTCTGAATCGAGAGCTTTTTGAGACCATTTATTTTGCTTCAATGACTGCATCGAAGGATCTTGCCGTCCAAGACGGTCCATACTCAACATTCAAAGGTTCTCCTGTATCTAAGGGCATCTTCCAATTTGATCATTGGGGTGTAGTCCCCACAAAAAGATGGGATTGGGCTGCTTTAAAAGCGGCAGTTAAAAAACACGGGGTTCGAAATTCCCTATTGCTCGCACCAATGCCAACAGCTTCCACGGCTCAAATTTTAGGTAACAACGAATGTTTTGAACCCTACACCTCCAACATTTACACGCGAAGAGTGCTGTCGGGGGAATTTATTATTGTTAACAAACACCTGCTCAAAGATTTGGTAAAAGCAGAACTCTGGAATCCTGAAATGCGCCAAAAAATTATGGCCGCAAATGGTTCCGTTCAACATATTGCTGAGATCCCTGAGCACATCAAAGACTTGTACAAAACCGCTTGGGAAATTTCACAAAAAGCGATTTTAGATCAAGCAGCGGACAGGGGCGCATACATTTGTCAAAGCCAATCCTTAAATATTTTTATGGAAAATGCCAATTTTGGAAAATTAACTTCCATGCATTTCTACGGCTGGGAAAAGGGCTTAAAAACAGGGATGTATTATTTAAGAACCAAAGCAGCCACTGATGCCATTAAGTTTACCATTGATAAGCGGGTTATAGAGGAGCCTCAACCAACCGAAGAAGACCAACAAGCGCAAGTAGCCTGTTCCTTACAAAATTCCGACAGCTGCGATATGTGTTCTGGCTAAGTACAGAAATCTGAAATCATGGCTAATTGCATCCGGATAAAATCGGCTTTAATATCGGTTTACCATAAAGACGGTCTTGCTCCGTTGGTGAAATTGCTTCACAGCCTGGAAATACTCATTTATTCAACGGGTGGAACCTTTACGTTTATCCGTCAGCTCGGAATTCCAGCAACTCCAATAGAGGAAATTACAGCATTTCCGGAAATACTGGGGGGGCGTGTCAAGACGCTGCATCCTAAAATTTTTGGTGGAATACTCAATAGAAAAGATGAAAAAGAAGACCAATCGACTTTAGTAAAACACCAAATTCCCAATATTGATCTTGTAATAGTGGACCTTTACCCCTTTGAGGAAACTGTAAAATCAACCCAAGACGAAACGGATATCATAGAAAAAATAGATATTGGCGGGGTGTCGCTTCTTCGAGCAGCGGCAAAAAATTTCACGGATGTGGCCGTAATTTCCTCTATCGAACAATATCCCGCCTTAATCCAACAACTTTCCGCCTCGTGCGGAAGCACAGAACGGGAAAACCGAAAACAGTGGGCCGGGGAGGCCTTTGCAAGAACACAAGCCTACGATCGAGCCATACAACACTATTTTCAAAAAGAATCGCCGCACTCTACAACCCTTCGCTATGGCGAAAACCCTCACCAAAAAGCAACTTTTGACGGAGACCTAAATTTGCTTTTTGATCAACTCAGCGGAAAAGAATTATCGTATAATAACCTTTTAGACATCGACGCCGCATGGCGATTGATGAAAGATTTTTCCGATGAGGTCCCGTTTTTTGCTATTATTAAACACAACAATCCTTGTGGGCTAGCGCTTGCAAAGACCTTAGAACAAGCTTATGCTTGGGCCCTTGAATCCGACCCAGTAAGCGCTTTTGGAGGGGTTTTAATAGCCAATCGACCCATCAACATGCCAAGCGCTCAATCATTAAACTCGCTGTTCTTTGAAATTCTAATGGCGCCCGATTTCCACCCAGAGGCCTATGCCTTGCTTCAAGAAAAACCAAATCGTATCATGCTCAAAATAAAGCCCGTGGAATGGCCTCAACAGCAAATCCGGTCGATTCTGAACGGAACCTTAATTCAGGATTCAGACAGCGTTATTGTGGGGAAAGACTCCTTAATCTTGAAAAGCCAACGCCCCACAAGTTCCCAAGAGCAAGCCGATTTAATCGTGGCGAACACTGTTGTAAAACACACGAAGTCCAATGCGATTGCATTGGTCAAAAACGGTCGATTACTTGCTTGTGGTACAGGACAAACATCTCGCGTGGATGCTCTCGAACAAGCCGTTGAAAAATCTAAAAAGTTCGGATTTGATTTGAGCGGTGCCGTAATGGCCAGCGACGCTTTTTTTCCCTTTCCCGATTGTGTAGAAATTGCGGCTAAAGAGGGAATAAAAGCCATTATTCAACCGGGAGGCTCAATCAAGGATCATTTATCCATCGAAGCGTGTGACCGCCTCAAGATATCTATGGTTTTCACGGGCTATCGCCATTTTAAACATTAATTTTTCTTTTCAATCTTTTTCCATAACTTCGAAGAGAATTTTTGACGCTAGCGTTATCCATGGGTTTATTTAGTTTTTTAACGCAAGAAATTGCTATTGATTTAGGGACAGCTAACACCTTAATTATCTGGAACGATAAAGTTGTTGTTGATGAGCCCTCTATTGTTGCCAAAGACATTCAATCCGGTAAAATTGTCGCTATCGGAAGGAAAGCCCAACAGATGCATGGTAAAACGCACAAACTCATTGAGACCATCCGTCCGTTAAAAGACGGTGTTATTGCCGATTTCAACAGTGCCGAACAAATGATACGGGGTATGATCAAGATGATCAACTCCGGTAACACCTTGTTTAAACCGACACTAAGAATGGTGATTTGCATACCTTCAGGCATTACCGAGGTGGAAAAAAGGGCAGTTCGCGACTCAGCTGAACATGCCGGAGCTAAAGAGGTCTATCTCATTCATGAACCAATGGCTGCGGCCATTGGCATCGGTATCGATGTCGAGGAGCCAACCGGAAACATGATTATTGACATCGGAGGGGGAACCTCAGAAATTGCCGTAATTGCCCTTGGGGGCATTGTCTCGGATAAAAGCATTCGAATCGCCGGAGACGACTTTACGAACGATATTGAGGAATACATGCGCAGACAACATAACATTCTCATCGGGGAACGCACGGCGGAACAGATCAAAATTGAAGCGGGCGCAGCTATTCCGGTTCTTGAAGACCCTCCACCGCCCTTTGCCGTACGTGGAAGAGACCTCTTATCGGGAATTCCTAAAGAAATTCTTATTACCCATGATGAGGTTGCCGTTGCGCTGGACAAAACCATTGCCAAAATTGAGGAAGCCATACTCAGCGCTCTTGCTTCTACGCCACCCGAATTGAGCGCGGATATCTACAAAACGGGAATATATCTTGCCGGAGGGGGATCCATGTTAAGGGGGTTGAACTTGAGAATTCAAGAAAAAACAAAACTACCTGTGCACGTTGCGGATAACCCTTTGCGCGCCGTTGCCCTAGGAACCAGTATCGCCTTGAAAAATATTGGTCGATATCAATTCCTAATCAAGGATTAGTGCTATATTATCTTCTCCTTTTTTAATTTTGCAAAATGCAGAACCTGTTTGCTTTTTTAATTCGTTTTCGTGTTTTTTTAGGTTTTCTTGTACTACAAACCCTCAGCTTTCTGCTTTATTTCCAATTTGTCACCTACCCCAGAAGTGTTTTTTTTACGGGTGCGGCAAAAATCACCGGCCAATTTCTTTCCTGGGAAAATGATCTCTACAATTACTTCCAACTTTCAGCAATCAACGAAGCGCTGCAGCAAGAAAATGCACAACTTAGGGGCGTAAGTTTCGATAATTATTATCAACTTCAGCGGCCAACAATAGAAAAAAATGACACGCTGTATCAACAAAGTTTTCGTTTTATTCCTGCAAAAGTAATTAGTGCGCCTGTCGATCGAAGAAATAACTATTTCACCATTAATGCGGGTAATATTCATGGTATAAAAAAGGGAATGGGTGTCATTTCGGATAACGGAATTGTCGGGGTAGTTTTTAAAGTGGGCGAAAATTATAGTTTAATTAAATCGGTACTTACATCCGACATCAACATTGATGTAATAATTGGTAAAAAAGAAATCCGGGGCATTTTAAAATGGAATGGTATGAATCCAAGGATCGGAAGCATAACCGGTGTTTCTACGGATGTTAATATCCCTAAATGGAGCGAAGTCAGAACCCAGGGATCCACAGGGATTTTTCCCAAAGGATTGCTTCTTGGAAAAGTTCAAGCTAAAGAAAGAATTGAAAATCAATCCCTATGGGACATCCGACTTCTTTTCAAGGAAGACTTAAAAAACGTTCACTGCGTATATATCGTTAATTCTCTGATAATAGATGAACTTGAGCAATTACAACAGTCTGTGCCAAAAGATAACTTAGAATAGCCCATGAAAACATATATCCGATATGTCTTTTTATTCTGTATTTTTTTATTTCTTCAAGTTTTTCTTGCTCGAAAAGTAGATCTCGGCTTTGGTATACAACTCTTTCTTTTGCCTTTGTTTATTATGCTCTTGCCCTTTCAAACCAATGTTTTTACGCTTATGGCCCTTGGTTTTATCTTGGGGCTTCTTGCGGATAGCCTTATGAACAGTTATGGACTGAATGCTTCTTCTTTAGTTCTTTTCGCTTACCTCCGCCCCCTGATATTCCGTACTTTCACCCCCAAAGAAGGATACGATATATTAAAAACCCCCATTCTGTTCGATATGGGTTGGACGTGGTTTATTTTCAGTTATGGGGCACTGCTTTTTATCTACATCTTTTGGTTTTTTTTCATAGAAATTTTTCGGTTAAGCGAATGGTTTTTAATTTTAAGGAATGGCCTTTTTAGTTTATTTTTTAGTTTTATCATAGCATTAATCGTGCAACTTTTCTTCCCCAAGCAAAGCCTTTCATGAGTTTAGAAAACAGAAAATACTTGCTCCTCGGTCTTGTGCTTTTTACCGCTATTTTATTTACTTCCCGTATCGCTTACATGCAATTAATTGACGATTCATGGACAAGAAGAGCCGCTCAAATTGCCGAAAAACGACGCGAAATTGTCCCTCCAAGGGGAACAATATATGACCGCAATTGGAAAAAAATTGTGATCAATCAAATCTCGTATAACTTAATGGTGGTAGAATCCAAATTGCACGATTTTGATACCTTATCGTTCGCCAAACTTATTGGTTGGAATGAATCCGAGGTGGCTCGACGGCTAATGGAAATTAAAGAAAATGAAGGCTATTACTTAAATCCCGCCTCAGGAAAACGGGAATCTAATTTCAGAAAAGATCGCCCTTATCCCTTCATTAAAGATTTATCCCTTGAAGAAATTACACAAATCGCACCGCATTTGGGAGATTATAACGGCGGAATCTATGAGGAACCTGTAGGAACGCGGTTTTATCCCTATCCGAATGCCGCAAATATTTTCGGATATATGAGCGAGGTAACCCGAGATGAGGTCGAAAGAGATGCTTTTTACAGGCCGGGAATGAACATTGGTCGGTCCGGAATCGAGCGCTCTTACGAGGACGTACTCCGCGGAACCAAGGGCGTAAAATTTGTTGTTACCGATGCCACAGCCCACGAAATCAAACCGTATGCAAATAAAAAATATGATACCCTAGCCAAGCCCTCTCCCTACTTAAAGTTGGGATTAGATATAGAGCTTCAGGCATACGGAGAATCCTTAATGAAAAACAAAAAAGGATGTATCGTTGCCATTGAACCTAAAAGCGGGGAAATTCTGACCATGGTTTCAGCGCCCAGTTATGATCCAAACCTGCTTTCTGGGAGGAAAAACATCCGTAAAAACTACCCTACTTTAAATAATAACCTACATCTTCCACTTTTTGCCCGTCCTCTCCAGGCAGAATACCCTCCGGGTTCAATTTTTAAATTGTTGCAATCGTTGATTTGCTTACAAGAAGGAAAAATCCGCCCCAACAGTTCTTTCTCTTGTAATAAATCGGTCGTAGGTTGTCACGATCATCCTACTGCAACTTCAGTACCAAAAGCCATTCAATACTCGTGCAATCCTTATTTCTATGCAGCGGTTCGAAAGGTAATACAACCCAATAAAACGGAAAACAACGCGCAAGATGCCGCTATCGGTTTAGATACTTGGCATAGTTATATGTCGTCTTTTGGTCTTGGTAAAAAACTCAATGTTGATGTCGATTTTTCTGCTCAGCGAGGAGGCTTAATTCCTAATTCCAACTACTATAACCGCTATTTAGGTAAAGGAAATTGGGCTTTTGCCACCATTTGTTCCATAGCTATTGGTCAGGGGGAAATAAAATTAACCCCCCTTCAAATGGCCAACATTGCGGCCATGATTGCAAACAGAGGGTGGTTTATTACCCCTCATTTTGTAAAATCGGTAGGCAAATCCGGACCCCGAAAGGAATACCTTAAAAAACATAAGGTATCGGTTAACCAAGAACATTTTGAAGTGGTTATTGAAGGCATGCGAAAGGTTGTATATGAGGCAGGAGGAACGGGGAAGCAGGCAAGAAATGATGCGTTCATTGTTTGCGGAAAAACAGGGACCGTTCAAAATGGCAAGAATAAAAAAAACCACTCCGTATTTATTGCTTTTGCCCCGAAAGATGATCCAAAAATTGCCTTAGCGGTATTCGTTGAAAATGCTGGCGCAGGAGGGGTGTGGGCCGCTCCAATCGCTGGCTTAATGCTGGAAAAATACCTAAAAAAGTCGATTTCAAATCTGGAAACAGAAGACTATATCAAGAACACCTCATTAGTTGGAACCCATTAATGCGAACAAAAGAACGACTTTTTGCCAACCTCGATATCCCCTTATTAGTTGCTGTATTGTTGCTCATTGTTATTGGAATGGCCACTGTTTACTCGGTCACTTATAACCCTAATTCCCCATCAATTTTCTCCTTTGGTGAAAAATATGGTAAACAATTAATTTGGATCAGCGCTTCCTTGTTTATCGGTTTATTATTGCTGTTAATTGACGCGGACATCTACCGAAAGTTTGCTGAAATTATTTATCTTATATCTCTCCTTTTGCTTATCGTTGTCCTGTTCATGCCCCCCATAAATGGGGCAAGAGCTTGGTTGGGAATTGGAGGGTTGGGCGTTCAACCGGCAGAATTCGCCAAAATTTCCACCGCTTTATTCCTTGCTAAAACAATAGATCAAATAAATCTTAAACTGCAAAATGCCCGAACAATTTTCAGTCTGCTCATCATCGTCTTTATTCCCAGTGTTCTCGTTGCGCTACAACCTGATGCGGGAACCTTGTTGGTTTTCAGCTCCTTCTTATTTGTATTTTATCGGGAGGGGGTGTCTTTTGATCCCCTCTTCTTAAACTTTATAAATAGTTTTCGGGTCGTTCGTTTTAAAACGACATGGCTAGGCGCCCATTTTATTCCTTTTCTCTTCTTTGTATTGATAATTAGTTTGTTAAGCCTCTATTTATCCGGTTCCACCTATCCGTTTTTAGGAGGTTCTTTATCCGGAGGGCAGTTGTTGTGCAGTATCATAACGATTCTCGCCGTAATTTTCTTTGTTTTAATTTATCGCTTAGGTTATACGAGATATCGAAAAAACAACCTTTTTGTGCTTTTAAGCACTTATGTTTTTGCCATTATTTTAGTCAACAGCATCTCTTTTATTTTTAATAATCTTGCCAAGGAACATCAAAAAAATAGGATTGAACTCGTATTAGGACTGAAAGAAGATCCAAATGGTGCTGACTACAACAGAAATCGCGCAATGGCTGCCGTTGGTTCAGGAGGACTTTACGGCAAAGGCTTTTTGCAGGCGTCTGTTTCAAGCGTGAGATCCAACCATGTTCCTGAAAGTGAAACCGATTTTATATTTTGCCCGTTTTCAGAGGAGTGGGGTTTTATAGGAACGTTTTTATTGCTTTGCCTTTATATGTTCATCATCCTGCGTATCTTTTATATTGCCGAAAGGCAGCGATCCGTTTTTTTTAGGATTTATGCCTATTGCGTAGGAATGATTTTCTTTTACCACGTTGCCATTAATTTGGGAATGAACATTGGTCTTGCGCCAGTAATTGGCATTCCATTGCCGTTGATGAGTTACGGCGGATCCTCCATTCTGTCTTTTACAACCATGGTGTTTATTCTCCTAAAACTCGACAGTCAACGCAAGGATGTTCTTAGATAAATTGTATTTTTGAACTAAATCATTGCATTATGCTCACTGAAAGCCTCCGAAAAAGGTATACGCGCATTTTTTGGGTCGTTTCGTTATTCCCCTTCATGTTTGTTCTAGGATTATTAGTGTTGCAATCGGAAGACGATTTACCTCCCATTTCAATGTTGGACAACCCTCCGGAATTACAGGCATCCTTAATCCTCGGAGAGGAGGGAGATACCCTGGGGCGCTATTGGATGGTTAATCGCACCAGCGCAGAATTTAAAAACATTTCCCCCTTCGTTTTCGATGCCCTGATTTCCACAGAAGACGAACGCTTTAAAGAACATTCTGGCGTAGATTTTAAGTCGATTGTCCGATCTTTCGGTTCTTTGGGAAGAGCGGGCGGTGCTTCTACTATCTCCCAACAATTAGCCAAGTTATTATTCACGCTGCAACAGCGACAGCGGGAAGAAATTGCGAGGGCTAACGGTGAAACCCTTTTATCGCAGCGAGGAGGACTGATAGGTAAATTTAGACGACTCAACGAAAAAGCACGAGAGAATATCATTGCAACACGTCTCGAATCGAGGTATACCAAAGAAGAAATTATAACCATGTACCTCAATCAATTCGATTTTCTTTACAATGCTGTGGGCATCGAAAATGCTGCTAAAGTATATTTTAATAAGCGCCCTAAACATTTGAAAAAAGAGGAGGCCGCCATGCTTGTGGGGATGTGTAAAAACCCCGCGTTGTACAATCCCTACACCTATCAAATTAAAAATTACCGCAAACTCATAAGCCGCCGTCTAGGGATTGCCCCAGAAAACGTGCGCTATGTAGACATGCAAGAGGCAAAAACCAAAGACTCTTTAAGATCCGTGAATCGTCGAAATCAAGTATTGTATCAATGGTTGAGAAATAGCGAAAAAGGAAACGCCTCTTTGTCGTACAAATTAACCCGTGAAGAATACGATCACCTAATAAAAGTTCCGGTGACCATCAATTACCAATCCGTCGATCATAAAGAAGGTATGGCCCCGTACTTTCGAGAAGTTTTACGACAAGAAATCACGGATATCTTGTTAAAGAAAAAAGAGGACGGTACCCTGAAATACGTTCGAGAAGACGGTCAAGCCTATGACATTTATCGGGATGGCTTAAAAATATATACCACCCTCAATACGCGCCTTCAAAAAGCCGCTGAATTAGCCGTTGAAAAACACATTAAAGAATACTTACAGCCGGCATTTAACAACAACAACCGAGGGCTTAAAAACTATCCTTTTTCCAATCAAATTTCCAGCGAAGTTGTACAAACACTCATGAATAGTGCGCGAAAAAATTCAGGCCGGTATAAGACGCTCATAAATGCAGGAATGAGCGAACAAGAGGCTGTTGCATCCTTTGATACTCCGACTCAAATGCGTGTTTTTTCGTGGAAAGGTGAAATTGATACGGTGATGAGTCCAAACGATTCGATTCGGTACTACAAAGCCTTTTTACACGCGGGGCTCGTTAGCATCGAGCCTCAGACGGGATTCGTTCGAGCATGGGTTGGAGGGGTGAATTTCAAACACTTTTCCTACGATCATGTTCGTCAGGGCACCCGTCAAGTTGGATCAACCATCAAACCCTTTGTTTACGCCGCTGCTCTTTCGCTTAACGTCGTAAACCCATGTACTACCTTCAGTCCAGGCGAATATTGCGTTGACTTAGTGGATAATAACAACAACGTGGTGGGCAGATATTGTCCAAGAGGAGAAGTGGCACGAAACGTTAAAATGGGAATTGCCCTTTCGTCAAATCCAACCACTGTGGCGGTTATGGCGCGAATGGGCAAATTCAATTCTGCCAATAAATCCGGCGGTCCTTTTGAAATTGAAAAACTATTGCGCAAAGTTGAGATAACCCTCAATCCCAATGATGTAGTTCCCTCTATGTGTTTAGGAAGCATGGATCTTTCGCTCATTAAGTTGGTTGGTGCACAATGTATTTTTGCCAATAACGGTGAATACAATCGTCCCACCACCATAGAGCGAATTGAGGATCGCAACGGAAAAATCATTTACGAAAGTACACCATACACCGACGAAGCACTAAATGCTACCGTAGCCTATGAAATATTAAAAATGATGAAGGGGGTAATAAACCAAGGAACCGGAGGCAGCTTACGAAGCGGTAAATACGGGCCCATTCCTCCAACCGCTGGTAAAACAGGAACAACCCAAAATAATTCCGATGGATGGTTCGTTGGAATTACTCCAGATCTGGTAACCGGGGTATGGGTGGGCGCAGAAGACCGAACAGTAAGATTTAAATCGATGGCTTTTGGACAAGGAGCGCGCATGGCCCTGCCTATTTATGGATATTACATGCAGCAAGCTTACAAAGACCCCATACTTTCTCTGTCAACCCGAGATTTTGACGAGCCTCCTAACTACGATCCTAAAGCTTACGACTGTTCTGATGCCCCAAACCCTGAAGCAGCGGATGAAACCGATGTATTATTTTAACCAGCATTGCTAAATGAACAAAGTACATCCCCATGTAGCGAAAGCCCTCGAGGGCATTGAAAGCGGGATGACGCTCATGATTGGTGGGTTTGGTCTTTGTGGCATACCGGAAAACTCCATAAAAGAACTGGTTAAAATGGGTGTTCGAAATTTAACCTGTATTTCCAACAACGCGGGCGTTGATGATTATGGGCTAGGATTGCTGCTTCAAGCAAAACAAATAAAGAAAATGATAAGTTCCTATGTGGGGGAAAACGACGAATTTGAGCGACAGATGCTTTCTGGAGAACTGGAGGTTGATTTGATCCCTCAGGGTTCCTTAGCCGAACGTTGTCGTGCTGGGGGGGCAGGAATACCCGCTTTTTTTACCCCGGCGGGTTACGGAACAGAGGTCGCAAAAGGGAAAGAAATTCGAGTATTTAATAATAAACCCCATATTCTTGAACAAGCGCTTACTGCTGATTTTGCCATTGTTAAAGCTTGGAAAGGAGACACCGAAGGAAATTTAATCTACAATGCTACCGCTATGAATTTTAATCCCATGATGGCCATGGCGGGAAAAATAACGATCGCAGAAGTGGAGGAACTCGTTCCTGCCGGTTCTTTAGATCCAAACTTCGTTCACACCCCGGGAATTTTTGTGCAGCGGATTTTTCAAGGAGAAATCTTTGAAAAACGCATTGAACAACGAACCGTGAGAACTCAATAACTTATGGCGCTGGATAAAATTGGTATTGCACAACGAATCGCTCAAGAACTCCGAGATGGTTGGTATGTGAATTTGGGCATTGGAATTCCGACTCTTGTGGCGAATTACGTTCCTGAAGGGCTTACTGTTGAATTTCAATCGGAAAACGGTGTCTTGGGAATGGGCCCCTTTCCTTTAGCGGGAACCGAAGATGCGGATTTAATCAATGCTGGTAAACAAACCATTACCGTCAAGCCCGGAGCGGCTTTTTTCGATTCTGCTACCTCGTTTGCCATGATTCGAGGAAAACACGTTCAATTAACGGTATTAGGGGCCATGGAAGTCTCGGAAAATGGCGACATTGCAAACTGGAAAATCCCGGGGAAAATGGTTAAAGGGATGGGGGGAGCCATGGACCTGGTGGCGTCTGCCGAAAACATAATAGTGGCGATGATGCACAGCAATAAAGACGGGGAATCTAAACTGCTTAAAACCTGCACGCTGCCGCTAACGGGTGTCGCCTGCGTAAAAAAAATTGTTACCGAACTCGCTGTTCTCGAAATTAAAAACGGGGCTTTTCATTTATTGGAAAGAGCCCCCGGAGTTTCGGTAGAAGAAATCGTTGCTAAAACAGCCGGAACGCTGCATGTCCCCCAATCAGTGCCTGAAATGGTGTTCTAATATTACCCGTGAAGATCAAACATTATTTGTGCGTTTTTACTTGTGTCCTGGTGATTAACTTATTTAGTCAGACGCTTGTTTATCAACAAAACACAGACGCCAAAGACCTTGAAACGTGGATGAGTTTAGGGCTAAGTCGCTGGAATGTTCCTGCCCCTAAAAAGGGCATTTTTAAGTACGATTCCCTCTATTTACTTTCCCATACCGACAGCCTCGGCGCAACAATATGTGCAACACCCATTCTCTCTTTATGGCTAGGTAAAGAAAACGGACAAGCTGAATTAAAGTATCAAAATTCTCGGGGGCTTCTTTTAACAGGTGGTTATCGCAATTTTTCTTGCTTCGCAATGATTGTTGAAAATCAAGCCATTTTCCCAGCGTATCAAAAATATTTCGTCGAAACTCACGGGGAGTATTATCCGGTAGGCAACGCTTACAACCAACAAAATGCCATGATACCTGGGGCGGGGAGAACCAAAGCTTTCAAAAGTACCGGTTTTGACTATGCTTATTCTCAAGGTGGCATGCAGTGGGACCTCTTCCAACGGATTTCAATTTTTGGTGGAAATTGCGCTCTTCAATTCGGAGAAGGAATTCGGTCTTTATTCTGGTCTGCTCACAATCAAGTTGCCCTAATCGGGGCTAAAATTCGTCTAGGACGCCACTTTCAGTTTGTTTTCTCCAAAGGAAAACTTCAAGATTTAATCCGAAAACCCCTATACGCAGGTGTCGAAAGCCCTTATTACAAAAAGGGATATTCGATGAACGCGCTAACCTATACCCATAACAAAATACATGTTGGCGCGATTTATCAAACCGTTTGGGAGGGCGGAGATAGCCTTAAAGAACGCCCTTTTTCCTCTTGGTACTGGGCTCCTTTTCCGGGATTCGATATGCTGGCTAAAGAGCGGGCTTCCCTACCGCAAGTGGGGCTTATGGGAAGATATTCTCCCAATAAAATCATCACCGTTTACGGCGAAGGATTTTTTCGCGGCCTATCCAACAAAACCTTAAGCTATCAGCTAGGAGTTAAGTTTCAACCGGTTTTAAGCCAATCGGCTTCGGCTAGCCTTAACATATCCTATATTTCTGTTGGAAAAACCTTTTACGGAGACAATTACTCCCTTAGTTTTTCAAGCAATAACCTGCCTTTAGGTTCGCTAATGGGCAATGGTACCCGTGAGTTGTTAATCTCAGGAAAATTCGCATACAAACGCCTCTACATGAACTTATTAATGCAATACTATACGACTAAATCCGGGCAAAACATTCTTTTCAGGGAAAGCTATCTACCAGAAAACCGTGTAATTCACGGCGTGGGAGAAGTGGGGGTATTCATAAATTACATTACTCAAACGGTAATTTTTACCTGCTTGGATTACCGAATTGGAACTACTTCCTTTCCAAAAACGCTTTTTGTTTCCTCAGGAATAAAAACCGCCCTTTTTCAAAATCATTATGCCTATTAAAACCCGTGTTGTTGTTGTTTTAATCTTTTTTATGCCTACCTGCTGGTCACAATCACTCGGGTTCTTAAATCAACACAATCCCTTTGATAGCGCGGCCCATATGGAACGATTCCCCGTTTTTCCCTCGGTGCGTACTGAGCCGATTAACGGCACTTTTAAGCGCTTACTTCCACTAGTTGATGTGGCTGGACAGGGCGGGTTCCCTCTCTCCGGCAAACTTCGAGGGGGATGCCATTTAGACCTTGAAAAATCCTTTTTTTTCCTTCGAGCGAATGGTTTTTTCGGACTTTATTCCAGCAACTCCCCGCTTAACGCTAACGGATTAGATTTACTAACCACTCGCGTTCTACAATGGGACCCTAGCATTCGTTTGGGTGTAAAACCAACAAAATATTTTAATGCTCAGATTGGCTTCGATCGAAATTTTTATGGCGAAGGGGTGCGATCGTTGTTTCTTTCAGACTTCGGAAAACCTTATCCTTTTGTTTCAACCCGGTTTAACGTTGGTCCAATAAGTTATCAAACCATGCTTTCCTATTTATCCGACCATTCACCTCAAAAAAAATTCAAAATAACCCATTTCCTGCATGGTTCGATAGGAAAAAAAATAGACGTTCAACTTTTTGAGGCGGTAATTTTCAACAGCGGCGATAGCCTTTCCAATCGGTCCTTTGACCCAGCATATTTAAACCCTTTTATAGCCTTGCGGCCTCAAGAATATGCTTCAGGATCGGGAGATAACGGCCTTCTTGGCTTCGGTGCATCGGTTAAAACAAGTTCCAAAAGTAAACTTTATGGACAATTCGTAATCGATGACTTCCTCGTAAGTGCTTTCCTAAACAAAAGCAAATATTGGGGAAATAAATTTGGCGGTCAATTGGGATGGAAATGTCGTTTTGAAGCAAAGGATATAAAGTACCATTTTAAAATCGAAGCAAATGCCGTTCGCCCTTATACCTATGCTCATCTCGGTGCTTCCTTAAATTATGCACACGGCTCACAAGTGCTAGCGCATCCCTTAGGAGCGAATTTTTGGGAAATTTTCACCCAATTCAAAGCCTGCCAAAATTCATGGGCCTTTTGGGGAGAACTTGCAACAGGAGCCCAAGGATTAGATTCCTCTTTAATGAATTTCGGGAGCAACCTCTTTATGCCGTATACAAACCGCCCCAATGATTATGGTGTTTCGCTTTTACAAGGAAAAAATACATCTTTTCTAAAGACGCGAATAGCTCTTTCGTATACTTGCAAACAAGTCTTTTTTTCTGAAATTTTTTGTGAATTACTAGTTCTTCATTTTTGGGATGCAACCAACGCCTTTACTACGATTGCGCCCTTTCTTGGCATAAGATCTCCCATATTTAATGACTACCGTTTCTAATAAAAAAAGCCCGGTTTCCCGGGCTTTCTTAATTATAAAGTTACAGTCCTATGATTTGCCTTAGCTCCACTTCGGTTGAATGTTGTTGCTTGCCTTTCTTATCTAAGAATGTTCTATTCACAACGCGGCCGTGTATAGCCACTTTTTTTCCTATTTCCGCATTACTCTCGATAAAAGAAGCCATATTTCCCCAGGCAAATATTCTGTGCCAATCTAAACGGGAAACGTATTTTCCATCATTCTTTCGGTAGATCTTCGGCGTTGTTACCAAAAACCTAGCAACTTTACTTCCGTCCTCAAATTGAATTACTGAAGGACGACGTGAGATGCTTCCCACGAACGTTACATAATTATTCATTTAATCTATAATAGAGGGGATTTGGGGCAGATCATGTTGCGCATCCCGTCATCCCACGTGAACTTTACATCAGCACCACATCGTTTACTTCAATTTCGGTAATTTTTATCGTCTTCCCATTCCACCGAACATACCGGTTTATGAGCCTTCCCTCAACAGCCATTTGCAAATCTGCTTGGCCTACTTGGTTCAAAATGTGTCGCCATTTTCCCCAAGCATATACATCATGTTTTTGCTTAACTTCTCTTGGGATTCCCTCGGCATCAATCATTTTTGTTTGGGTGATCAATTTGAAGCGCGAACAACATATCCCGCCCTTTAATTCCCCAATTACAGGAGGGCTTTCCATTTTACCGATCAAAGAAACGTGATTCATTGCCCAACTTCTGCTACTGCTTTATGCAAGATCAAGAAATCGCTTACCTCAATAACGGTGCTGTATTTTTTCTCCCCCTTGGCATTTTCATAAGATTGGTAGGCAATCTTTCCTTCCAACAACATTTCTTGGCCTTTATCCAGGTTTTCAGCCCGATCGGCCATCTTTCCCCAAATATTTACGGCGTGCCATTGCACTTCTTCCTGCCATTCGCCATTTTTATCCTTGTATCGCTCATTGGTAGCTAATGAAAACCTGACCAATTTCTTACCCGAGTCAAAGGTTGTTACTTCGGGAGCATTTCCTAATCTCCCCATTAGAGTTACTTTATTTTTTAAATGATTCATTGTTTGTTATTATTAATTATTAAACATCGATTTATGAGGTTTCCCTCGTTTTCTTTGCAAAGATTGGTGCGATAACGTAAAAGATTCGGTTTTTATTCGTTTTTGTTCGACTGTTATTCGTTTAATGTCGGATAAGTCGCTTTTTAACATAACATTGTCCAACAAAAACCTTTATTTTTATGGAAAATTCTCGAATGGTAGAAAATATTATTTTAGAACAAAATCAACACATTGGTTGGATTTACATCAACCGTCCAGAACAACTGAACGCGCTAAACCAAGCGACAATTGCTGAATTAAACACCGCGCTTATTGCTTACCAGGAAAACCCTGCAATTGGAGTTGTTTGTATCAGTGGTATTGGAGAAAAGGCCTTTGTTGCCGGAGCTGATATCAAAGAATTTGCGGATTTCTCTGTTTCAGAAGGCGGGGCTTTGGCACAGAATGGTCAACGGCTACTTTTCGATTTTATAGAAACAATGAATAAACCCGTTATCGCCGCAATTAATGGTTTTGCACTCGGAGGAGGCCTAGAGCTTGCCATGGCGTGCCACATTCGTATCGCGTCTTCAAATGCCCGAATGGGGCTTCCTGAAGTCTCTTTGGGTGTTATCCCCGGCTACGGAGGCACCCAGAGATTGCCGCAACTTATTGGCCGAGGAAGAGCGAATCAGCTTATTTTTACCGGAGAAATGGTCAATGCCGAACGGGCGAAGGAGTGGGGTTTAGTCAATGAAGTCGTGGAGCCCTCCTGTCTTAAACAAGAAGTGCTTTCCCTGGCGTCAAAAATTCTGAAAAATTCCCCTAATGCCCTTGCTAAAGCAATTCAATCAGTAAACGCAGGATTCGATTGCTCCATAGACGGCTATGAGACGGAAATTCGCTCTTTCGCCTCTTGCTTTGGAACGCAAGAATTTATTAAGGGCACTCAAGCTTTTCTGAACAAAGAAAAAGCCAACTTCAGGGGATAATGACGTCTCCTATTGTAAAATTATTCAGTCAAACCGCCCTTTACGGACTACCAAGCATTGTTGGGCGACTCCTAAATTACCTTCTCGTACCTTTATATACCGCCGTCTTTGCGAAACCTGCGGACTACGGGGTTTTATCCGATTTATACGCCTATGTTGCCTTTCTTATGGTTTTATTACCCATCGGGATGGAAACCGCATATTTCCGTTTCATCCAAGAAGATAAAGAACCAGATACCGTATTTAATAATGCTTTTGTTCCGGTACTTATAGTCAACTCTGCCGTTTTTCTTACACTATATTTCACGAACCCGTGGATTGCCAAGTGGATGCTTTACAAAGAACACACAGAATACATTCTCCTAATTGGCTCCATTGTGTGCGTAGATGCCATTGCTGCACTTCCCTTAGCGCGCCTTCGAGCAGAAAATCAATCGAAACGCTTTGTAAGCATTCAGCTGAGTTCTATTATGGTCAATATTGCGCTGAATTTGATTGCTCTGTTACTTTTCTTTAATCCACAAAGGCCCGAGGAAGGAATTCTGTTCATCCTTATTGCCAATTTATTGGCCTCTGGATTAAAGGTCGTTTTGGTCTACGATATTATTGCCAAAATTCGCTTTGCCAACGATTGGAATCTTATCAAACAAATGCTCCTTTACTCTTGGCCGTTAATTGTTGCAGGTTTTGCCGGAATTATCAACGAAACCCTTGACCGCGTTCTACTAAAACAATTGCTTTATGATCCTAATATTCCCAATTCGCTTGAACAGGCTACAGCGCAAGTGGGCATTTACAGCGCGTGTTATAAATTAGCCATGTTGGTCACAATTCTTCTACAAGCTTATCGCTATGCCGCAGAACCGTTTTTCTTTGGACAACTTAAAAACCAGGACAGAGATGCCGTATTTGCAAAGGTCATGAATCTATTTATAGCGGTTGTGTGTTTTGCTTTTTTAACGGTTTCTATAAATATTGGGCTGTTAAAATTTTTCATTCGAAAAGAAGCTTATTATGTTGGTTTAAAAGTAGTTCCAATCCTTCTCTTTGCGAATGTTTGTTTGGGAATATATTATAACCAAAGTGTTTGGTACAAACTTTCAAATCGCACTAAATTTGGAGCATATATCGCTCTTATCGGTGCTGCCATAACCGTCCTAATTAATTTATTGTTTATCCCTATGTATGGCTATATGGCAAGTGCTTGGGCAACCTTGCTCGCCTATTTGACGCAAATGATCTTATCGTACTATTGGGGACAAAAATATTACCCAATCCCTTACGACACGCGCAAATTTTTTCTATATATCTTGAGCGCTATTGGTATATATTGTCTTTTCAGCTTATTTCGAACAGGATTCAATCTTTCTTTGAAAGAATTGAATGTGGGGCTTTTAGTTTTTGGCAATTGTTTAGTTTCGGGATATGTCTATTTGATTTACCGAAACGAAAAAGCCCTTTTTCGAATTAAACGCTCCCAAACGTAGCTTTCAATCGAATAATCTCTTTTTTACCGTTGCCGACCGATATAAAATCGTCGTAAATAATCACCGGTCTTTTCAAAAACGTATATTCTTTTAATAGCCAATCCCGATAACTTTTTTCGTTGACTAATGAGGTTTTTATGGATGCATACTTCATGGCTTTTTTTGAAAAAATTGCCTCATAAGACCCTGCTTTTTTGCAAATTTCCTCTAAATCTTCTGAACCAATTGGGTGCCCCTTAATATCAATCCATTCCAAATCCAAAGGAAAGGTAACTTCCTGTATGATTCTATTGCAGGTGGAACACGAACTTAGAAAAAAGCCCTTTTTCACGAGCAATATTCGTCGTAGGCTGCCTGCAAATTCTCTGCGATTAAAGCTGCGCTTACCCCTTCAATATGATGTCGCTCAATAAAATGCACTAACGCTCCTTTATGAAACAGAGCAATAGAAGGCGACGATGGCGGATAGGGTAAAAAATACTTCCTCGCCTGTTGTGTGGCCTCTGTGTCATAGCCCGCAAACACCGTACACAGTTTTACGGGTTTTCTACCATGATTTAACGACATCTTTACTCCCGGGCGCATATTTCCCGCAGCACACCCACATACAGAATTTACTACTAACAAAAGCGTTTCTGTTGATGCGTTAAGGGCTTGATCAACGGCTTCCGAACTTAATAATTCTTCAAACCCAACCGATATTAAATCGTTTTTCATGGGTTGTACAATTTCTAATGGGTACATATAATGGTTTTGTACAAAGGTAACACGAAATGAAGCACGATTTATCTTACCAACACAACTTTTCCAACCTTTTTCGAGGTTCCTTCGTTGGTTGCGGTCCAAATTAAATAAACTCCGCTCTCTGCCCTGGAACCATCAACGCGTTTGCCATCCCAGGTGGCTGTACCCCCATTTGAAGTGGTTTTGAAAATAAGATTTCCTGCCACATCAGTAACTTTAACATCGGAATCGTAGCGTATGCCTTGAATGGTTATTAATCCCTCATATCCCGGTCTAACGGGGTTAGGGAATACTTTCGTGGAAGAATAATCGGCATCATCTTGCGACGCATCCGAACGGAAGGAAACCAATCCAAGATCGGTAATAATGAACAGTTCTCCCGTTTCTTGGTTGATTTTAATGTCGTAAATATTGTTCGAAATTAATGCCGAATTTTCCTTGGTGAACTGGCGTATAATCTCAGAGCCGTCGGGCGAAAGCAAGACCAACCCCGCCCCGGATGTTGCCATCCATTTTCTGTTTCCTCCATCAACTTCAATATCCGTTATATATGTTGATCCCAACATATATTCAACGTTTCCTTCAAAGCGGACCTTTATTCTTTGTGCATTGTAATCGCCGAATGCAGCGTTAAACGCTCCTGAGGGATTGTATAATACAGCGAAACCCGCATCCGTGCCAATCCAGAGTTCCCCATCAAGGTCTACAGCTAATGCTGTTATGTTTTCGGAAGGCAGGGCACCTGAATAATCTCCGCTTGTGATATTAATCCGTTGATCGTCCCCAATGTTATCCAATGTTTTCGAATAATTAAACCCGAAAACTCCGTTCGTCTCGGTGGCAAACCAAACGTTATCGTTGTAATCCAAAACCATTTTAGTGGTGTATTTATTTCGGGCATCCGCCCCACAATCGTACGACCACCAACTTTCATTGCCGTCTTTAACGAGTAAAGGTTGTTCAGACCAACCGTTTAAAACCCATAAATTTCCCCGGGTATCGTACACAACATCCGAAACGAGGGCCCAACCATTGCCTGCTATACTTAATTCAATAGGGCTGTTGGCATTATCATACACATTGCAGGTATTCGTTTTCGTGTTTACAACCGAAAGCGGATAGCGCGAATACGTCGAAACAGCAATTTCATCCGGATTTTTAGGGTTCACCGATATATCGATAAAATCATGTATATCGATCCCTTGCCATTCCGGCAGGGTAAAATTATCGTTATAAGACCACTCCTCCTTCTCAAAAAGGTAATAACCGTGGCGTAAAAATCCCGGGCTTTTAAATTCTAACCTGCCACTTGCTATGGCTAATTTACCCTTATGCCAATCCATCGAATAGAAATCGTTTCGAGGTGGCCCCGGATAGGATACCCTTTCATAGGAGTATTCACCAACTACCCGAATTGGACCCGACAATTCATCGGCAATCCACTTATCCCCGTTAGGCACAACCACCATCTGATTGGGACGAAAATAAATGCCGAGGTAAAAACTTAGTACGCTTTCTTGTAAAAGGCCCTGTTGGTCAAAAGAAAGTAAGGTCCCGTCTGCCAATATATCCAGCCGATTGTTGTGTTGGCTCAAATTTGCGATCTCCAAAGAGGTGGAGTAATATTCGAAGTTTTCAAATTCGGTGGGCAATAACTTCAAAACCGTGTCGTTAGCAAAAACCGTTGATTTCGCCAACACAAAAACATCTTCGTTTACTTTTTCTATTGCCGCGTAAGAACCGTAGGACCATTCCTGCAAACGGGTATCGTGAATCCACCCCTGCGGTGAGGGTAAAAGGGGATTGTTTTCCATTCCCGTAAATAGGCGCGTTGGTGTTAAGGCATAAAGGGTATTGTTGTTCAGTGTAATGTCAACAACCGGCTCCTCTCCGTTAGTTGGATAATAGGTATCTTTTACTTCCATCTTATCGGGATTCAGCACAACAATCCCAAAATCGGTGCACACATAAATTCCCTCATTTGTTCTAAAAAATCGGTTTATCTTTTTGCTACCTGAAAACGAGGCCAAGCGAATGGCCGGAATGTTGTGCACTTTATCTCCAACAATTTGATCAATGTTGCCGTTTTTATAGCCAATATACAAAGCTTTACCTAGGCTGTCATAATACAAACACGACAACAGAATGTCGGATAATCCATTTAACTTATTAAGAAGGGTTTTTTCCTTAGTATCAAGGTGATAGCGAAGCAATCCGTTTTCGTAGGCCACAAAAACAGTAGTATTATCCGTCGTGATATCGAGCGCCCGCATAGTTGCCGTATGCATGCGCCATGTTCCTGTCTCAATTTGACCCCATCCCAACAGCGAAACTGCTAGAAAACACGCTAAAATGGCTCTGTTCCACATATAAAACACTTAAAATTACTTCATTTTACGTACAACGTCAAAACTTATTCCCTCAATTTCCATTAAAAACCCAACGAAAGCACTTAACTTCGACTGCATGAAGTTAGGGCATCAACAGATATACGCTTGTGGAATAGTTTTGTTTCTTTTTCCCGTTTTATTTTTAATCCTCTCTTCTTTTTTCTTCGCATTCGGTTATTCCCTTCAAGGATGGTTGCTAATCCCCTCTGCTTTGGGGGCTTTTATTGCCGTTAACTATTTTAGTCTTGAAGAACGCTTGTCTTACTCCACAATCGTACTTATCTCCTTTTTTTTGATGCTTTCTTTTATTGTTTCGCACGTCTTTTTTGATGTTTCTTTCGATGGACAGTGGTACCACCAAGATGCTATTATTTTTCTAACCAAGGGCTGGAATCCTTTTTGGAATGAACCGATACAAGATGCTCAGGCATCAGGACTGAACGCAAATTGGGTTAATTGTTATCCTAAAGCTGCTTGGATTTTTCAAGCGGGAGTGTTGGATTTTACTAACGATATTGAACTTGGAAAGGCTCTTCATCCAATCAGCAACTTGTCTTTCGCTTGCCTCCTTTATTCTTTTTTAAAGCGCCATTTTTCGATAAGTACCCTAAACACGTTACTTTTTACCTTATTAATCTGCTCATCTACCATAACCCTCGGGCAACTTTTTAGTTTTTATGTCGATGGCATTCTCTTTTCCTTTTTGGGCATTTTTTTACTTCTTTGGGTTGAGTGTTTAATTTCGGAAAAACCTTTTTTTTTGTGGGTTTTTCTAAGCTTTCTTTTTCTCATTAACCTCAAATTCACTGGTTTAGTGTACGCGCTTATTTTTTGCGCATTTGGAATTCTTTTTAAGGGCCTCGTTGATTCTGCCATTCCGCGAAAACTTATTTTACACGCTGGTCTCATGCTGCTTGTTGGGGTGCTTTTTATTGGGTACCCAACATATGTTCGAAATACCCTTGAAAAAGGGCACATCTTTTATCCTATTATGGGAAAAAATAACGAGGGCAAGGCCGTTGCAGAGGTTCAGTATCCCAAAGACTTCTTTGGCATCAATCGATTTCAAAAAGCATGGCGAGCCCACGGATCCCTTCCAATCTACACAGACCATGAGCATCCATCCATCAAAAAACCTCTTTTCACCCGCTCTGTCCTAAAATCGTGCATGCCATACTATCGAAATCATCAGCCCGTAACCATAAGTCCTTTCGGCCCTTTAGAGGCTGAATTATGGTTGTTTTTTATCCCTTTAGTTTTGATTTTTCTTTGGCGAAAACCTTCTTGGAAGTGGTGGTTAATGCTCTCGAGCATCATTGTTTCACTGTTGATTCAACCAGAATTTTGGAATTTGCGTTACGCCCCCCAAACCCTATTGCTTATAGGTTTAGTTTGTTTGGCCCTGATCTTGGATGTAAAACCTTGGGTTCGTTTAACCTCCATTGCCTTTATGCTATTATTTTTGGTGAATAGTTACCTGGCAATCTATCAAAATTGGTTATGGGTAAGCACCAAATCATCGAAATTGAAATATGCTCTTGAATCTCAGGCAGGTAAAACGGTTAAAATTCAGCGTGGATGGATGAAATCGTTTGAACTAAAACTAATTCGTTATAATATAACTCCAGATTATGGTTTTTCTCCAGAAACCCTTTATCAAAACTATCCGGAAGACTCGTTTACCGGATGGAAAATGACCTTGCAAAACCCATGAAAACCTACCTACAGCTGTTGCGAATAAAAAGTTGGATAAAGAATGGATTTCTCTTCTTGCCTGCCGTTTTTTCGCTCAATCTTTTGAATAAATCCCTTATGTTCGGTCTTTTTTGGGGGGTGGTAATCTTTTGTTTTGCTGGATCTTTTATCTACATCCTCAACGATCTTAAAGATTCTCAACAAGACCAACTTCATCCTAGAAAACAAAAAAGACCTATTGCCTCAGGCAAAATTTCTAGAAAAAATGCTTTTACCACAGCGTGCGTTGTCCTTTTATTGTCCCTTTCAATCCTCTACTTTACCCATCTCTCCACTTTATTTTTGTGGTTAATTCTTAGCTATTTAGTTACCAATCTAATGTATGTGTATTGGCTCAAAAACGTTGCTCTGTTAGAACTGTTTGTCGTCGCCATGAATTTTGTCCTTCGGGTATTAGCCGGCTGTGCCATCTTAGCCGTTACACCTTCGCATTGGATTTTAGTGGTAACCTTTTTTCTTTCCTTCCTCATGGTAGTAGTCAAGCGTAAAGCGGAAATCCTACAATTGGATTCCAAGGCAAAAGATCACCGAGCGGTGCTCGCTGCCTACAGCGTTTCTTTTTTGAACACCTTGGTGTATATGGCTGCCACGATTACCATCACCGCCTATTTGTTGTATTCGATTGATCCAAAAGTTATGCAGAATTTGGAGTCTGAATACTTGATTTATAGCTCCCTACTGGTTTTCTTAGGAATTATTCGCCTTATTCAAATTAGCGAAATGCGGCTGCACGAAGGCGAAGGAGATCCAACGACCTTGTTATTCAAAGACCCTATATTGTTGGGAACCGTGGTAACTTGGATGGGTTATTTAATTGCGATTATTTATGCGTTCTGAACCCACAGAAATCGCTGTTTTTGACTTTGACGGTACCCTTTATTCAAGGGACAGCCTTTTGGATTTTTGCCGGTATTATTATCAAAAAAAACCGCTGCGTCTTTGGCGGATTGCCCTGCAAATTTCTGCGTTGGTTGGTTGGAAATGCGGGCGACTCAACACCTCGGAATTCAAACACCGATTCCTAACCTTTCTGGGCAACGACTCCAAGCATGAAGTTGGGCGAATGGCGGAAAATTTTTGGAGTCTCCCTCGTGCCTTTAATTACAAAGTGGTAGAATCCTTGAGGCGTTGTCAAGCAACCCATTGCTTTACCGTTGTGGCCTCTGCCTCTCCTGACCTGTTTATTTTACCCGCCTGTAACATCTTGGGAGTCGATGAAGTCGTTGGAACTGAACTTACCTTTATTAACGGCCGTTATTCCCTTGAGAAAAACTGCCGAGGGGATGAAAAATTGAGGCGCATTAAGGTGCGTTTTCCGTCCACACCCATACGCGAGGCATATTCCGATAATCTGGATGATTTGAGGCTACTGCAAATCGCGGGTAAAGGTTTTGTTGTTAAAAAAGGGGTCGTCGTTCCTGTCAGCGCTTCGGATGGCGCTCATAAAAGATGAACTCCGCGTCTTTTTCCATCTGTATTTCTAAAGAAATTTCGGCTGAACGGGCTTTTTGCTCAAGGGATTTCATCCATTGAGGGTTCCCCTTCATTTCAAAAAGTATTCTATCCATTTCCGAGCGCTGCACCATTTGGAGAACTTCAGCGCTGGATTTACTGGATTGTTTTTCAAAATCATCGATGTAATACCAACGTTCTTTTCCGCTTCGAACGCAGCAATACTCGCTCAAGGGTCTAGGCGAATAGCCAAAATGCTTTAAGGTGTCTATATTTTTTTCGTGCACTGCTATTTTGCGCACCTGGTTTTTCTCATTAAAATATAAAACCGGTGAAGCCTCCTTGGAAAAATCAAACACTTGGTGGGTTCGTGCAATGAAAATCTGCGGGTCGGGGTTGTAGTAGGCCGGAAAATGAGAAAAAGCCCATTTCGCTAGTGGCATGTGTTGTAAATTGGACCAATCAAATTGACGGTAAGGGAGGTGGATATATAACAAAACCATTTGGCTCAACGCCCCTATTGATACGAGGGAAATCTTCCACATAAATCCGAACTCTTTCAACATAATATAACCATGGATCATTAAAGGAACCGTCATCCAAACGGCGTAGCGGTTCACCACGGCCATACCGTGGTTCCAATTGTTCATGCAAGAAACCAAAAGGGTCATCGAGAGAATGACGAAGGGCATGAGATCCCAGAGACCCGCTTTACGGGATTTAATGATTTTAACTAACCTGAACAACAACAAGGCGAAATATAAAAACATAAAAAAGCCAATGCCTAGCAACATCCCCTGATTTAGGTCGACGAAAAAACCAATCACCCGTTCTGTTGTTACGTTGTCTAAAGATAAAAACCCTGCATCGTTAATTAAACTGGTAGTTCCGAATAAGCCGTAAAAATAAGCCGAGGGAAGGAATACCAACATCCCATAACCCAGGTAAAACAACATCGGTTTCCATTGGAATCGATAATGTCCCCACACCACCAAATACATCCAAAGTAATAGTAGGCTTAACGGTTGATTTTGAAGGGTTGCTAAACCGCAAAACAGCAACGCAAAATGAAATTGTTGACGGTTGAGGCAAAGCATGCTGGTGAATACCAACACTACGGTGAGCGTTTCAGGATGGGTCCAAATGGTATAATAAAATGAGGCGCTGAAAAAAACTAAGCCCCCTAAGACCAGTGCTGATTTCCTTTCTTGGTCCTTCCACGATAAAAGCCACGCAAAAAACAGCGACCATATGAATACATGCGTAATTACAAACGCTTTAATGGGATGAATTCCTAAAACAACCGTAAGCAACCGAGCGGGAACATTCACTAAGGAATAAAACACAAAATGATACCCGTAAACGTGCAGATGACTATTTCTGTAAAACCCCCCGTAATCTTGGCGTTTTGGCTCTTTACCGCTCAGAAAAGTCTCCACTTCGTCAAAAGCCCTTCGTTTATAATTCGACTCCCAGGATTGGTGTTGGAGAAAATCGGATTTAAACGATTGGTAATCCGAATGACGAATGTCCGGTGAAGCGTGATTTTTCCATGCTTCAGTAGTCAGAATATACTCGATGCCATCCCCGGTTGGATAAGGTTCTTTTCCCAGAAAATACCCGGCCATACTCATGGAAAGAATAGCCCATGGCATCCATTTTAAAAGAAACCCCCACCGTTTATTGGACATATAAATAAAACACTAAAATCAGCAAATAACGCAAGAATTTTCCCAAAAAAATGAAGGAAAAACTTTTTTTCCAATCCACTCGAAAAAAACCTAAAGCAACCGCCATAATATCTCCCACATAGGGCGCCCATGAGAATAAGGCCAACCAAGCCCCATAAGTGTTTACTTGATCCTTCCAACGATTGATTTGTGCGGGTTTTACCCGTATTCTTGCTAACCATTCGGGATTACCAAGGTAACCCAAACCATAATTCAAGCATCCGCCCAACGAATTACCCAACGTAGCCACCGTGAGACAAATCCATGGGTCAAAATGAAACAACATGACCACAAACAAGGCTTCTGAAGACAAGGGAATTACGGTGGCCGCTAAAAAGGACGCCACAAACAATCCAAGATATCCCCAATCAATCCACTGCATAAAAAAAGGCCGGACAACCGGCCTATTTCAAAAAAATTATTGGCTTACTTCTTTACAAAATGCTTTGTTGCTACTCCTTCCTCTGATTGAAGTTTCACGACATACATTCCGGGAGCCAAATTACCAATGGCCACTTGTTGCGATTGAACGGCGCTGCTTGATGTGAAATTCAATTCAGCAACCACCGCTCCTAAATGGTTATAAATAGCTCCTTGTACAGATGCTGCGCCTTTGAAATCTGCCTTGATATTCAACACATCGTTTGCGGGATTCGGGTAGACAACCGCCCCAATGCTGGATGCGTTTTCATTGAGGCCAATGATCGGGTCAAAATTCAAACGAACCCAAGGCGTTGATGTTTGATAATACCAAGTCTGATCAGCATAATCAAAGAAAAACGAAGTTTGCGGGGTAGAAGTGCCCGCATTCGAAACGCGCAGTCCCGTACCAGCAGATCCAATAACCGCTAAGTACGTCGTATTCGACTGAAGGGTAACCGGAACGTTCAAAGCCATCATTTTATTTACATTAAGGTCCGATGCCGACACAATCAGCGGATCTGATTCCGACTCGAAAACGAAATCTCCGGTGTTGACATCTAAAGAATAAAGTTTTACGAAAACTTCCGTACCAACTGAGGTTCCGTTGGCCCCTCCTAACATGCGAACATTGATTCCCTTTAATTCTTGCTCATTCCAAATATCGTAGAGGTTGCCAGATTCAAATCCATCCGGTCCATTGGAGGTTGATCCAACCGCTGTTCCATTATCACGAGCATAAATATAATTGGTTACCGTGAAGTTGGTGTTGGCAATGCTGTTATTCGCAGGAACGTCGTCGGTTGAGTCCGCGCCCAAGGTGTGAACGACCGAATAGTTTCCAAGACCTGAAGGCGTGAATGGATTGATCACGGTTAAGGTTACCGTATCTAATGAAGGAACATTTACCGTTGAACTTGATGCAGTAAATACCCCTGCGTTTACACTGATGTTGTAATCAACTCCCGGCTGCGCGTTGATTCCTCCGTTAAACACATCAATTTCAAAATCAATCTCCGCAGTTTGGGTCACAGGAATTTGGTAATAATTCAATCCCGCAGTTCCCCAATATTTGGAAGTAACACTTAAGTCGTTGGTTGGATTGGTTTTAATTTTCACATTATCGATGTACCAACCGTAGGTAATCCAAACGTTGGCGTTGGCGGCTTGTGAAGGAAAGTTGGTTGTCCAGCTAAAACGAACCCAAAGGTTGCCGGGATTTGCTGGTAAAATGGGAGCTAAATTGATGGATTTTAAATCCGGATTAGCGTAGGCAGAACCCCCTGCCTGAGAAAGGACCGGTTTATCCAAATTGTTCCCTACCGTTGTCCAAGTATTGCCATTGGTGCTGATTTGAATTTCTTGTAAATCATTGAAACGCGCGCCAAATTGTTCAAACTCTAAACAAATATGATTGGTTCCGCCCAAGGCGGCGATGTTAATGGGATTCACTGTCGTTAAAGTGTAGGTTATTCCTGTCGCTTGTGTTCCGGGTGTTACAGTTGGGTCTCCGTTAACCAACTCAGCATAATTTCCTCCGCCCGTTGAGCTGATTCCATTGGCGCTCCACCATCCGTCAGAAACGTTGTTGATGTTCCAACCAAATTCAATTCCGGCTTGTCCGTCGTTATCGATGGTCCAATTCGCTGCATTATCAAAATTATCCGACCAAAGAGTAACTCCTAACGATTTGGTGTTGGGTTCAGGTTTTTGAGAGTGGGCGTTCACAAATGGGGCCAAGGTGGAAGACGGCATAACGCGTAAGAGTTTCTGTCCGAAGGCAATCGTGGCAGATAACATTAAAACAACTGGTACTATTCTTTTCATAATTAATTTTTAGAAGGTCTAAATTAAGGTTATTTAATGTGTCGTCCAAATGTCATTCGAGAAAAGAAAGTTTTTCCCGATAATTAATTAATTGGTCGAACTCAAGAGAGCAAGAAAATATTCCTTCTTCGTGATTACACGGCCCAAAACTATAGCTTCCATCCATCGCCACAACACATGAGTTTCCGGAATAAGGCAGGCCGTTTCCGTCGACACCGACACGGTTCGCGCCCGCGACATAACACTGGTTTTCTATGGCTCTTGCCTGCAAAAGCGCATCCCAATGAGCCATTCGTTTTTCTGGCCAGTTCGCAACATACAGTAGTAGATCATACTTCGGTTTTCCATGAACAAGGCTGTTACGTACTAATTCAGGAAACCTCAAATCGAAACAAATCTGCAGGTTGATGTTCCAACCTCTGAAAGCAACAATCCGTTCTTCATTTCCGCGAAGATAATGGTGGTGTTCTCCGGCCATGGTGAACGTTTTTCGTTTGTCATATACCTCAACCGTTCCATCTGGGGTAACAAAGACTCCTCGATTGAGGTTACCAAAATCTGTTTTAGTCATTACAGAAGTGTATACCGCTCCCTGAATGCTCTTTGAAAGGCCTCGAAGAAACATCAAGGACGAGTTGGAATCCGACCACTCCTCGGCTAAGCTTGTGTTCATGGAAAACCCCGTGTCCATCATTTCAGGAATCATTAAAATATCCGTCGTTAATCCTTGGGTTAATTCCATGATTTTCCTTCGATTGGCAAGTTTATCTTCCCAAATTTGGTCGAATTGTAGTAACGAAATAGCTAAAGCGTGCATAATCTTTGAGTTGCTTCCGAAAGGGTTTCCTCTGTTTTTGCGAAACAAAAACGAAGATGTTTAAGATCCCGGAAATCATGATTAAATACGGAAATTGGTATGGAAGCAACTCCTACATCCCTTGCCAACTGCCTAGCGAAATCCACATCTTTAGCGCTGCTGACCATCGAATAATCTACTGTTTGAAAATACGTTCCCTCACAAGGTAAAAGAATCAATTTTGAAGATTGCAAGGCCGATGTGAAAAAATCCCTTCTCATTCTACAATCGTCATTAACGTTTCTGGGGTTAAATTCTTCCAGGTAATTTGCAATGCCTTTTTGCAGAAAGGAATTCACCGAAAACACCAAAAATTGATGCACCTGTAAAATGTTCCTCAACAACCGTTCGGGCGCGCTCAAATAACCTATTTTCCAACCTGTTGCCTGAAGCGATTTTCCAAAAGAAGCAACAACAACTGAGCGCTCTTTCAATATTGGAGATTGCCTTACCGAATAATGGGGGTGGTCAAAGGCTAAATATTCGTAAACCTCATCCGATAACAACACCACTTCCGGATACTTTATTAAAAGGTGTTCCAGTGCTCTATATTCTTTTTCCTGCCACACACGACCGCTTGGATTATGAGGCGAATTGATCATGATCAACCTGGTACGAGGGGTCATTAAATCCTCAATTAGATCCCAATTGGGTAAATAGTCCTCGTTCAAAGGTGCATAAACTGGCTTAGCGCCCACCAGTATGGCGGGCAATTCATAACAATCATAGCAAGGATCCAGTAAAATAACCTCATCGCCCGATTTAACCATTGCTTGAACGGTGGTAAAAATGGCTTGAGTAGCTCCGGTGGTTACCAGTATTTCGCTGGAACTTACCCGAACGCCACAACTTCGAAAAATTAAATCTGAAATTTGCTGACGTAATTCGGGGATACCCTGGAAAGGGCTGTACTGATGTTGTTCGGATTGCGCCGCAACAGCAATGCAATCTTTCAACTTCTGATCGATGGGCATGTTGGGAAACCCTTGCGCTAAATTAATGGCGCCAACCTCTTCGGCCAATTGCGTCATTTGCGAGAAAATACTAGGTCCTAAGCCTTTGGTAATACTCATGCCGTTAATGTTTTAATGCAAAATGCAACATTGCGTCGACCCCCTGTTTTAATTCTTGAAGGGTGGGTCTTATTTCATGGTTTGGCCTTAGCGACCTTTCTATTTCCCCTTCTGAGAGCAAATTAATTTTCATGGTGGAAATGGAAATTGGCAATCCCGTGTTGGTCAAAAAAAGCGTTGCCGGATTGGCAAAAGTTCCTGCGTTAGTGCCACTTACAGGTGATCCTATTACCTCTCCTCGTTGACCCTTGATAAACCAAGCCGTAAAGTTGGCTGCAGCCGACATCGAAAGTTCATTTACCAACAACGTACAAGATCCAGAATATTCCAATCCGAGATTGTTTTTCAATATAGGATTATTCGTGACTGTTTCAACACTGCCGTAGGGCCTATTGTAAAAATCCCATTCCTTGGATAGCGCTCCGTTCGGATAAACATGTTTAGCGGCCCTAATAAATCTTTTTCGCTGGAATCTAGATAATTGAGAAAACCGATCGTAGGCGCTCCTCTTGTAAACATAATCCGCCGTGTACGCTGTGTTTTTGGGGGCTAAAAAACTCATCAAATACTCTTGGAGCAGAATGTATCCACCTGTATTAAAACGCAGGTCCAATATCAACTTATCAATGGGCCTTACTGAAATTTCTTGGAAAATTTGGTCTAATTTCTTTTTGAATCCTTTAATATTTGTTGGCGAGAAACTAGCTATTTTTAAAATTCCAGAACCCTCTGTCGCTTTAAAGGTTATGTCATTTGACCCCCATTTGAATGCTTCTTTATGTTGCGCTTTAATAAACCTGGGAATCTTAACCTGTGCCTTCACTGTATCTTTTCCGTCAACCCACTGATATGTATTCATTCGGTTCGAATGATTAAGGTTCATTAACGCGCTTACAACATGCAATTGCATTAACCTAAACGCGCTATCCGCCAGCGACTCCTTGGGGGTTAATACAAGAGCCTGTTCTTGATACATTTTCACAGGAACGGCATTTACGCTCAACAGATTTACTCCCGCAGGAATTGCCTTTACACCTGATTTAACCACCCATAATTTCCCCTCCGACTCGGTTAATTGCAAGGGTAAATAATAGCGTGAGAGCGCCTTATAATGCAATAAATCTCGCAAATTTATAAACGTGTGCGAGTCTTTAATGGTTTGCAAAAAGGCATTGACGGCCGCCACAAAAGACAGCAAGGTCAAATCTTCCGTGCAGGTATTTATGAGCCTTAAATACGAGGAATCAAGGGCTTCTTTCGTGGCATTTCTGTACAAATCGGGGTGTACTTCCTGGATTTTTTCATAAAGTTCCTTGGCGTCTTCCAACAAGGAAGAAAAACACACCTTTTCGTTAACGGGATTGGTTAAAAAACGAAACACAAAAGGGCAACACTGACTTTTAGCCAAATTCGCATGTAACAAAAAAACCATCCAAAGCCCGTACCTCATGCTGTTACAAAATTACAAAAGCCAGCACTCTTATCGCTATTTTATGCCTATAAATTTTCGCTGAGCCTGTAAGGTTGTCGTTGCTTTAATTTCCTTTTATTCTCTTGCTTTTATTGGCGCACATCCCCTCATGATTTTGCGGTTGGTTGTTTCGCGAAAATTGCTGCTATCAGTTACGCGTTTAGGAGCGACAGGCGAATCTTGTAGGTTTTTTGGATAGTAAAAAAAACAGACCTTCCAGTAAGCAAAGGCTTTCAATGTCTGTTCGAGATTCGGCCCCGATGGAGGTTCCATTCTTAGAGGCCAAAACATGATCCAACATTCCCACAGCTTTGTAGGCATTAACTTTTAACTCGAAGAACCAGGTGTAAGAGGTTGATGATGCGTTATAGCGGCCCTACTTACCCCTTACATCAATTTAAGGTCCTATCGAATAAGTGAACAAATCCTGTTCGTTGCAAGCTGCTGCTTAATATCACGATCGCTCAACCCTTTTGAGTGCCCTCTAAATAAAGGATTTACTGATTTTTATGCCCTGAATGGATAGGCCAAATAAATTTTATACCTAAAAGACCCAGATGAACCTAAATTAAGTAATTTCGGCGAAAAATTGAGTTAATGCAGGTACTGATTGTTGGGGGCACAGGGTTCATTGGTCAAGCTTTAAGGGAAGATTTTATTCGACACAACATTGATACATGGGTCTTAACCCGGTACGCCTCAGAAGCTTATCATGTGCATTGGTGCCCCGAAAAAAAAACCTGCGAAACCAACAAGTTGCACCACATTACCCACATCATCAACTTAGCTGGTGCCGGAATTGCGGACAAAAAATGGACAAAAACCCGAAAGGTAGAATTGCTCGCTTCGCGCATCAAGACCACGGAATTTCTGTACGCTCTAGCGTCGACAAATTGCCCAAAACTGAAGGGTTACATCGGTATCTCAGGAGTTAATGCCTTTGGATTCAACGATGAGAAAATCCATCAAGAAGACGACCCTTTTGGGACGGACTTTTTATCAAAATTGGTTTTTTCTTGGGAAAACGCCCACCGCGCTTTTAATCAACTCCCTATTTTTTCCATTCTGCGTTTAGGAATGGTCTTATCGCCACGCGGTGGAGCATACGTGAAAATTGCAGGTCCCTTAAGATGGGGGCTGGGGGCTGTTCCCGGGACAGGAAGCCAATGGGTGCCCTGGATTCACTTGAACGACGTGATTCACATACTTCGGTTGGCATTAGATACGCCCCTGGGGCTAGTGCACGTGACCGTCGAAAATGCTACCATGAAGGAGCTTACTCTCGCCATTGCCCGTAAAGAAAACAAAAAAATATACCTGCCCAACATTCCCGTATTTTTACTTCGCCTTATTTTCGGGGAAATGAGTTGTTTGCTGACGGAATCTCTGCGGGTTACGAATGAAAAAATATCGCATTATTATGAAATAAAACACGGCCGTTTATCCTCTATTTAAGTATGAAAAATAAATCGAAAATATTTGTTCTGGACACGTCTGTATTAATTCATGACCATCGGGCAATTACGCACTTCAAAGAACACGACCTTGCAGTTCCAATAACCGTTTTGGAAGAATTAGATAAGTTCAAAATTGGCAACGACACTAAAAATTTTTCGGCGCGTGAAGTTATTCGATTCATCGATAAATTAGTCGGAAATCACAACCTGCGAGAATGGATTCACATACATAAAGGGTTGGGAAGGTTCAAAGTGGTCATGGATGTGCCCCCTAAAACCCTCAATGCTGAGAAAATATATACCTCTGAAAAAAATGACCATAAAATCATTAACGCCGCCTTGATGCTAATGGAAGAATTTCCTTCCCGAAGTGTTGTTTTAGTTACTAAAGACATCAATTTACGGATCAAAGCAAAGGCTCTCGGAGTCAAGTCGGAAGATTACGAAACGGGGAAGGTATATGAAATCAAAGAAAAAATCGAAGCAAACAATGTTATTGACGGTGTAGATAGTGAAATAATTCGTGAAATATTTACCCGCGGCGTTACTGAAGAACAAGGGGTTCTTGGTGAACTTAAAAAACCGAACGGTTATTATATCCTTAAAAATGGTAAGAGTTCTTCCTTAGCTTTTTACAACGATGCCGAAGACGTCTTGGAGCGCATAGAAAAAGAATTTGTTTACGGAATCAAACCTAAAAATGCCGAGCAGGCATTTGCCCTTCATGCGCTATTGAACCCTAACATTAAATTAGTAGCTGTACAAGGTGTTGCCGGCACCGGAAAAACTTTATTGGCTTTAGCTGCGGCTCTCGAACAAGAAAAAAAATTCAACCAAATTATCCTGGCCCGGCCCGTTGTTCCGTTGTCCAATAAAGAAATTGGTTTTTTACCCGGAGATGCCAACGATAAAATAAGTCCCTACATGGAGCCGCTATGGGACAATTTAAAATTCATTAAATCGCAATACGGAGAAAACGAAAAAAAATACAAAGCAATTAATGAAATGGAATTGAATAAGAAAATTATTATAACCCCTCTGGCATTTATACGCGGAAGAAGTTTTTCCAACATCATGTTCATTATTGATGAGGCGCAGAATCTTACCCCACATGAAATCAAAACCATTATTACCCGGGCAGGAGAAAACACCAAGATTGTTTTTACCGGCGATGTTCAACAAATAGACACCCCTTACTTAGACGAATACAGCAATGGTTTGGCTTATTTGATTCAAAAAATTAACGGTAAGCCCTTGTTTGCGCACGTTAAGTTAGTAAAAGGGGAACGGTCTGAATTAGCTAACCTGGCGAACGAACTCCTTTAGCCTAAAGCACCTTCCCGTTTTCCACTCTGAGAATCCGCGCCGGAAACTTTTGAACCATCTGAAGGTCATGAGTAGCCATTAAAATAGCGGTGCCTTCTTCTCGGGTCAAGGCTACCAATAATTCCATGATTTCAGTAGAGGTATCTACGTCGAGGTTCCCGGTTGGCTCATCGGCCAAAATGATCTTCGGATCGTTCAACAGAGCTCTTGCAATAGAGGCCCGTTGTTGTTCTCCCCCGGATAAACGGTTCGGCATTTCGTCGGCTTTTTGTTCGATTCCCACTAACTGCAAAACACTCATTGCCCGACTGTGTATTTCCGCTTTGTTTTTCCACCCTGTGGCCATCAGGACAAAATATAAATTTTGAAGAATGGTACGATCCATCAACAGTTGAAAATCCTGAAAAACAATGCCCATTTTTCTCCTCAAAAATGGAATTTCTTTTGCGCCTAAATTATTTAGCGAATACCCTGCAACCGAGCCCTCACCCTGAGTTAAGGGCAATTCCCCGTAAAGTGTTTTAAGTAAGGTGCTCTTTCCGCTTCCTGTTTTACCGATCAGGTAAACAAACTCGGCTGAGTCAATGCTTAAATTGACGTCGCTTAACACCGAGGAGGTGCCTTGTTCGATGTTGGCGTCTTTAAGGCTAATGATATTTTCCACGATAATTTTCTACAAATATGATCAACTCATTCACACTTACCGTCGTGCCGAGAAAATTTCTCTTAACACGTTTGCGTGAAAAACTTTTCCTTTTTCCCCTTATCAAGCAAGGGGTGAATGATAATTTTGCCCTATGGTTCGGAAAATCTTTTTTTTGTGGCTTGTCCAAAGCCTCCTAACCGTACATTACGCACAAGAGACACAAAAAACCCTTTCTCCTTACGCGGCATATTATCGAGGAGTTGAGTTATTTGAAAAAGAGCAATTTACTGCCGCCAGAATCGAATTTGAAGTTTTTTTATCGCAACCCATCAATCGAAATGATCCGTTGGTCATCAATGGGCATTTTTACCGAGGGATGGCGGCGCTGCAAGTGTACAACGATGACGCTATTGCGCTTCTGGAAAACTTCAACCTCGACTATCCTGAAAACCTATACAAAAACACCATTCAGTTTCAAATTGCCAATTACTTTTTTCAAAAAGAGGATTATGCGAGTGCCTCATCCTATTATCTGAAAACAAAACGGGATCTCCTGGATTCCGCGGACCAAGAGTCCTATTGTTTTAAAAAAGGATATAGTTGTTATCAACAAAACATGGTTTCCGACGCAATCGCGGCTTTTAATCCCATAAAAGACTCAAAAGGACCATACGGAAGCATAAGCCTTTATTATTACTCGCATTTAAACTACCTTATTGGGCAATTAGATGTTGCAAAATCGGGATTTCACCGCTTAAAACATGAAAGCACTTTTAGCGCAATTTCCCCTTATTATATTGTCCAAATAAATCACCAACAAAAAAACTATGACAGCGTAATTTCTTATGCCCTGACCGTTTTAGACTCCAATGAATTGGTTAACGTTAACGACATCTTTCACCTTCTTGGGGACGCCTACTACCAAACCCAACAATACAAAAATGCAGCCTTCTACCTCAAACAATACAACGACAAAACTAAAACGACACGTTCAGAAGACTACGAACTGGGTGACGCGTTCATGAAATCCGGATTTTTAGACGCTGCCTTAATTTATCTGGAGCGGGCGGCAAGAATTGACGACAGTCTTGGACAAACGGCCATGTATGAAATTGGCGGTTGCTACCTTAGGAGCGATCGGCTACTTGCGGCGCGCAATGCCTTTGAAAAAGCATCGATGATGAAGTCTTTGCCCGATGTTTCAGAGGATGCCCTGTACCAATTTGCGGTGATTTCCTTTAAAATCGATATTAACCCTTACGATGAATCGGTCAGGGCTTTTGAAAAATACCTAACCCAGTATCCAAATTCACCCCGAAAAAATGACATTTATCAATACTTAATCAACGTTTACAGCTCTACCAGTAATTACGCAAAGGCCCTTGCTTCCCTAAATAAAATTCCCAACAAAGACCTTCAATTAAAATCGGTTTACCAAACCGTAGCGTTTAACTTGGGTGTTGATTTATTTCAAAAAGGCCTGCTAGACTCTGCTTATGCTGTCATGGCCCTTGTTGAAAAATATCAAGAAGAACCGGAATTAATAGCTAAGGCGCGGTATTGGCGCGGGGATATTTCTTACCGAAAAGGGAACTTCCAAGAATGCATAAAAGAATTCAAGCGTTTTCTCAATTCTCCCTCCGTAAACCTGCTGGAAGAAAAAAACGATGCCTATTACACGATGGGATACGCTTATCTTTCGTTGGATCAGCTATCCGATGCCTTAGAGTATTTTGGAATTTATTGCCAATCCGACAATAAAAACTCGGAAAAAAACTTGGATGCGCTTTTCCAATTAGCCGACGGAAACTATCAGCAGGGAAAAGACGAACAAGCCATCCTTTACTATAAAAAAATTATTGCTTTAAATTCAGAACTCACGGATCGTGGTTTATTTTATCTGGCGAAATCCTATGGATACAACAAACAGGTTGGTCTTAAAATTAATACGCTTGAAGCCTTATTAAAGTCTTACCCGCGTTCAACGTATGTGCGAAATGCTACGTACGAATTGGCCATGAGTTTTAAGTCTCAATCAGAATTTAATAAAGCCTTTTCTTTTTTTGAACAATACATTACTCAATATCCCCAATCCCCCAAAATGGTGAATTGCCGAATAGAAATGGCGGATATATACTACAAACAAGGAAATTATGAATTGTCGGAAAAAGCGTATCGAAGCATCTTATTGGAATATGCCCACAAATCCGATGTCTGTGCTGTAGCTGCAAAGGGGTTAATGGACGTTTATTTAACTTTAAAAAAACCAGAAGCGGCCGAACAAGTTGCCAACGAATACCCCTGCGCCGGTTTATCAGCAGATGAAAAAGAAAATTTATACTACAATCCGGCACTGCAAAATTATGTTGATAGCAATTACCAAGATGCTATCGTTAAATTCACCCAATACTTAACTAAATTTCCCACTGGAAAATTTTCTTATGATGCGCATTTCTACACGGCAAATTCCTACCTGCGCTTGCGCGACACACTACAAGCCATTGCGCATTATGAAACCTATTTGTCGGGGCCGATATCCAATTATTTTGAACCCGTTTCACTTCGCTTAGCCGCTTATTATTACGAAAAGAAGGACTTTACCAAAGCTACCACCTATTATCTTCTATTGGAAAAATACGCAGCGAAACCTGTCAACATCCATGCTGCGAAACTAGGAGTTATGAGGTGCTCGTTCCTGCTCGAAAACCATTCCGTAGCAAAAGACTACGCTGCACAGATTAAAAACGCATTAGGAATTGCTCAAAATATAAAAATAGAAGCACAATACGCTTATGGAATGAGCAGTTATTACCTTAAAAATTTTGAAGACGCTTCCCCCGCTCTGCGTTGGATTGTTCAAAACACCACTACGATCAAAAGCTCTGAAGCCAAATATGCTCTTGCAGATATACAGTACACCAATAATAACCCGGATTCTTGCATTATCCTCGTGAAGGAGCTGATTAAAATGAAACCCAGCTATAATTATTGGGTAGCTAAGGGCCTTATTTTGCAATCACGCGCCTTAATCAATCAAGAAAAATTTCTTGAAGCCGATCAAGTAATTACCTCAGTTATCGATTTTTACCCCGCACAGGAAGAAGACGGAATTTTAGATTCCGCCAACGAAATTAAACAGGTTTTAAATTCTTTAATGAATCCCGACAAGCCTGAGAACGATGAGCCTCCACAAACGATTGAAATTAAACCTGAGTAATATGCGTTTATTGTTCATTTTGCTTTTCACAACATTTAATTCCATTGCCTTTTCACAGGCCGATATTTTTGAAACCGAGGGCAAAGGAAATCGCGATATAGAACGAAACAGCAGGATTCCTTCCTATCCTAAAATTCTCGATAATATTCCCCAAAATGCTGTAATAACCAGACCATTACTCGATTTGAACCAGCGCATTGTGATTAAAAAAGACACGATCGAAGCTGCCTCGGTGGAAACAGAGCAAATGCTGAATAAATTCTATCCTTTTTACCTCAAGGCAGGAATGGGTTCGGCTTTAATGCCTTTTGCTGAATTGTACGTCAATTCTACAAGGTCTCGCAACAGTTACTATGGGTTTCACGCGAAACACTTGAGCTTTTTGGGAACGATTAAAGACCGGGAAAATCAACGTTATGCCCCTGCAGGATTTGATAAAACCTCCTTACTTGGGACTTTTGAAACCTTTCAACGTTCAACTACGCTGTTGGGCCAACTGCACTACCTCAACCACGGATTTCATTATTACGGCCTAACCCAAGAAAACGCTAATGCGGATTCCCTTGCTCAACGATATCAAACCGTTGATGCAAAATTGGTCATCGATACCCATCCCAGAGATACCGCTCGTTTCAACGTTCGTGCCACCGCAAACTTTCGTTACACCTCTACCGGGACACCCTATCTCGACAGTTTGAAAGACTGGAAAGCCAGGGAACAAGCTTTCAACGTGAACATGTTGGGCTATTATAAAACCGAAAAAAATACCTTTCATGGCTTATTAGGCCTTAGATATAACGGATATGCTTACGGTATTTTAGATTCGATTTTAATGCTCTCCGACAGCGGTTTACTGCGTAAAAACCCGATTTTTGATATTCAACCGGGAGTAAAAAGTTATTTGCTCAACCAACACTTTTTCGTCGATGCAGGTTTTAACGTTAGTATTGATGGGGGTGGTTCAACGAAGCTTTATTTTTTTCCAAACGTATACGCACAATATGCGTTTGCTCAAAATTCTTTCGTTCCATTTTTAAGCCTTGGAGGACAGGTTAAACAAATTTCACTGTTCTCCTTATACTCCTTAAATCCGTATATCAACCCTAACGTTTTAATTCAAAATGAAATTAACCCTTACGACATTCAACTGGGTTTTAACGCAAAAATGGGGAAGAATTTTCATGGAGGTATTAGCGCAAACTTTATCAAAATCAACAACCGCGCATTCTTTGTTACGGACACCTTAATGTCCTCTGGCAACCGTTTTACCTTAGTTTATGACTCATTGAATCATACAAAAATAGAAGGAAAATTAACCTACCAGTCCGGATCCAAACTCAACGTCAATCTCATTGCTCGCTACCATAGTTACGAGATGTTGCACGAAGCAAGAGCATGGAATTTACCCAACGTTGAGGTTATTCTGGGAGGAACGTATAATCTGTTCGATAAACTGTTGGTTAAAACAGAGGTAAACCTGGCCATGAATCGATTCGCAAAAGTCGATGCGTCCACCCCTAAGACATCCTTCGAAAACAACCAGTACTTTGTTAAGCTAGGGAGCATTATTGATGCCAATTTAGGTATTGAATATCGCTACAACAAGCGTTTATCAGGATTCTTACAAATCAATAACCTTGCTGCTCAACGTTATCTTCAGTTTTATAATTATCCGGTAATCCCTATCCAAGTTTTAGCTGGCATTACGTGTAAATTTTAACTTTTATCCTTAGGCTTCATGTTGAAATAACATGAAAAAAATACTTTTGTGGTGTCTATTTCGTTAAAAGCGAAAAACTCAACCATGAAATTCCCGCTTTTTATATTACTGCTCATAACCACAACCCTTTCTGCTCAAACTTCGTTCACGTCACTCTACTTACAATATCCCTTCGTACCAAAAGGGTTCGTCGAGGCGTATGCATTTACCCATACGCGAATGCAAGCGTTGGCTAAAGATGAGCCTTCCTCATGCTCCAACATTCCCCAAGCCTTCGGGATTCTTGGATTATTCGATGTAGGAAATCACTATTTTATCGAGAATGCTAAGAAAATAAGCCAGCTTTCGGGAATAAGCCTTCAGGCCATGAAAGGTTCCGAAGAACAACAACTGGCCGCTTTCGCACAAGCTTGCGATATCCTGGTACAAAATCACATAGATCAAGGACTTTCCGAGGGTGAAATAATTTATCAGTTAATGGTACAACTTAGCGAAATTCCCAAAACCAACGCTGGTAACCTTTACGCTTTTGAATCTTCGGTTTTTTCTATTTATCAATTTTTACAAGACGAAGAAATGGCGGCGAAATACGGTTTTCCTCAACGTAATTTCGACCTTAGAACTGTTTTCGGTGACGACAATTATAAGGTTCTATCTGCATACCAAATCAAACTTCAACCGAACCTCGTTCAATCTCAAAGCGGTGCTATCTACAATGCCAGCATTGCTTCGACCAAATCTGCCGATTATGGCCCTGCGTTATGGAATCCAGCCCCCAACTGCAATTACAGTTCTAGGAATGGAATTTCCATTTCTGCCGTAACCGTCCATACCGTACAAGGATCGTATTCCGGAGCCATCTCTTGGGGTTTAAATTGCAATGCCCAAGTTTCTTACCATTATGTAATTCGCAGTTCCGATGGTCAAGTCACTCAAATGGTGCTAGAGTCTCACAAGGCCTGGCACGTTGGTACGGCCAATCCCTACACCGTTGGCATCGAACACGAAGGATACGTTTCCAACGCAGCCTGGTACACCAACGCCATGTACCAATCTTCAGCAAATTTGGTCAAAGAAATCACCCAAAGCGGTTATGGAATAAATCCTTTAAAAACCTACGACGGAGCTAGCAGTTCGAGCGGTCAAGTTCTGGGAGACTGTCTCAGAATTAAAGGACATCAGCATTATGCCAACCAAACCCACACCGACCCAGGGATCAACTGGAACTGGCCAAAATACTACTTACTTGTCAACAGCACCTACACTCCAACCGTACTAACTTCAGCTACAGGAAACCTGTACGATTCAGGGGGAGCAAACGGCAATTATAGCAATGACGAACGAAAAGTATGGGTCATTCAACCCAACAATGCGGCGTCCGTTCAGCTAACGTTTAGTGCGTTTAATACACAGATAGGAAAGGACAAGGTATTGATTTACGATGGGAATTCCACCAATGCTCCTTTAATTGGAAGTTATAGCGGAACAACGCTTCCTCCGGTAATTCAATCGACGAGTCCTGCACTAACCCTTGAATTTCGTTCCGATTGCGGAACTACCCAAAGCGGTTGGTCCGCCTCCTATACCTCGAACGCACAATTAACCGATGTTACGCCTCCCCTTAGTAGCGTTTCTCTTCCATTGGCTTGGCATACGCAGGATTTTACAGCAGGACTTGTTTCCACCGACCCCGCTTCTGGTGTTGCGTATTCCTTCTATAATGTATCCTCTCGATCCAATGCCAACAACCCCAAATATTCCAACAAAAGTTATGGTTTCTTTCGGGAAGAATTTTCCGGAACCGCTTTTCAATGGACCAATCAAACCGGCAATTTTCAAATTGGGAATGGCATTTTTAGCATGAACGACGCTTCCCAAAACAACTCCAATGCCTATGCACAACTCACTCAAAATCAACAAGAAACCTATTTATATACTTGGAGGCAAAGGATCACTTCCACCAATGCAAACCAAAGAGCCGGGATGCATTTCTTTTGCAGCGACCCAACCCTTGCCAACCGGGGAAACTCCTATTTTGTGTTCTTCCGCGAGGAAACGGATAAAGTACAAATTTACGAGGTGAACAACGACGTGTTTTCAATGGAATATGAAGCTCCGCTTACCTTAGTGCCCAACCAATGGTATAACATCAAAGTAATGTATTCCTACAGTTCTGGGAATATGCTGGTTTACGTGAACAACAACTTAGTGGCCACCTGGCATGATAATTCTCCTCTTGCGCAAGGAAATTCCATTTCCCTTCGTTCAGGAGCTTGTACGGTTGATTTTGATAACATTTTTGTCTATAAAACACATGCCTATCAAGAACTGATAAGCATTGGTCTCAATAAAGAAATGGAACACCAAAGCGATCAGCAACAACCCTCCGGTTTCATTCGCATGACGGCCATGGATTCTTCAGATAACTGGTCCAACGCCATCGAACAACCGGTTCAAGTGGATTGGAGCGCGCCGGTTTTTTCTTTGTGCAACGATGGCCCAAGCAACGATGTTGATAATTTTTACACTGCGGCTTTGAAAACCAATTGGTCGTCCAATGATCCACATTCCGGTATATCTTTCTATGAACTATCCCTTGGTACCTCCGTTGGAAATACTTCTGTATTGAATTGGACGAATATGAGTACAAGTACAAGCTATACGCACAACTTGACAAGTCCTATTAATGGGACCGTTTATTTCGGAAATGTCAAATCAACCAACACAGCGGGCTTAACGGGAACGCAAAGCACCGACGGACAACAATACCTTTCCCAAGCGAACATCTTATTACCCGAATCCTCCAATCCGTTATCGCAAATCACCGTTTACCCTAATCCCAATAACGGCCAACAAATCCATTTAAAAAACCTTCCTTTTGCCGTTGTCCTTAAGCTCTACGATGCGCAAGGGAAACTCGTTCTTACGACAGAGCCGGGACTCCACGTTCTTTTGGAAATCAACGTAGCAAAAGGTTTTTATACGTTACAGCTTTCAGGCGAAGGAGCTATTTTGAACCTCCGTTTAGTGGTTCAATAAGGTTCGCAATGATCCAAAATTTTGTCCGCTAATACCGCACTTAATTTGAAATAGCTTTCATGGGTCCACCCCCCTACATGGGGAGTAAGAATCACCCGATTAGATTGCACCAAATAATCAAAAACCTCAGAAGAATCATGGCTTCTCATGCTTTCAAAATCCTTGGATTCATATTCTAATACATCCAACCCGGCTGCCTTAATGTTTCCGTTTTTAAGAGCTTCCACAAGCGCTTGGGTGCAGACAATTTTCCCGCGTGACAGGTTCAATAAATAAAACGGTTTGCGAAATCTATGGATAAACTCCTCGTTCACAAGATTGATGGTTTCTTTATTTTGGGGAATATGAAGGGAAATAACATCCGCTTGTTCGTGAAGGGCTTCCATGGTACTTTCTTGAACCTGAGCGTCCCCAAAGCCCGACAGGTACTTGTCGTAAACCAGGACTTTAACATCAAACCCTCTAAGCAATTTGGCAAAAGCCCTTCCGTTGTTACCGTAACCAACAATCCCAACGGTTTTTCCCCCTAACTCCTCTCCTCGATTTTCTTCCCGTCGCCAATGCCCTGCGCGAATTTGTTCCTGGGCCTGTGGAAATTTGTTCATCACAGCGAGAAGCAATCCTAATGCATGTTCGGCAACAGCGTTTCGATTGCCTTCCGGTGAATTAAACAAAGCAATGCCCCTTTTAAGGCAATATTTTTGATCGATATTTTCTAAACCGGATCCGGATCGTGCAATGAACTTCAAATTGGAAAAAGAGGACAAAACATCCTCGTTCAATAAAAACCTTGCGCGGATCACAACCCCATTTACTTCTGGTCCTAGCGCTTTGAATTGTTCTAAACTTAACGAACAAGCATCGATGCACTCAAAACCCCGCTTCAACAAACGCTCTTGTAAAATGGGGTGAACCTTATCTACAAAAAAAACCTTCATGTTTGAATTTGTATAAAAATACCAAAAATTCGACCTCCATAAGTCTCTTTAAAACAACGAAATGCATGAACTTAAGGTGTTTTTATCTTCCGGCTGCCCCAAGGCGTTTAAATCGACTTATTTTCGATTTTACCTACCTAAATAGATCAAAAGAACCGAAATGTCGCTCGGAGACACCCCGGAAATTCTTGAAGCTTGTCCGATCGTTACAGGTTTTATTTCCGTGAGTTTTTCAATCGCCTCACTGCTAAGACTTTTCAACTGACCGTAATTCAAATCTTGTGGAATCACAACTTTTTCCAGACGCAACATTTTAGCGGCATTTTCTTCTTCCCGATCAATATATCCCTCGTATTTTAATTGAATTTCGGCTTGAACCCTTACCTCATCTTCCACTTTTTGTACGGTTAAAAAATCCTGAATTTCACGATTGCACTCGGCTAACATAATTAAATTAACCCCTGGACGTGTAATGAGCGAAGCTCCTTTCATTTGTTGTTGAATGGGGGAAGAATCAATCCTTTCCAAAGACGCATTGATCTCACTCGGTGTTATACCTGTGGTCCGTAGTACTTTTTTAAGTTCAACAATACGCGCATCTTTTGCCTCTACCATCTGCCGTTGCGCGTCGTTCAATAAACCCAGTTCCGCGCCTTTTTTCGATAACCTGAGGTCTGCATTATCTTGCCTTAACAAAATGCGGTACTCAGCTCTGCTGGTGAACATACGATAAGGTTCTTTGGTTCCTTTGGTGACCAAATCGTCGATTAAAACCCCAATATACGCTTCGCTTCGCTGAAGAATGAAAGCTTCCTTTTCTCGAATTTTCAAATGGGCATTAATTCCTGCCATTAAGCCTTGACAGGCTGCCTCTTCATAACCTGTAGTCCCATTAATTTGCCCAGCAAAATATAAGCCCCCAATCCTTTTTGTTTCCAGCGTATGCTTAAGTTGGGTGGGAGGAAAATAATCGTACTCAATCGCATAGCCCGGACGAAATAATTTTGCGTTTTCAAACCCAGGGATGGATTTAATTGCTTTTACTTGTACATCTTCCGGCAACGACGTACTAAACCCGTTCACGTATATCTCCACCGTATTCCAACCTTCCGGTTCGACAAATATTTGATGCCGATCCCGTTCAGCAAACCGATTGACTTTATCCTCGATACTTGGACAATATCTTGGACCGATGCTTTGAATTGCCCCATTAAACATGGGAGATCGGTCAAACCCACTTCGTAATAAATCGTGGGTTTGCGGATTGGTGTAGGTAATATAACAGGGTAATTGCCGTGATAACGCTGTTGTGCTCCAAAAACTAAACTTACTTGGATTTTCATCGCCGTGTTGCGCCTCCATTACCGTGTAATTCAGCGACCTTCCATCCACTCTTGGAGGGGTCCCCGTTTTCATTCGTCCGGCTTCAAAACCCAATTTTACTAAATCTTCAGTAATTCCCGTAGCCGCCCTTTCGGCGGCTCTGCCTCCGCCAAATTGTTTTTCCCCAAGGTGAATGATGCCGTTTAAAAAAGTACCGTTAGTAAGCACTATGGCTTTCGCGTAAATATCAATTCCCAAACTGGTTTTCACCCCAACGGCTAAACCGCCTTTAACGATGATACCAACACCCATATCTTGCCAAAAATCCACCATAGGATTTTGTTCCAACAAGGCACGCCATTCAGCGGCAAACATCATGCGGTCGTTTTGGGTACGCGGTGACCACATCGCTGGACCTTTAGAACAATTAAGCATTCTAAATTGTAATGCACTTTTATCACTAACCATTCCCGACCCCCCCCCTAAGGCGTCTATCTCCCGAACAATTTGCCCTTTCGCAACGCCTCCCATAGCAGGATTACAACTCATTTGAGCGATGGTGTTCATGTTCATGGTTATCAGCAAAACTTTACTGCCCATCTTTCCAGCAGCATAAGCGGCTTCGCAACCCGCATGTCCGGCTCCCACCACAATTATGTCGTACGTACCCAGCATCTATCTTCCATGTTTCACGTGAAACAATTTTGTTAAGTAGTAGTTTTCTTTTTGCCTCATGAGCGCTATTTCATGATCCTCTTTATCCTGATAACCCATCAAATGTAATACCCCGTGAAAAACAACCCGATGAAATTCCTCTTCAAAGGTGGTTTTCCAACTAACCGCGTTATCCAAAACCCTATCAATAGAAACAAATAAATCACCTGAAATATAGTCCTTGTTAGAATAATCGAACGTGATAATATCTGTATAATAATCGTGTTTTAAGTGTTGTTGATTAAGTTCTAACATTTCTTCGTCTGAACAAAAGATGATCGACAATGCTGCCACTTCTCCACCCTCTTCATGCACTAAGGAAGGTAAAACGTTTAACAAATTGTCCAAAGGCAGGTCTTTATATTCCTTCGAATAAAAAGAAAAAGAAATCATCGTCGAAAATAGATGTTTACCAAAGCGCCGTTTTTTTCAAAAACAAGATTATCCGATAAACTCTTCATTAAAAAAATACCCCTTCCGTTTTCTTTCAACAAATTTTCTGGTGCAGTGGGATCCGGTATTGAATCGGGATCAAAACCCGTACCTTGATCTTGTACCCTAAAACAAATCCAAGCATCATTGCTTAAGATACTTAAAGTCACAAAGGTTGCTAAATCCCCTTTGTTTCCGTGTAATATAGCATTATTTACCCCCTCGGTTACCGAAATTAAAATATTGCCAAATGAATCTTCGTTTACCTTTAATTCAGAGCAAGTTCTTTCAATCAAATTCTCAACTTCGGCAATAGAGGCCGGATTCGATGGCAATTTAATTTCGTAGAGGCAAGCTAATTTTAAATCCATAATTCTTCGTTTAATCGACTAAATTAAAATATCCCTCTGCCTTGCTTTTATAATAGATATTGAATGAAGGATCAACAATATTAAGCATTTCAATCTGTTTAAAAGACTGTTTTTTATACTCTTTTAATTCAATAAGGTTACTAAAATTCTGGTCTTTCCCGGATTTGGATTCTCTTTGATCCTCATAACCTCTTTCCATTTGAGCTTTTTCGTGTTCTAGTAAGCGGGTTAAAATGCTTTGCTGACGTTTAACTGTTTCTGGATTAATTTTTTGGTTAATCAAATCCCTCTCTTGTTGTTCCAATTCTTTTAGCAGCGGGTTTAATTGATTTCCAGCACCTTTTCCATCCTTATTTAATTCATTCTTCAATTGCTCTAATTTTTGGCGAATAGCTGTTTGTTCAGCCGCCATTTTAGCGATTTCCTTATTGCCCAAACCCAACATATTCATGCCTTGGTTCCCCGGTTTCATTCCTGGACTGTTCCCTTCTTTGTCTCCCGGTTTGGTTCCCCCGGGGTTTTGTCCTTTTTGAAGGCGCTCAAGTTGTTTCTTTAACATCTCTTTCATATCGCCGGTAGACATGTTGCCCGGTTTCGGTTTTCCCTTTCCCGGTTTACTGCAGGTACCGCTACTTGGCATACTATTTTGCGATTGTGATTGCATTTCTTGCAGCGCTTCATTTAATAACAAAGCCAAGTTATTATACGCCGTCATCACTTGTTGTTCGTTGTTCACGATTTCTCCTAAACGATGGTCGTCAATGGCTTCAATCGACGCTGACTGTGCAAACGAAATATCGCTCAATTCTTTATCAATAAAACTAGCCACCTTGGGTTGGCGTTTGGCCAAGGCTAACAAACTGTCGCGTACGGTTGCTGTTTCGTTATTAATGCGCAATTGTTCTCTCCCCAATTTGCGGTATTTAGGATCGGAAAATTTAACTCGGCTAAATTGTTCAATCAAGGATTCTTGATCAAAACTCAACACCATTAAACTCTCTAAAATTTGGCGCAACATTTCCATATCCTCCTCCGCCTGCTGCTGATTGCTTGCTTGTTGTTGTCTATCCAACTGATCGGCCAACTGTTCCATTTGGTCTCCGGCTTGTTGTTGAGCTTCTTTGGCTTTGTTTTTTTTATTGTCGTTTAGTTCTTTTTGTGCATTATCTAATTGATTATCAATGGATTTCTCGAGCGCTTGGGTATCGTCTAATTTTAAGGGATCCATCAATTCTTGGTTTAATTTTTTGATCGCATCCAGTTTTTCTTGAATGGCATCAAACCGATCCTTAATGTCTTGTTGTTTTTTGAGAAGTTCTTCTTTATTGCCTGATTTTTCATCAACCTGCTTTGTTACTTCTTCTTGCATTTTGGCTGTTTCCTTTAGCTCTTTTTCTAAATCGTCTATTCGCTCATTAACCTGCAATCTTTTAAGCATTTCTAAAGTCCTGTCTAATTGCTTGGTCATATTTTCCGAAGATTGATCCAATTTATCTAATTCTTTTTTGAGTTCAGCATCAGCTCGTTCATTAAACATTTTCTCTATTTCGTCCAACAATTTCTTTAATTCTTCATCCATTACTTGATCCAACAACTTCTGAATCATTTCTTGTTTTTCAAGAATTTCTTGGTCCATTTCCGAAAGTTGGTTTTTATCTTGCGTCGATTGTTGTAGTTCTTCTTTTATGCGTTCCAATGCATTGTTCAGCTGTTGTTGTTCTTCTTTTAGCTGTTGAATTTGTTGCTTGTTGTTCCATTCTTTGGATTTGGTATTAGTAACGTCTTTTTTCAATTTCTCAACAGCACGTTCGAACGATTTGGTTTGTTCCATGATTTTTTCAATATCCCTGGCCGTTTTTTCTTGATCTAATTCCCTTTCTTGATTTAATTCTTGCAAGCTAGGTAGGCTATACTGTCCCATACAACTTCGCGTGGATTTTTTACCATTTACTCCATCGTTATCTGAAACAGTAAAAAAGTATTCGATGTTATCCTCTAATTGAACCGATTCACGACGAAAATCAACCGCAAAAGAATACGAACTCTTCGTTCCCGGAATGAACATCACCGGTAAATTTACCGTTTTCACATTTTTGCCTTTTCGTGTTATGGTATACGTAAATCGCAAGGAAGAGATTCCATAGTCATCGCTTACCTGACCTGTGAAATATTTAACCCCTTCTTGAATGGAATCGGAAATTTCATTTAATAAAATGTTTGGGTATTCGTCCTTAATAACAGCTATGTGTAATTTCGAAGAATCGATTCTGTTATTGAATTTATTGACCATTACCAACATTAAATCCCCTGCATTTTTTACGCTGTGATGAAATGAAAACGCTTGTTGTGAGTAACGGGTAACTTTTTGTAAAAAACTCAACGTCACCGATTGTGTATTAATGGTATTTCCTTTCCAAGTAAGCGCGGTTCCTTCAGGGATGGTTATGTCTCCAGGATTTTGAATAAAAACGTCTTTTTTATTTAAGTATTTGGGGTACTGTGCTAACACGTTCAGTTTCCCAAGTATGTTTTTTCCTGTAACTCGATATTTGTAAGACTTACTCTCATAACCGTTTGCCTCAAAATAAAAGGAACTGGATAATTTAACTTTTAACAGGGAAAAATGAAACGTATTTTTCAACGATCTATTCATTAAAAATTTTCCCTGATCAGTTACCAAATAGACCTTTTCAGGAATTCTCTCTCCAACTAATGAGACGCGCACAGGTATATCTGATCCTTCCTCTACTGTGGTATTACCAGCTTCCAATTTAAATAAAAACGGTAAAAATTCTTTATCGAAACGGACCATTTTATACCCTCCTTGAGTCAGGATTACGGGAATAAAAAGGGATAACAAGAGAACTGTCAAAAAAGAAGGAAGGGTGTATTTGAGGTATTTTCTATTTAACCTAATATCTATCGCTTCCGTAAAATCAAACACCTTCAATTGTTTCGTTTTTTGTCCAATAGAAGCGGCTAATAAATCCTTGTCCCCACCTACTGAATTGGCTCCTTCGTGCAACTGCAATGTGTTGGTGAGTTTATCGGCAATTTCAGGAAACATTTGGCCAATAACATAACTCGCCTCAAGATCCGTTTTCCTTTTTAAAAGCGCTTTCGACTGTAAGAAAGGATAGCAAAACCAACGCACCAATACAAAGAAATTTGAAAAGATGAACAGACAAAGAAAAATGAATCGAATAACTTGGTTAAATTCAAAAAAATAAGATAAACTCGAAAAAACCAAATAGGAGAAAAAAAGCATCGCTAAAAACAATAATAAACCACGAATAGCCTGGTTTAAATAGTATTTATCTAAGAACCGCTGAATTTCTTGTTTCAGGTAAGAAATATTTGAATGAATCGAAGACATATTTTACAGCAAAAATAAAGAATGTGAAAGATTTGCGAAACAGAATTCTATGAACAACAAGAATATTTATAGATTATTTTATTTAAAAAAAAATTGCTGCTATTATTAAGTGTGTTCATTTGTTGATAAAAGAATTATAAGCCTATTATCTCAAGGGTAACTAACGTAATTTCCACAATTTGTTAACATTAAACCGTACATAAAATTTGTTGGTAAGCGGAGCATTGGGTATTGCTATTAACAGAGGTTGACGGAAATGTTGTATTTTTTTTCTGTTGTGTATATTTTGCTTATAAATACGATAAAAGTTTTCCTTTTTTCATAACGATGGTTTCAAAACTATTTTGCTTAATAAAATAATTCATTGAACGAACAGTTATTTTTCACGAGTTGTTAAATCAATTGAACACCTTTACTAACAAGTTATTAAAACCATAACTTTGTTGCAAAAAAAAATATGAAGTTAAGTATTGGGTCTGACCATGCAGGGTATGCGTTAAAAACACAACTGATATCGTGGTTGATTTCCCAAGGACACGAAATAATGGATATGGGCTGTTACAGCAATCAAAGCCTTGATTACCCGGATTTTGGTCATCCTGTCGCTTTGTGCGTAGAAAGGAAAGAGGTTGATTTAGGCATTGTAATTTGTGGATCCGGCAACGGGATAAGCATGACAGCTAATAAACACCAGGGAATTCGATGTGCGTTATGTTGGACATCTGAGATTTCCGCTCTAGCAAGGCAACACAACGACGCTAATGTTCTTGCTTTACCTGCAAGGTTTATTGATTGGGTAACTGCACAAGAGATTGTACAAACGTTTTTAACAACGGATTTTGAAGGAGGAAGACACGCGGTTCGAATTGCAAAAATTACCTGTCGTTAAATTCTAAAAAAAAGAGCACTGAAACGATCGGCTTTGAGCAGTCCTTGTCGAGTAAGCTGGTAGTGATGGTTGTTTTGTACCAAATCTCCCGTTCTTATTAATTCTTCTAGTAATTGATGTTCTTTGGTGCGCAAACCTCCGAAAGAAGCTAATAATTCCATATCTACCCCATTGCATGTTCTTAAACTCGTTAACCACAGTTCATTCCATAAGTTGTCATCGGTTAAGGTTTCTTCTTCAAACCAATTCTGCTGTTGCATGTAACTAAAATTATTGGACACATTCCAACGGCGTATTTTTTTACCATCGTAAGAATGCGCGCCTGGTCCAATTCCAAGATATGGAACCCTTTTCCAATAATTTTGGTTGTGCTTTGCATACGTTTTGTTGCGGGCGTAACTCGAAACTTCGTATTGTTCGTAGTTAAACTTTGCTAATAATTGCTGTACTTCATAATAATGACGGCTCTGGTGATTTTCATCCAGCAAAGGGCTTCCGGATTTGGCCTCTGAATAGGCTAGGAGGGTTTTATTTTCTACCGACAAAGCATAAGCGGAAACGTGATTTATGTAAGGTTTTTCAATAATTTCTTTCACGGCTAATAGGTCATTTACGGTTTGTCCGGGTATGCCGTAAATAAGATCAACGGAACAATTGAAGGAGAAATGCGAGAGATGTCGTAAATTGTGGATCGCATCTTTTGCTGTATGGTTTCGGTTCATCCATTTCAGTAAAGCTTCATTTAAACTTTGGATTCCAATGCTAAGCCGGTTAATTCCTAATTGTTGCCAAGTTGTTAGGTTATCTATTGTGAGATCTTCAGGGTTTACCTCCAAGGTAATTTCTTGAACTTCGTCTAAACTTGGCACATTTTTTAAAAATTTAGCAAGTTCAGTTTCTGTGAGCAAACTGGGAGTGCCTCCCCCAAAGTAAACGCTTGTTAACGGCAGTGTAATTAATGGTATACGTTCTTTAAGCTCAAGAACCATTGCGTTGAGTAACTTGTTGCGGTATGATTCAAATGTTGTTGAAAAGTGAAAGTCGCAATAACTGCATTTTTTTCTACAAAATGGAATGTGAAAGTAGAGTCCAGCCAACTTTAAGGTTTCATAAGTGGAATTACAACGCTCTTCCCGTTCAGGAAAGTACCGCGCAACAGGTACGTTCCTTGTTTTAAGGTAGCGATATCCAACGTAAAATGAGCACTAGGTTCAAGTACGGTGTGGATCACAGTTTTGCCTTGTAAATCTTGCAACATTAAGTCAGTTATTGGTGAATTACTTTTCCCATTGACAAGGTCGCGTGTGGGGTTAGGGTAAATACGAAGTTGCGCTTCGTTTATGTTCTCTAGCCCTGTTTCTCCTATGCAGAAATTGAGTTCTGCTTGACTACCAAAGTCGGATTCAGAGGCTGGAATACCGGTAAGCGAATCCCCCAACAAACTGATCATAACACTTCCACTGCTTGGACACCACGGCAATCCGTAAATTCCATCGCCGTAAGAGTCGTTGATGGTAAAGGTGTAACATCCTTCATTTAAACACCAAACATCACTTATCAAACCAGCTGCATTATCGGCATAATTGTTACCGCTAAATAAAACGGTATTTACATCGTTGGTTAATTCCCAGCTTGTTTCCGATCCATAGCAGTCCAACACCAAATCAAGAACTACCGGCTGACCGTTAAGTATGACATTAAAAGAACTTGTTTGAACATTGTTTGCATTATTTTCATCATTACCAGTGTTTGGGCTATTTACTGAGGCATTAAACGTATGCAATCCTGAGGTTAATGCCACTTGAGGCAGAGCGATGTTAACAGATTGCCATTGCGCTAACGAACCGTTCCATGTGTAATTTAAGGTGTTTTGTCCATCGAAGCCATAATTAATGGTTACTGAATTGAGGGTGATTGCGCCACCATTAGAAAGGGTTACGGTTGGGGTAATGTTACTATCGCAAAAGGTTCCGGATACACCACTTGTTGCTGAAAGGGAAGGATCAACTTGAATGGGCGCTCCTCCGCTTGGATCAAAACCGTTGACAAAAGTTGCATTTGTGGCGCCAGGATCAAGCCAATATTTCAATTGTTGGCTGCTATCGCTGTTTTGGGGATTCCAAGAATAGCTTATTTTGCCGTATTCATCCGATAAAGCCTGTGCACCACAAGCTGAGGCGCCGCCATGCAGCTGTCCAACGATTCGATGGTTTTGATCGAACAAAGGTGAGCCCGAAGACCCTCCTTCTGTTACCCCCAGGTCCCAACCGGTAACGCCCCAGTGGGAATTGGCGGGGCTCGCACCGAAAGAGGTCGATATTAAAGGATGATTTTCGATGGATATTTTTTTAATATCGCCCGAAGGGTGGTGAATGCCGACAGCTGAAGTAGGAACATTATTGGTGTTGTCCCATCCGTTAAAATATGGGCTAAATAGCGCGGGAACTGTTCCGTTTTGAAGCCCTCCTGTAATTTCCACTAAACAGAAATCCGAAGCGCTTGCACGAGCCTTTAATACAGATCCGTTCAGCGATTGAAAGGTGGGTTCGGCATTTGGATTACCACATCCAGGACTTTGCCAATTAAAACGAAAAATCCAATTTGCAGGGTTGCTATAACAATGATTAGCGGTTAACACATAAGGTTTTCCGTTGTTGAGCGTATTGTTGATTAAAGATCCCGTACAAAAACCGTTATTGTTGGTAACCAACATAACTACGCCGTTTTTTTCTTGCTGCCATGCCGCACCCTGAGGACAGTTTACATTAACATTGCAATTGCCTGAGCTTCCGAAAGCTTTGAGGTAAAATTCGTTGGCCGTTCTATACCCATGTGTAACGGTACTAAGTTGTATATATCCTTCGGGATTTCCTTTGGGAACATAATATTCCAGGATGATTTCATCTCCGGGTATGAGTTCGCTGCCTAATTGTTCTTCGCAAAGGTGTTCTTCAGTAAATTTTCCTAAAATGAACGATTTTTCAGGATTATACAGGTATAATTCGTTTCCTTTGGGAATATGGGTGTGGTCGAAAGCAAGGTTAATTGTTCGTGCACCTGTACTTTTAATTCGAATTAACCAAAGTTTACCTTGATTTTTTGTGCTAATCCAAATACCGTGAATGGCCGAATTAATAGAGGTGGGGTGATTGTATCCAAAACGCCAAGGCTGTCCCCCTAAAGAATCCAATACTTGATCTTCTTCACGCAAGGCGGAAATATCAGGTGTTGGAAAGAGAATAAGCGGAATGTTGTTCCAACCTTTACTGGGAAAATAGTTGCCAGTTCCGCCGCTTCCTTGTATTTGGGCGAAGCTGTGCAGGCACACAATCAATAAAGTAAACAAAAAGACCTGCTGTTTAACCATGTTATTTATTGCCGGGTTTTTTTATGCGTTTTATTCCACAGCCTTTTGGCTCTGTAGTGTTGGGTTTAATTTTTTTTGCATTTCCTTTGGCAACCATGGCGTTGAAAAGGTAAGGCATATTTTTTTGCCGTGCCTTATCCCAAGAATTATCAATAGATCCTGTATAGATAAGGGTTAAATCTTCGTCGAAAAAATAAACATGCGGTGTTGTTTTTGCTCCATAAGCATCGGCCAATTGTGATTGATTATCCAACAAATAGGGCATTTTATAGTTGTGTTCAAGAGCGCGTTTTTTCATTTCTTCAAAGGAATCTGCTTGGTTTCTTTTTCCTTCATTGGAGTTGACGAGAATAAAACCAATTTCGTTGGCTTGTGCGGCAAGATACAATGAATCATATTGTTGTTCCCATCCTGGGAAATCATCAGAGCCTACCACAAAAGGACACGAGTTGCAGGTGAATATGACAACAATTCCATTTTTCTTTTTTCCGTCAAAAAGAGAAAGGGTGGTTTCATCGATGCACCTGAGAGATTGGTTTTGTAATGGGGCTTTGTCTTTTATTTTGAGTTGTGAAAAACAGGTAAAAAAGCTTAGCCAGAAAACATAAAAAAATACTTGTTTCATCGTTGTTAATATATTACTACAAGAATAGTTAAAAACTAAAACCTGGGCAATCCTTCAATAGAAAAATCGAATGGTTATATTTGTTTATTCATGATGGAAAATAAACCTTTGGTTATCGGTGTTTGTGGTGGTAGCGGATCTGGAAAAACAACCTTAATAAAGCGGTTGCACGAGGAAATTGCACACCTAAACCCCGCTTTATTTACGATGGATAATTATTACCGTCCTATTGAAACACAGGTTCTTGATGATAACGGGGTGATAAATTTTGATGTCCCAACGGCGCTTGATGAGCTGAAATTATCCAGCGATTTAAACCAATTGTATCAAGGAAATACCATTGAAGTAAAAGAATATTTTTTTAATACATATCCTGAAAAGAATGTGTTACTTACCATTCATCCCGCGGATATTATTTTAGTGGAAGGGTTATTTTTATATTATTATTCAGACGTTTTTAAATTAATTGATTTAAGCATATTTGTTGAGGTAGATCCGAAAATTCAATTAGATCGCCGTGTTTACAGAGATCAGTCTACCCGCGGGTACAAACACCAGGACATTTTGTATCAGTGGGAAAATCACGTCTTACCATGCTATCATAGGTATATTGAACCCTACAAGCATCACGCAGATTTTATTTTTAAAAACGATCAGAATGCGGAGAAAGATTTTCTACAATTGATGGATCAAATCAATGCTTTACTCACAAGAAGGGGCATTTGTGCCTAAACATTCATGAATTAACCGTTGTTTTTAAGGGCATGAGGTATTGTAAAAATCCGTATCAACAACAACGATTAGACACCGTAGAAGTTCGTGTTGGCTCGGTGGGTATTGGTTCCAATTTTCCGATTCGAGTTCAATCGATGACCACAGCAGACACCCTTGATACTAACAATGCTGTTGAAGAGTCAGTACGCATGTTAGATGCGGGATGTGAAATTGTTCGTTTGACAGCGCCAAGCAAGAGGGAAGCAGAGCATTTGAAAATTATTAAAACAGCCTTATCAGAAAGAGGATACCATCAACCCTTAGTTGCCGATATTCATTTTACTCCAAATGCCGCAGAAATTGCCGCTTTACATGTGGAGAAGGTTCGAGTAAATCCTGGGAATTACGCCGATAAAAAGAAATTTGAAGAGATAGAATACACAGATGAAAGCTATCGCGCAGAATTGCTTCGGATCGAAGAAAAGTTTACCCCTTTGGTGTTACTCTGCAAATCGCTGGGAAGAGCGATGCGCATCGGTACGAATCACGGCTCCTTGTCGGATCGAATTTTGAGCCGTTACGGAGATACACCCGAGGGAATGGTCGCTTCAGCTTATGAATTCATTGAAGTTTGTGAGAAACACGACTTTTTGAATTTGGTTATTTCTATGAAAGCCAGCAACACCTTGGTGATGGTTCAAGCATATCGATTATTGGTAGCAGAAATGCTCAAAAGAGGTAGAAATTATCCTCTGCATTTGGGGGTTACCGAGGCGGGAGATGGGGAAGATGGAAGGATAAAATCTGCAGTGGGCATCGGCAGCCTCTTGGTAGATGGATTAGGTGATACGGTACGCGTTTCTTTAACTGAGGCGCCAGAGTATGAGATTCCTGTTGCTCAAAAATTAATTGAAATAACCCATCAAACGACAACAGCAAACTTGCCCTACCTGCCCGAACACTTACCGTATGATCCTTTTACCTTCGAACGAAGAGATTCTTTTGCACTAGGAACGATAGGAGGCAGACAGGTTCCTGTAGTGATTGCCGATTTTTCGAACCTTACATCGATTTCACCCGCTAATTTGTACGCGTGCGGATATAATTATTCGACCGTTTTGGATAAATGGAATTTACAGGATGCCGCAGCAGATTGTATTTACATTGGTGACAATTCATTGGATTTCGAATTACCAGGAACGTTGCGCGTTTTGGTTAACGAATACGCTTGGAAAAGCAAGGTACAACAGCCCCCCAATTTTTATCCCTTTATTGATGTAAAAAATCGCAACGATTTTTCAGATGAACAGCCTTGTTTTTGCGAAGTTACCGTGGAAGATTTAGCAACGAATGTGAAAAGGCTAAAAAAGAAGGATGTGTTAGTTTTAAGTTCTTCGTACGATAATAGGGTTCAGCAATTTCGGTGGGCATTTATGTTGTTAGACGCACGAAAAATTCAAAATCCGGTAATATTAAAGATACATTCTCAAGCTGCAGATCGTGAGCGGTTTCAGTTGGAAATAGGAGTGTATGCAGGTTCTATTTTCGTAGATGGCTTAGGAGATGGAATTTGGATTCAGGCGCCCAATCAACCCAAAACAGAGGTAAATAAGGTGGCATTTGGAGTCCTGCAGGCGACGCGGTTAAGAATTTCGAAAACGGAATATATTTCATGTCCAAGTTGTGGGCGAACGCTTTTTGATTTGCAAGAAACCACGGCGAAAATACGGTCTCGTACTAGCCATCTTAAAGGTTTAAAAATTGGCATTATGGGGTGTATTGTGAATGGACCGGGTGAAATGGCAGATGCGGATTATGGATATGTGGGTTCGGGGCCTGGCAAGATTACCTTGTATAAGGAAAAAGAGGTAGTTCGTAAAAATGTCGATACGGAGGATGCGGTAGATGCATTGATAGAACTTATAAAATCGCACGGAGATTGGATTGAGCCCAACCCGTAGCAGGGCTATAAACAACCCAACGTGGATTAATCCTAAGTCGCGTTCAATTCAATCTTTAGGTTTTCATTATTTTCGCATTATGTCGGAAACATTAGAGAAGTATACCAATAGGGGCATTAGAAACAGTTATGTGTCTACGATAGTCGGAATTTCCTTGGTTCTTTTCCTGATAGGAATTGTGTTAAGCGGGTCCATGGCTTTAAATTCAGTACAAAAACAAGCGAAAGAAAACATTCAGTGCGACATCTTTTTTAAATCAGATATTCAAGATGCCGACATTAAACAAATAGAAACCCAAATGAGGCCTTGGAAGGAAATTAATAAGGTTTGGTTTATTTCTGCAGAAAGAGCCATAGAAGAGTTCACCTCCGAGGGGTCTAAGGATATTCAAGCATTGTTTGAAGAGGAGAATCCCCTTCCACCTTCTTTGTGTTTTAACCCATCAGCTTCGTATGCAACGAAATCAGGGTTAAAGAAGATTCAGAAAAAATTGCTTGAAAAATATCCTGAAATGGTAGATGAGGTAAGTTATGACAGTTCTTCGGTAGAACGCATTAACCTTGGTTTCAAACAGTTTGCGCTGGTTTTTCTCACCGTTGCTTTCTTGTTGATTGTCATTGCTGTAGCCATGATTAACAATACCATACGCATGGAATTGTATTCTCGGCGGTTTACAATTAAAACGATGCAATTGGTGGGAGCAACCGGAGCGTTTATACGTCATCCCTTCCTTCGACAGTCGGTTATCAATGGAATTATATCTGCTTTTCTAGCCTTGCTATTGTTAATAACGGTATTTTATGCCCTCAACAATACCTTGGAAACCATAGAAATTACCTTTTCTTTGTTCAATCTTTTATTATTAACCGCTTCATTGGTGTTTATGGGGGTTTTCATTACTTTCGCATCTACTTGGTTTGCCTTAAGCAAGTATTTGCGGTTAAAACTTGATAAACTCTATTGATTATGCGTAAAATAGACCATTTTGGTTTTAATGTTAAGAATTACGGAATACTCCTTATTGGATTGTTTATTAATGTTTTGGGATTTGTATTCATGATAGGCGGAGGTTCTGATGATCCCAATTCCTTTGACGAGGAGGCCTTATTTAGTCCAGTACGAATTACGGTAGCGCCATTTCTCATAGCAATAGGTTATGCGGTCATTTTTTATTCGGTGATAAAAAGACCCAGCATAAACTCTGGAAACGAGCCATTGAAAGACGAAGCGGCCGATAAGAGTTCAAAGTCCCAAAAACAGAAGTAAGATGTCGGTTTTAGAGGCGTTGATCCTCGCTTTGGTTGAAGGCTTGACAGAGTTTTTACCTATCTCCAGTACGGCACATCTGTTGTTTGCTGAACACTTGCTCGGAATTACGCCCACCGATTACGTAAAAATGTTTACGGTTTCGATACAATTCGGGGCTATTTTAGCTGTTGTGGTGGTTTACCGACAGCGGTTTTTTATTCAATCTTCTTGGACATTTTATAAGTTATTAGTTCTTTCGGTAATTCCGGCCTTGGTCTTGGGGAAATTGTTCGATGAAAAAATTGAAGCTGTTTTCGAAAAACCCCTAATCGTAGCGGTTGTTTTAATTCTTGGCGGAGCAATTTTATTGTGCGTAGATCGCATCTTTTCGCATCAAAATCCCGCTTCTGATAAGGATATTTCCTTGCGGAAAGGAGTCCTTATAGGTTTTTGGCAATGTTTAGCAATGATGCCTGGAGTAAGCCGATCAGCGGCTTCAATTGTTGGGGGGTTGCAGCAGGGGTTGAGCCGAAAAGCAGCGGCCGAATTTAGTTTTTTTTTAGCTGTACCAACCATGGCTTCGGTTGCATTCTATTCGTTGATGTTAAAAAATTGGGAGGTGCATGGAGAAGTCATGAAGGGTTACGAAATGGTTTTGGATTCAAACCATAATACGATGATTTTTTTGTTGGGCAATGTAGCTTCTTTTGCAGTTGCTTTCTTGGCAGTTAAAACGTTTATTGGGTTTTTACAACGTTATGGATTTAAAATTTGGGGAATATATCGAATGGTAGTTGGGCTGATTTTGGTTTTTATTTTTCTGAATTATCCCTCAGACCTAAAATCTAGAAAAGCCGATCAAACAACAACAAGCGTTTATTTACCATGAATTTTTTAGAAGGAACGGTAATGTTGGTCGACAAACCCTACGGTTGGACATCTTTTGATGTGGTTAATAAATTACGTTGGCATTTAAAGCGCGCGTTAAAGGTTAAGAAAATTAAAGTCGGTCATGCAGGAACGCTTGATCCTTTGGCTACGGGTCTTTTAATAATTTGCACCGGAAAACAAACCAAAAAGGTGAACGTTTTCATGGCTCAAGATAAGACCTATACTGGAACGTTTCTTCTCGGAAAAACAACGCCGTCTTTTGATTTAGAAACCCAATACAACGCAACTTTTCCGACAGATCACATTACTGAATCAGCTCTGCACGAGGTTAGTCAAAGTTTTTTAGGAGAACAGCATCAGATTGCTCCGTTGTATTCGGCCAAGCAAGTTAACGGTAAACGCGCTTACCTTCTTGCGAGGGAAGGAAAACACATGGAATTAAAATCCCACGCGATCACCATTATGAAATTTATAACCAAGGCAAATCAATTTCCGGAAATTGATTTTGAAATTTCGTGTTCTAAGGGAACGTACATTCGCGCTATTGCTCAGGAATTTGGTGCACGTCTTGGTTCGGGGGCTACGTTGATTGCGCTTAAAAGGACGCAATCTGGAGAGTTCCGTGTTGAAGAAGGAAAATCCGTTGAGGATTGGATACACATCATAAAATCCATGGAAAGCCCTACTCTTTAATGTGTTTTAATTTCTCCTGAACGTGGCGCAAATAGCGACTGTAAGTAGTAATTTTTTCTTGATATCCGTTTTCTACAGCCCGGTGTATGCGTTTTTGTAAATAATGCAGTTTTTTCCCCAGTTTAAACTTATCCCATTTGGTTAAAATACGTTTCATGTTCAGTGTTTATAAAAAGAGCGGTTTTCGATTCTAAAAGATACGCATTTTCTTTTACTCCATCACTGAAGTGAAATAAATCAGCTTAAAGTGGTATTTTCGATGAAAAGTTTTCAAGCTATGAAAAAAATATTCTTGGTTAGTTGTGTCGTTTTTTTAGTTTGGAATACCAAAGCGCAGTGCAATATTGTTTACGTAAGCCCAACGGGAATACCTACAGGGGTCGGAAGCATGAACGATCCCATGGATATTACCACGGCTTTTACCACGGCTCAGAACAACAGCCATATTCGTATGGCAACCGGAATTTACACTATTAATAGTTCCTTAAGCCTAAATGGTCAGAACATTTCCATTGAAGGGGGATTTATTGACAGTTTATCATGGACCAAAACCAGTGCTGCAGGAGCCACCACCATTTTCAGGACGAACAGCAACCTTTCCGGCCCTCTTAACGCGCCGAGAATATCCGCTATTGAATTAGTGAACAAAACAGGGTTTCGTTTTCAGGATCTAACCGTACAAACAGATAATGCTGCAGCACCAACACAAGCTCAGCCTTTTGGGACAACGGTTTACGGCATCTACATGGACAGTTGCAGCGCTTATAACATAGTGAGATGTCAAATTTTTAGCGGCAATGCGAGTCCGGGCCTTAATGGTTTAGCCGGCCTTAGCGGTATAAATGGAGGGAACGGCGCCCAAGGAGGCCCTGGAAGTTGTGATGGTGGTACATGTACGTTCAGCAGCGGTAACGCGGGCGGTAACGGAGGAGTTGGAGGCCAAGGAGGCGGAGGTGTTGCTGGTGGCGCTGGTGGTCCTCAACAAAACAATGCTACGAATCCGGGTTCTGCGGGAACCGCAGGAACAGGGAGAAATGGTGGTGCTGGTGGTGGCGGTGGAGCCGGCGGGGATGAGTGCACTTCCAATAATGGAGGCAACGGTGGAGCAGGAGGAGCTTCGGCATGTTCGAATGGAGGAGCAGGAGGAAATAAAGGAAATGACGGAGACCCGGGAGGAAATGGCACGAACGGAGCCAACGGGGTTGCGGGTTCTGCCGGAGCTATCGGAGGCAACGGCCCTGCGGGAACCAACGCAGCAGGATTTTGGGAACCAGGAACTCAAGCACTGAATGGTGCCGACGGTTGTGGAGGTTCTGGCGGCGGCGGCGGCGGCGGCGGCGGAAGGCAAGTATGTGCTCTGTGCGATAATGGACCCGGAAACGGTGGTGCCGGTGGAGGGGGTGGAGGCCAGGGCGGTCAAGGAGGAACAGGCGGTTATGGCGGCGGCAGCTCCTTTGGAATTTACATTAACGTCAACGGACAAGGTGGAAACATGGTAGATTGTTTCATTCAGTCTGGTACTCCAGGCTCAGGTGGTATTGGGGGTAATGGAGGTGTTGGAGGGAATGGTGGAAATGGAGGGGCAATACAGGCCTCTTGTACGAGTGAAATTGGTGACGGTGCGCCAGGAGGGTCTGGAGGGTCTGGAGGCGCAGGGGGAAAGGGAGGTAATGGATCCAACGGAATATCTCAGTCGGTTTATTTGGTCGCGGGAGACACCTTACAAACCCAAATCGACACCTTTAATTTACAAGCACAGCCGGAAATTCACATCAGTTATGCAACGTGCAGCAATGCGTCCATGCAAACCCAAGCGATGAACGCCAATACCGTGCTTTGGACGTTTAATACTCCTGCAAATGCGATTTCTGCCAACACGAATCCCGCTTTTTTTTCGAATGGAAATGTGGGTTACACGACGGTTCAAGCACAGGTAAATGGTGGAGGAAATGAGCTGTATACCGATTTTATTTACATCAGTTGTTTGGGGGAAACCATCAATCAAAACCAGTCCATTTGCCAAGGAGAACAAGTGTTGTTTAATGGAGCTTACCTTACCCAAGCCGGCACCTATTCTGATACCTTAACCAATGCACAAGGATGTGACAGCATTGTAGTTATGGTCTTAACCGTAAACCAAGTGAACAACACGGTTTCCATCAATCCAAGTAACGGACAGCAATTGGTTTCTAGCAATACTGGGTTGATGTATCAATGGATTAATTGTACTACAGGAACCAATCTTCCCGGGGCTAACGGCTCGTTGTTATTGGTGACGCAAAACGGCATCTATGCGGTGATAAGCACGGATGCTAACGGTTGTTCGGACACCTCGAATTGTGTAACCATCAACTCGATTGGAATTGACGAACTTTCCTTGCAATCTTTCAATGTAACGCCAAATCCTTTCGTGAATGCGATGAATTTATCGTTTAATCAGCCTTTTACCGGCAGTGTTAATATTACCGATATCGCAGGAAAATTGCTTTACCAAGCCGATTTATTGCATCAAGAAGCATGGACCGTGGAACTTAATATTCCACAAGGGGTTTATTTTGTCAACGCAGAGCACAACGGGTTTATTCAAACCGTACGCACCCTTAAATGGTAGATTCTAGGAACGGTGGTTAAGGATTATGTGCCGTTGAATTGACTCATGGCAAGTTGCACTCCAAGCGTGCAAAAAGCTTCGCACGTTTCAACAGCGCGCGCGATTCGCGCGTCTAACATTTCCAACTCTTCTGCCGACCAAGCCCCAAGTACATATTCTGATTGCTGGCCCTTGGGGAAGCTGCCCCCAATGCCAAACCTCAAGCGAGCGTATTGCGACGTTTGAAGCGTGGATTCAATGTTTTTTAAGCCATTGTGGCCACCATCGGATCCCGATGCTTTCAACCTCAGTTTACCAAAAGGCAGGGCAAGATCATCGGTAATAATTAATAAATTTTCTGGGCATACAGCTTCTTTTTGGAGCCAGTGGTTTACGGATTTACCCGATAGATTCATAAAAGTGGTTGGCTTTATTAATATGACGGACTTGCCTCGAAATCTGATGGACGCCCTATGCGCACCGCGATTCAATGAGAAAGCCCCTTCATGTTTTTTGGCCAGGGCTTCTAGGACACTGAATCCCACATTGTGGCGCGTGTTTTCATATTCAACACCAGGATTACCGAGCCCAACCAGCAGAAATTTCATTAGGTAAAGTTAACAAGCAATTCCCTAAAAACTAGCGCTGAAGGTGAAAGAAACCGCTGTAGGTTTGGTTTTTCTCTGTTAGCGTCAGTATGTAAAAATAAATACCGTCCGTGAGGTCATCCCCCTCCCAAGTATTTTGATAGCTATTTTGTTCGAAAACCCGATTCCCCCAACGGTTAAAAACCTGGAGTTGATTGTCGGGATAAAAATCAAGATCTTTGAAGATAAGACGATCGTTTAGTTGATCGTTGTTGGGGGTTATTATATTGGGCGCCGTGATCTCAGCAGGAACAATGAGCAGGGGTTCGCACAAGGAGTCAACACAGCCAACAAGGTCCTCTACTACCAAGCAAAGAAGGTTTGAGGAAGGATAGAGGAACGTATTACTCCATGCGTTATTTAAGGAAACCAAGGAGTCATTATAAACCCAATTCCATTGACTAATGTTGGAGGCAGGAGAGACGCTTTGATCCTGAAAAAATATAGGAACACCCACTAAAACGGGAGAGGGATTAACGGAGTAATTAGCTTGAGGATTGCTGTGAACCGTGATGGAAAAGGTGGTGGTGTCAGAATTGCAACCATCCCCTTGAGCATATGCGCTAAATGAGAGGATGTTGGGGGCGTTGAGGGTGGTTTCATTAACCACAAAGTTGCCTTGACCGCTGACATTATCCCCATAATAATAGGCTGTGCCATTGCTAAAACAAGAGGATAGGCTGACTTGGGTGTTGCTTCCAGAACAAGCAATGGAATCGTATTGCAATTCGATGTTGGTTGCGGGTTTAATGGGAAGCGTTTCGAAGGGAATGCTGGTTATAACCGCCCCACAGGCATCGGTAATGACTGGAGGAGGAATGTTCAAGAGGGTGTATGTCGAGTCGCAATAAATAGGACAATTAGGTATTGTTAGGTTGAACAGGTGATTGGTTGACCCCGCGCCACAACCTGTGTTGGTTCCCGTTACAACCGTTGCATTAGTCCAGGGGTGAGTAAAGGTGTAGGGAGCGACTCCGTATCGCGCATAGGCTCGAACTTCCACCGAACAATCGTTGGAACATTGTGGGGTTTGCGTTGCGTACCACATCGACCCATACGATTCGGGCGTTCTTCCGTAAACCACTACTTGGAATGGCCATAAAGTAGTAAAAGGGTCGTAGCGTATATAAGTGATGTTACAACCGCCTCCGTAACTATATCGGCTAAGGTGAAAGCGAACATAAAAATTGGTGGGGCTGCAAGATTCTGGAATACAGCACACCAAAGGAGACATCATATTAAAACTATCCAAGTAAGCGGTGCCTGCAGATTGAGCGTTCGGCCCTGTAATGGTAAACGTTTGAGAAACGCCACAAGTTGTGCTAAAATACATAACGCCCTGGCTCATGGTTGCCCCCGACCACGGGTCTGCGTAAAAACTTGCTGTAATGTAAACGCCAGTCGGCGTAACTCCCGCAGGGATCGTCGCTTGAAGGCTATCGATATTATAATTGGGGGTTAAACAAGAATTCATGTAGCCCCCGGCCCACGTGGCAGTTGGTCCGCCGACTAGGGGGTCTATGGTTATTGGATAAATGCGTTCCGCATCGTTGAACCACGAAGCAGATAAGGCAACGCTTAACAGGTAATTGTTCCCCCCATCAAGTTTTTCAAAACTCATGGCACATTGGTTATATTCCATAGAGGCATCGTAAGCAAAAGGGGCAAAAATTTTTCCACAAGGCTGTTGAGTTCTGCTGTGGACAATTAATATATTGGATCCATAAACCATGTTATCGATGAAGATCGGAGTTCTGGGGTTGCGAATAATAAGATCCTCAAAACCTATAGTTTCCATGGGTTCATAGCGGAATTCGTAACCCTCGGGAAGTTCCACGGTTTCTGTCATTATAAAACAGTTGGGATTGTTTAAGGACACGGGAGAGTTCACGAGCAAGTTGCTTTTAACCCGATCCTCCATGAATATCAATTGTTGTGTGTAGTTGTCCTGAACAATTTGACATCCCGTTGGGCTTACTTTCGATTCATCCAACAGAACAGGGGGCATTTGTACCCCGTTGTAACTGCGGTTTTTTCCCAATAAAATCGTTGTTCCTTGATGATCCAAACTGAGGGTGTAGGTTCCGTCATTGTTGAGGTGAGTGGGGTAGGGTTGTTGATTTGCCGACCAACCGGTTGGTGTTTTGTGTAAAAAGGGTTGGATCGGTTGTAGGGTTCCCAATTTATCGAAATAATGTATGGGTTTTTTGCTAAAAACACCTTTTGTGTTGCCTTTTTCGTCTTTAAAATGACTCGTGAAAAGGGTGCGCTGTTCGACTTGCTCCGTCCACGAACGGCCTTGCTCCTCTTGCGGGGTTAAACGGTCTTTGGCAGGAACAAGCGGCGAATGATCAATAAATTTTTGTGCATAACAAATTTGGCCCGAAAAAAAGACAGATAAAATCAGTAAAAATCGTTTCATTAAGCTGGCAATTCAATTAGTTTTTCGCGCCCACACCTTTACATAACAACAATTAAAAGAAATTGTTAGCTAAAAATAATGACTGTACGGCTACAAATAAGTTCAGTGGCAGAATTGAAATACGAATATATGCAATAAAGTTGAGCTTTCATTAGTTTTGCTTTTGCAACAAAAACCTATTTTTGTACTTATTATGGGCATTACAATCAAGGATTTATTGTGCGATAGTGCAAAATATGCGGGATTAACAATTACGGTTAAAGGGTGGATTAGAGCCTTTAGAAGCAATCGTTTTTTACAAATTAATGATGGTTCAACGTTAGGAAATCTTCAAGCAATTATTGATTTTAATGTTTTTCCGGAAGAGGAGTTGCGCAAACTAACCACCGGCGCATCGGTTGCCGTGGAGGGGCAGGTGGTTACATCTATCGGAACAGGGCAAGCGATAGAACTTTTGGTGCTTCGGTTTGAAGTATTGGGTCTTGCGGCGGCAGCGGATGTTCAAAAAACGGTTATGCAACCAAAACGGCACAGTTTGGACTTTTTAAGAGAACAAGCCCATTTCCGTTTTAGAACAAACACCTTTGGGGCGGTATTTAGAATCCGCCACGCGGTTTCCTATGCAATTCATCATTATTTTCATACGAACGGGTTTTATTACCTGAATACCCCCATCGTTACCGGATCGGATGCTGAAGGAGCGGGAGAAATGTTCCGTGTAACAACCTTAGATGCTAAAAACCCACCTCTTGATTCAGCCGGGAAGGTTGATTTTGGCAAAGATTTCTTTGGGAAACCGGTAAACTTGACGGTTTCCGGACAATTAGAAGCTGAGCTCGCAGCATTGGCGCTCGGCAAAGTTTATACTTTTGGGCCAACCTTTCGGGCGGAAAATTCCAACACATCCCGTCACTTAGCCGAGTTTTGGATGATTGAGCCTGAAGTTGCTTTTAACGACCTTCGTGCTAACATGGATTTGACCGAGGATTTTTTAAAATGCATTTGCCGATTTGTGTTGGAAAACTGCCAAGAAGACCTGCGATTTTTGGACGACCGCGATCAGCAAGAACAATCGCAGAAGCCTCAGCACGAGCGCAACGAGTGGTCGCTGTTGGAACGCATCCAATTTGTCGTTGACAATCCATTTAAGCGGCTAACTTACACCGAAGCCATTGAGGTGTTGAAGAATTCCAATCATTACAAAAAGAAGAAATTCAAGTATGATGTGGTCTGGGGCATGGATTTACAGAGTGAGCACGAACGGTATTTGGTGGAAAAAGAATTCAAATGTCCGGTCATTTTAAGGGATTATCCAGCGGCAATCAAAGCCTTTTACATGCGCGCCAATGAGGATGGTAACACCGTGGCCGCTATGGATGTGTTGTTTCCTGGAATTGGAGAAATTGTGGGGGGATCACAACGCGAAGAGCGCTTGGAGGTGTTGCAACAAAAGTGCCTTGCTTTCGGCATTTCAGAAAAAGAATTATGGTGGTATTTGGAAACCCGAAAAATCGGTACCGCACCCCATGCCGGATTTGGATTAGGTTTGGAGCGCATGATTATGTTTCTCACAGGAATGACCAATATCCGGGATGTGATTCCTTTTCCAAGAACCCCTTTGAATGCTTCTTTCTGATGGCACTTAAGCAGCAATTTATCCAACGACAAGATCTTCGGTTGTCGCCGCAGCAAATTCAACTTATGAAATTGTTGCAAATACCTTCTGTAGAACTTGACCAACGAATAAAACAGGAAATAGAGGAAAATCCCGCTTTGGAACAAGGGGAAGACGACACCCAAGAATCGCTCGAGGCAGAAGAATCAACCCCTAACGACGAAGCGTTTGATTTTTCAGAATATTTCGACGAAGATTCAACGGATTATAAAACCCAGATAAATAATTACTCAAAGGACGAAGAGGAGCGGAGCGTACCAATTTCGGGAGATTATTCGTTTCAAGATCGTTTAATGGAACAATTGCAATGGAACGAACTTAGCGAAGAAGATTTAACCATTGCTGAGGTTATTGTTGGAAATCTTGATGAGTCGGGGTATTTAAACCGTTCCGTTGATGCCTTGGTTGACGATTTGGCGTTTCATTATAATGTTAGGGTCGAAGAGCAGGAAGTTTTACATGTCTTGTATCAAATTCAGGAGCTGGATCCCGCAGGCGTAGGAGCCCGATCCTTACAAGAGTGCCTTATGCTTCAAGCACAGCGACGTAACGACGGCAGCTGGTTAAAGGAATTGGTGGTTAGAGCCTTAAAAGAGTGTTTTGAGCCCTTCACGAAGAAACATTATGATAGAATGGCTCAAAAACTCAAAATAGATGAAGAGGAGTTAAAGGGGGTAGTAAGTGAGATATTAAAGTTAAATCCAAAGCCTGGAGGCTCGGGGAAAGGAGGGGAAAAAGCAGTCCAGCAGGTTATACCGGATTTTGTGCTTCATGAAACAGATGGGGTTTTTGATTTAAATTTAAATTCCAGAAATGCCCCCGATCTAAAAATTAGCCGTGAATATCAAACCTTAATGCGCGCCTTTTTGGAGGGGGCCAAGACCTCGAAAAACAACAAACAGGCCCTAACTTTTGTAAAACACAAGGTAGAGTCGGCCAAAGGATTTATTGATGCGATTAGACAGCGGCATGAAACGCTGTACCTTACCATGAGCACCATTTTGGAATATCAACGAGCTTTTTTTCTCACGGGAGACAATACCAAATTAAAACCCATGATTTTGAAAGATATCGCAGACCGAGTCCAAATGGATATTTCTACGATTTCCCGCGTTGTAAACAGCAAGTACGTTCAAACAAACCACGGGGTTTACTTATTGAAGAACTTATTTTCCGAAGCGATGACCACGGATACAGGAGAAGAGGTTTCTTCACGAGAGGTTAAACAAATTTTGATGGAAGCTATTGAAAACGAGGATAAGAAAACACCCATACCCGATGAAGGATTGATGGGATTGTTAAATGAAAAAGGATATAATATTGCTCGAAGGACGGTTGCGAAATATCGAGAACAATTGAACATTCCCGTTGCTCGGTTAAGAAAAAAATTGTAGAGATGCTTAAGCTAAGCCATATAATTTCTTGGATTTTTTTGCCTTTGCTCATGCCGCTGTATGCCCTGTTAATAGTGATGTTTTGTCCTTCAAGCCCCGTTGATTTATCGCAGGTAAGTCCATATGACCTTCCTGCGCAGATAAAATGGGTGTTGTGGTCGGTATTTGTGATTTTTTGTTTTATAGCTCCAGGCCTATCTTATTATGGATTGTACCGCTTTAAAGTTATTACTACGCTCGACATGGAATCGCGGGTTGAACGAAGGGTGCCTTTGTTCATCATGCTTGGATATAATGCCCTATTGCTTTGGTTTATGTACCAGAGCGATCCTCAAGGAATCCTGCCGGATGTTTTTATTAAGCTTCCTTTAGCAGGATTATTAGTGACAGCTGTTTTTACCATTATTACCTCCTCCATTAAGATTTCCATGCACGCAGGCGGTTGCGGAATTTGTACGGGATTTCTATATACTTTTTACCAAGAACAACACAACCCCTCTTTAATGTGGTTAACCATCGCTTTTATGGTTTCAGGCTTAGTGGTAGGATCTCGATGGTATTTAAAGAAGCACACCTTTTGGGAACTGTTTACGGGCTTTATTATTGCTTTTTTGATTACCCTACAATTTTAGAGGAGGGCGCGAGTTACTCCACCGTCACCGATTTCGCTAGATTTCTCGGTTGGTCCACGTTGCATCCGCGCATCACAGCGATGAAATAGGAAAGCAATTGCAATGGAATCGTTGCTAATAAGGGCACTAAGACCTCATCGGCCGCAGGAATTTCAAGGATATGGTCGGCTAGGGCCTTTACGTGCACATCGCCCTCGGTTACAATGGCGATGATTTTTCCTTTTCGAGCCTTCACTTCTTGAATGTTAGAAACCACTTTTTCATAAGAAGTTCCTTGCGTAGCAATCACAAATACCGGCATGTTTTCGTCGATTAAGGCAATGGGCCCGTGTTTCATTTCTGCCGCAGGATAACCCTCAGCATGAATGTACGAAATCTCCTTTAGTTTAAGGGCTCCTTCCAGGGCTACGGGAAAGGAAGATCCGCGACCAAGGTACAAGGCGTTAGCCGCGTCCCTGTATGCCCTTGCAATGGATTCAATGTGGTCGTTATTGGTTAAAATTCGTTTGACCTTTTCAGGAATGGCTTCCAGTTCTGCCAGTAATTCGTGAAATTTTGATTGGCTAATGGTGCCTTTTTTATGCGCCAATTGTAGCGCCATTAAGGTGAGTATCGTAACTTGTGCGGTAAATGCCTTGGTTGAGGCCACCCCAATTTCAGGCCCAGCATGGGTGTATGAACCCGCATCCGTAATGCGTGAAATGGAAGATCCAACTACGTTACAGATGCCAAGGATTGTTGCTCCCTTACTTTTGGCGAGTTCAAGGGCCGCCAGGGTGTCTGCTGTTTCACCGGATTGGGAAATAGCAATCACCACATCGTTTTCATGGATGATGGGATTACGATAACGAAATTCACTTGCGTATTCTACTTCCACATTAATTCGGGCCAGGTCTTCGATTAAATATTCTCCCACCAATCCGGCGTGCCAAGAAGTACCGCACGCGACCATAATCAAGCGATTGGCCTGAATCATTTTTTGCTCGTAGTCGCGAATGCCCCCAAGGGAGATTAATCCTTTTTGAGCATTCAGTCTTCCTCGAAAACAGTCTTGAATGGAACGGGGTTGCTCATGGATCTCTTTAAGCATAAAGTGTTCATAGCCGCCCTTTTCCAAGGCCTCCAATTCAAGTTCCAGTTTTTGGATGTAGGGGGTTTTTGGTTGATCTCCAATGTTGAATAATTTCAGGCCTTCTTTGCGATCGATAATAGCAATTTCTTCATCTTCCATGTAGACCACCTTTTTGGTATATTCCACGATTGGAGAAGCATCGGATGCGCAAAAATATTCTCCATCCCCTCCAATTCCCACCACCAGCGGACTGCTTTTTCGCGCCACGACCAAGCGATCGGGAAAATCGCTGGAAATGGCCACAATAGCATAGGCTCCCACCACATGGTTTAGGGCAATTCGTAAAGCTTCACCAAACCACACCCCTTCTTTCTTTTCGATGTCGTCTACCAAATGAACCAACACTTCCGTATCGGTCTCACTGCGAAAATTATACCCCTTACTGATCAACTCTTTTTTAATGGAGTCGTAATTCTCAATGATTCCATTATGAATGATTGCTAATTTTCCATCAGCCGTGTAATGCGGATGGGCATTAGTATCGTTGGGTTCGCCATGAGTTGCCCATCGCGTATGTCCTATTCCTGACGACCCCTTAATGTTTTTACCGCGGGTTAGTTCCTCTAAATTGGAAACCTTACCCTGTTTTTTATAAATGTTGAGTTCTCCGTCCGTTAACAAGGCGATGCCTGCTGAGTCATAGCCTCGGTATTCCAAGCGTTTAAGGCCATTAAGGATAATGGGGTAGGCTTCTTGAGGCCCAATGTAGGCTACGATTCCGCACATAATTAAAAATCAGTGTAGGTAATAATTATTTTTGGTCGCATTTTGTTAATGGTGTTTTGACCATTAAATATAATTCGTTCCGCTGAATTGATGAAAAATTGGGGAGAAACGATGAGCCCTGTATTTTCGATGTCCTGGTTGATGACCGCTTGAACATATTGTTTAACATCTGCGCTAAATTCTTTGCGAGATTCAGAATATAAAGCGGTGACTCCGGTGTTGATATATCCTTTTGCTGTTGAAGTTTTTTTTGTGGCAAGGGTTACCGTAGATCCGGGTTTATATTTGTTCCCAAATTGGTATTGAATGGGCAGGCGTAGGTCGGCTCGATGAATCAGTTGATTTTTTGTAAATTGGCTTAACCCGGGAATGACAATTTTCGCTCTTACGCCGAAGGCTTGGGCGTAAAATTCTTTCAACCCTGATGCAGAGTTATTATTTAGGTTTTCAACGGGCGTATTACTGCGGTTTATGTCAACATGAGAGAAATCGGCGCAAATTGAATTCATGAGAAAATCATAGGTTTTTGAGTTTCCAGATTGCCGGTAATAAATGGTAAGTTTGGTTCCCGGATCGTTGAGGTTGAAGTAGAAAACACCGCCTTTTCCGTTGGCCAAAGGGGGATTGTTCGTTCTTATATACAACCCTTTAAAATAGTTTTGAAACGCCTCGTTCGAGGCAAAAAAACCGCTTCCATTGGAGGCGTTTGTGATAAACTGTTGAGCGAGTAATGTATCCAAATAGATTCTTAATTGCGGTTGAACACTGTCGTTATCAATGATGGTAAAATTTAATGGATCGGGGGATATGCTTGCTTTGTTAGGGTCAACTAAGGACGTTGAAGCATGACTAATATGGTCTATGGAATAATAGGTAGAGTCATTGTACATCGGTGAGGTAAGCTCAAAAACCTCAAAAGTTTGGGCGGTAAAGTCGCCATAGTACCCAGCATATTCTAAGCCCAAAATAAAGGAGTCGACGATAATTTCGTTAATATTTCCAAAGTCCGGGTTAATGCCGGTTATGCGGATTTGGGTATAAAAAGAAGCGTTAAAATCCCCAAAAACAGGGTCTTTATATTGCCCTAAAACAACGTTGGCCACATTATCCGAAACCATGGAGTCTTCGATAATAATGGAAGAGGCAAGGTAAAAAGTGTCGACCGTAATTCCGTTTAAATAGAGGTTGGAATTCAATAAGTCTTTTCCTAGGGTATTGTTTTTTTTCTGGCAAGCAAACAGAACCAGAAGCACCGAAAGGACAACTAGCCAACGCATGATTTTGACTTATTTAACAACTAAGGTGTCGTCTATTATTCCGTTAAAGAAAGCGGAGAAAGCTTTGGATTGATCAGCCTCTTCGATGTATTCTAATTTGGGAATATTGAGCTCGGAATAGATTTTTTTTAGTTTTGGATTATTCAGCGGTTCAGCTAATGTCGCACCATCGCAGTGGTTAAGGATTAATTGGGTAAAAGTTTCAAAATCAGGTTTTTTGATCGCATCCGTTACGGATTTAGGAAACCCATCAAAGGCTAATTTTTGAGGCAATCGCAGATCCAACATGTCCGTAAAGGAATCATTGTACAAGTGGTAAACTATTTTGGTTTCTTTAAAGTGGGGATCTTTTTTATAAAAGTGTTTGATGTACAACGCCATGATTCCGGTAAACCAGCCGTGACAATGAATTACATCGGGCTGCCAACCTAGTTTTTTAAGCGTTTCTAGGACGCCACGAACAAAGAAAATAGAACGCTCGTCGTTATCTTTGAAAGAGACTCCGTCTTCATTCGAAAGACTGTCTTTTCGTCGGAAAAAGTCGTCGTTGTCAATAAAATAAACCTGCATTTTTGCAGCAGCAACCGAGGCAACTTTGATAATTAGGGGGTGGTCTTGGTCATCAATGGAAATGTTGAGGCCCGATAAACGAATTACTTCGTGGAGTTGGTGTCTGCGCTCATTAATTGAGCCATAACGCGGTGTAAACACACGAATTTCCTTACCCTCCTCTTGCGTTGATTGGGCAATTCTAAGGCTGGTATTGGCTATGTTGGATTTGGTGAGAAAAGGTGAGATTTCTTGTGAAACAAATAATACGCGTTTTTTTTCCATGAGATATTAGTTTCAAATATTTAGGGTTGCAAAGGTAGGCAAATCCAACGTAAGTTCCTAAAAACTCATAGATTTACTCTTAGAAAACATAAAATGAGCCGCTGTTTAAGAGACGTTGCAAAGCTTCAAAAAATCATTAAGAACGTACAATTTGAAGGTTGTACCGTAGGATTTGTTCCGACGATGGGGGCCTTACATGAAGGGCATCTCGCCATTGTTCGTCAGTCAAAAAAGGAAAACGATTTTACTGTCGTCAGTGTTTATGTTAATAGCCGACAATTCAACAACGAAGAAGATTTTAGGAAATATCCGCGCACGGAAGAGCAAGACATAAAGGCTTTAAAGAACGAAGGAGTCGACGTGATTTATTTTCCCAGGACCCGGGCCTTATTTTCTCAAGAATTTATGCCTCTGAAATTTTCATTAGACGGGCTCGATAAACGTTTGGAAGGCGCTTCGAGACCGGGTCATTTTCAAGGAGTGATTGAGGTAGTGCACGCGCTGTTTCTTCATGTGATGCCCACAAGAGCTTATTTTGGACAAAAAGATTTTCAGCAAGTGTTAATTGTTCAAAAAATGATTTCCAAACTCAAGTTAAAGGTCGAACTTGTTCAAGTACCAACAGTTCGAGCAAGGAACGGCTTGGCATTAAGCAGCCGAAATTCTCGATTAACCCTAGAGCAAAAAGAGGAGGCCTTAGTATTGGTTCGCATTTTACGATTCGTAAAAGAGGGCTACAGCAAAGTTCCTTTGAGCCAGCTGTTAACCCAGGCAAAAGCTCAAATGAAGGGAACTGCCCTGGTCTTGGATTACCTTGACATCGTTGATAAAACCACCCTTATTCCTTTAACGTCAAAGCAACCTCAAGCCGTGGCATGCATAGCGGCTTTTTGTGGGGAAGTACGGTTAATTGATAATATGCTTTTGATTGCCGAGTGAATTCTCTTACTTTTGCGAAATAAAAGCGATGGCCCATGCAAATTCAGGTATTAAAATCTAAAATTCACCGCGTAACTGTTACCGAGGCAAACCTTCATTATATGGGCAGCATTACAATTGATGAAAGGCTCATGGAAGCCGCAAACATGTTAGAGGGCGAGAAAGTTCAGGTAATCAACGTAAATAATGGAGAGCGTTTAGAGACCTATGTTATTCGAGGTGAAAAGGATTCAGGTACGATTTGTTTGAATGGTCCGGCAGCGCGTAAAGCTTTGGTGGGCGATGTTGTGATTATTATTAGTTATGCAACAATGGATTTTGAATCAGCAAAAACGTTTAAGCCGGGATTAATTTTTCCAAATGAATCGACCAATCTGCTCATCCCGTGAAACGATTTGAACACGTACATTCGAAAATCATTAATGTGTCCCAAGCAATTCAGCGCGCAGAGGCGTATCGCCTGGTTTGCGAAAAGGTGGTCTTTACAAATGGGTGTTTCGACCTTTTGCACCTTGGTCATGTAACGTATTTGGCTCAAGCGGCAAGCCTTGGTAACAAACTTTTTGTTGCCATCAATGATGATGTTTCAGTACGCGCTCTGGGAAAAGAAGGCAATCGTCCTGTTAATGAAGAAATGGCGCGGCTTTTGGTTATTGCGTCTTTGGGCTTTGTAGATCATGTAGTTCTTTTTTCCGAACCCACTCCCCTTCAACTCATAGAGGTCATCAAACCGGATTATATTGTTAAAGGTGCCGATTACGACGCAAACGTGTTGGACAGAAAGGATAAACGCTACATTGTCGGCAAGCACGAAGCAAGCGCTTGGGGTGGAAAGGTGCAAACATTGCCCTTGGTTGAGGGCTATTCGACGACGTCCTTACTTTCGAAACGATAAACGGTTTTTTTGAAGTTCAAACAATAAGGTAAACCCTATGAACAGGTCGAAATTATAATAGAGGTCCTCCACGGGAATGGTTAAAATCCGCCAACCTGAAAATTCCGATTCATTGTACCATACCACCGGATTGTTGGTAGCAGCGCCGGTTAGAAGCCCATTTACCACCAAAAATGGGATTAAACAAATTAGGTAGGCAATAATATATTGACTTAGCCAAGAAGGGGGGCGAATGAGCAGCGCAAAGCTGGTTACCAGCGCCAAGGTTACAGCCGTACTGGGATACCATCCTCCGGGAGTCTGGTATAAAAGGATTGCGCCAAAAAAAATAAACATAAGCAGGAAACCTTTATTCAATGGAGGAGAATTTACCGGTTTAAAATACGCGGCAACAACTTCATAGATGAATAAACAATTGTAGGGGACCACAACAAAAAACAACACTTCCTCCAAGGGAAGACGACCAAGGTAAAGGCCCCCGACATATTTTGGATTAAAACCCCAAATTCCACGTTCAGTGAACCATTGATCCCAGACAATAAATAATCCAGAAACCAGTATTGTTGGTAGAATGAGCCGCGGAACATGTTTGTAATAGGCTACTTTTTTATCGAAACTTAAGCACAGAGGACCCAAAAATGAAAATAGGAGAATGTACCCGTAGTAACTCATGTTTTGGTTTTTTGCGCTAACCATGCTTTTTTAGCGTCGCGGTAGAATTGAGGAGGAACCAGCAACATTCCGAAACAAGCGCCTTCTTCTTTGTCTTGGTTCTTATGGTGCACCTTGTGCGCTTTACGAATAGCATAGAAATAGGGATGGTCTACATCGCGCAAAAATTTATACCGGCGATGAATGTAAACGTCATGGATGAGGAAATAGGCAATACCGTACAAAGCAATACCGAATCCCATCCATACGGTTGGATAAAATTCATACATCAACCCCAACATAATTCCCAACCAGGATGGTATAGCATAAATCAGAAAAAAAACATCGTTTTTTTCAAAAAAACCGGCCTCAACCTGATGGTGGTCTCGATGGAAATACCACATAAAACCGTGCATAATAAATTTATGGGTAAACCACGCCATGAATTCCATTCCGAAAAAGGTTGCAATTAAAAGTAAAGGACCCCACCAAGTCATATTAAAAGTAGAATTGAATTACAAAAAACAAAATCAAGCTAAAAAACAAAACCCACGTAGTATTGTTCGCTTTTGTTTTGGATATTCCTACGTTAATTCCCTGTGTCAACAAGGCTACCAAAAACCAACAAATGTAATTGTACAAGGGTATTTTTTCTCCCCTCCAAAACCAATATTCGTTTTCTACGGCAACCGGTTCCATGAAATAATCAAGCCCTGTCATAAGCAATGCGGCCACCACCACAATGACCCATGGACGCTTTATAAATGCCGCCGCAACAGCTCCGGTTACCACCGTAAGCATGGCCCAATTTACCCCAATAATGATGGGAACACGTGCTATTTTGGGACCTAAATTGGAGCCATAAGAATACGAACCAAACAACCAGCCTTTGTGAACGCCAAGCCATTCTGCAGTAAATCCTACAAGAAAGACTAAAACAGCAACCCACACCAAAGAACTTTTCCATCGGAAGGAGGTCATTAAAATTAAAAACGATAACAACAAGGTGTAGGGGCTTAAAGGAAGCACGACACTCCGCAAGTCGTTAACCATCAGCGAGGTAATTCCTACCCCATAGAGGATTAATAATAGAATAATTCCGGTTCGTTCTTTCATGGCTTAATCTTTCCTTTTAGGGCATTATCAATGGATTCTTCCAAGGTGCAGAATGGTTGAGGAACCAGGTTTTTTAATTTTGCTGGATTATAAATCCTTGTGGAATAGGCCGCTCGCGTTGATTCGATGGTCATACCTTGTCGTTTTTTTCGAAGCAATGACCAGGTTTCCATTGCGTAGGAAATCGGCAAGGCAATCCAATAGGGGACATATATTTTTGGGCCCCGTTTTCCCATTTTTTGGCTGATGAGGGTAAACAATGTTTTAAAATCCTGATTACTTCCCGTACAAAGGAATTTTTCAGCGCTGTAAGGGTTTTTCATTAAAAAAAACATGGAAGCAGCAACATCTCGCGCATCCACAATGGCGTTGGCACCGCTGGGGTAAAAGGGCATGCCCTTTTGAGCAACGCCGAACAGTTCCATAGATCCTTCTTCCCATTTTCCAGCACCTATCACGGTACAAGGGTTGATAATTACTGCGTTCAAACCCTCTTCAATGCCTCGCCAAACCTCCTTTTCTGCCCCAAATTTAGAGACCGAATAACCGCTGTTTTTATCGGTCGCTTTCCAAAGGCAGGTTTCGTCGATCATTCCTCCCGGGTTCTTTCCTAAGGCGGCGGTAGAGCTCACATAACACAATTTAAGACCAGGCACCTGAAGGCATGCATTCACCACATTGGCCGTTCCCTGTCGGTTGAATTCAATGCAACGGTAAAAATCAATGCGGTGGAAGGAAACAAGGGCCGCGCAGTGGTATACCTCTTGAGCATTGGCAACCACTTCTTGGATTCCGTCAACATCTAAAATATCCAAATTTACCCATTCGATGTTTCGGTACCAAAGGGCGCCGCTTTCAGCATTGTAATATTGAAAAACTTTTTCAACGGAGGCATGGTTTTTTAAACTTCTTGCGGTTGCCGTTACAGGACCTCGTTGGGCGAGTAAATACAGCAAATGACTTCCCACAAGCCCCGTTCCTCCAAGAACTACAGGCTTATTGCTCTGCTCCTGCATAAAGTTGGTCTAGTCCACGACAAAAAACTTGTGCCGCATGGGTTAGCTCATCAACGGAATGCGCAGAAGAGACGAATCCCACTTCGTATCCGCTTGGGCCCAAGTAAATTCCATGATTGAGCAGGTAATCGTGCAGTCGGTTAAAAGCACTCATATCGGGGTCAATTTCATCAGCTCGATGGATGGATTTTTTTCCATGAAAGGAAAGCCAAAAGACGGAGGCTAATGAAACGAGTTCAAAAGGGTATCCTTTCACTTTGGCATAGGCATTAATTCGTTCGACAAAACCCCTGGTTTTTGCCTCCATTTCTTGGTAGAAATCGGGGGCTAAACACAATTCTAACTGCGCAATTCCCGCCGCCATGGCCACGGGGTTTCCGGACAGCGTTCCCGCTTGATAAACAGGACCGTCTGGGGAAACAGCGGACATTATGTTATGAGAAGCGCCATAGGCCCCCACAGGAAGCCCGCCACCCATGATTTTTCCATATGTAACGATATCCGGTTCAATTCCATAGAGTTCTACAGCCCCGCCAAAAGCAACGCGAAACCCGGAAATGACTTCGTCGAAAATTAATAAAACGTTGTGTTTCCAACAGAGTCCTCTTAGCAGGTGCAGAAACGAAAGGTCTTGCAATAACAATCCGTTGTTGGCAGGAACGGGTTCGATGATAACTGCAGCCAGTTCGTGGGCATGTGTTTGGATGGCTTGTTCTAAAAGAGCAGCGTCATTTAAGGGAAGCACAAGCGTTTCTTGGACAATGGAGTTAGGAACCCCGGCGCTGGATGAAGTACCCAAGGTAACCAATCCGCTCCCAGCCTTTACCAGAAGCGAATCAACATGTCCGTGATAGCACCCTTCAAATTTTAATATTTTGGGTTTGTTCGTGTAGCCGCGAGCTAAGCGCAACGCAGACATGACCGCCTCCGTTCCTGAACTTACAAAACGGAATTTTTCTACGTGGTAAAGGTGGGTTTTTAGCAAGATGGCGAGCTCATTTTCAAGCCTTGTAGGAGCACCGAAACTCGAACCGTTTTTTAAGGTTTTGATGATTTTTTCTTCAACGTAGGGATGAGCGTGCCCGTGAATTAATGGTCCCCATGAAGTGCAAAAATCAAGAAACTCATTCCCATCTTCGTCCCAAACCCGCGAACCTTTTCCGCGGTTAAAAAATAAGGGGGTGCCTCCTACGCTTTTAAAGGCCCTAACCGGGGAATTTACACCTCCTGGAAAAAGACCTAAGGCTTCTTTATAATATCGCGCAGATTGAGATCGGCCTAATTGCCCCATTGTTCGTTATCTTTGGCACAAAAATACGAAATTAGAAACGGATGAACTTTGAAAACAGCCTACAATTTGCAAGACAATTAGATGCTAAGGATCCATTAAAGGCTTATAGAGATGCATTTTTAATCCCAACGTATGGCAAAGAAAATTCCGTATACTTCACCGGAAATTCGTTAGGGCTTCAGCCCAAAAGCGCCCGTAAATATATTTTAGAAGAACTAGAGGATTGGGCACGCCTTGGAGTGGAGGGGCATTTTCAAGCGAAAAGGCCTTGGTATTCCTACCACGAAGCGCTTACTGTTAAAACAGCGCGTTTGGTCGGAGCAAAACCTATTGAGGTATGCACGACCCACAGTTTAACCACCAATTTACACTTGTTGATGAGTTCCTTTTATCGGCCTCAAGGAAAGCGCACGAAGATCTTGTGCGAAGCAAAAACATTTCCAAGCGACCAATATGCGCTCGAAAGTCAGCTTGCGATGCATTCATTGCCGTTATCGGATTTAGTTTATGTCGGACCAAGACAAGGAGAACACCTCATTTGTGAGGAAGATATCTACGCTAAAATCGAGGAATTGGGCGATGATTTGGCGATGATTATGTGGGGCGGAGTCAATTATTATACGGGCCAGTATTTTGATTTGCAACAAATCACCCTAAAAGGCCACGAAGTAGGCGCCATAGTGGGGTTTGATTTGGCGCATGCCGCGGGAAATGTTACCTTAACACTCCATGAATGGGGTCCGGATTTTGCTGCTTGGTGTGGATATAAATATTTGAATTCTTCTCCGGGAGGGGTTTCGGGTTTTTTTGTGCACGAGCGTCACGCACACCGTAAAGACTTATTTCGTTTAGCAGGTTGGTGGGGGCATAACAAAGAAACCCGCTTTCACATGGAACCGGGCTTTGATCCTTTACCCGGAGCAGAGGGCTGGCAGTTAAGCAATGCCCCTGTTTTAGGAATGGCTGCTCATCTTGCATCTTTGGAAATTTTCGACGATGCCGGGATGGATAGAATTGCCCATAAGAGGGATTTATTAACGGCCTATTTGGAATATGTAATTAACGACGTTTCGCACAACAACCCTCACGGTGCTGGGCTTAAAATCATTACTCCGAAATCCCCGAAAAAACGGGGCTCTCAATTGTCCATTTTGTTGTTAGACCGCGGTGAGGATTGTTTTAAGCGCTTAACGTCATTGGGGGTTATTGCTGATTGGAGGGAACCCAACGTTATACGGGTTGCACCGGTACCGTTGTATAACCGTTTTGAAGAAGTGTTTTGGTTTGGTCAACATTTAAACGAAGCCTTGCAATAGCGAAAAACAACTTCGGGAAAGTGCGCCATTTCTAATTGTTGTATTTTTTTCTCCAAAGATTCTGCGCTGTCTTCGGGGGAGACAAAACACGAAAATTGAGCCAATATTTTTCCTTCGTCGTAGGCTTCGTTAACAAGATGTATGGTAATACCGCTTTCGGATTCACGGTTCTCCAATACTTTGCGGTGAACATGGATTCCAAACATGCCTTTTCCGCCGTATTTTGGCAGTAAGGAGGGATGAAGGTTGAGAATTCTTTTGGGAAAGGCCTGCAATATTTCGGGAGTTATTTTTTTCAAGAATCCGGCAAGAATGACGTAATGTACTGCATGATCTTGTAAAAATTGCAGTGCAAGGAAAGAATCCCAGGGACTGATACATTTGAATGGGATTTTCCGATCGCGACAAAAGTGTTCCAATTCTTCGTTGGGCCGGGTCGAGACTATCAGCCCAATAAAAAGGTCAGATTCTTCTATTGATCGCAGAATTAGGTTTTTTGCATTACTGCCTTTTCCAGATAACATTACAGCCAAGACGATAGGAGTGGTCATTCGATAAAATTAGTTATTCCAAGTGTTTGGAAGGGCAGAATATTGCGGGTTTAAGAATAAAAAAGAGCGAATTATTTTGATTTTATCGAGTTTGTTTTTTTCTTTGCAGGCTTAAACCTTTAAAAACAAATAAGATGTCTGAAATCAGAAGTAAAGTAATCTCAATCATTGTCGATAAATTGAACGTTGAAGAAACCGAAGTAAACGATGCGGCAAGTTTCACCAATGATTTAGGCGCGGACTCTTTGGATACCGTAGAATTGATCATGGAATTTGAAAAGCAGTTTGGAATTTCCATTCCGGACGATAAAGCAGAGACCATCCAAACGGTAGGGGATGCTATTGCCTACATAGAAGAAAATTCCAAGTAGTCATTTTTTCATAAACCAATGCAGTTAAAACGCGTCGTTGTAACTGGGTTAGGGGCACTTACTCCTATAGGCAATTCTGTCCAGGAATACTGGAAAAGTCTTGTTGAGGGGAAGAGCGGAGCCGCAATGATACAACAATTCGATGCAACTTTATTTAAAACGCACTTCGCGTGCGAGGTTAAAAATTTCGATGTTGGGCAATTTTTAGATAAAAAAGAGGCGCGTAAACTGGATCCATTTACCCAATACGCCCTGGTTACTGTAATGGAGGCGGTAGAGCATTCTCAATTATTAGAATGTTCGCCTAACTTAGACCGAGTCGGGGTCGTTTGGGGGTCGGGAATAGGCGGACTTAAGACCTTCCAGGACGAAGCCCTGGAGTTCGGCAAGGGCGATGGAACTCCCCGATTTAATCCGTTTTTTATACCGAAAATGATTGCGGACATTGCTGCTGGGCATATTTCCATTAAATACGGTTTTCGCGGTCCAAATTATGCCACGGTTTCGGCATGCGCTTCTTCCAATAACGCGTTAATCGATGCGTTTAATTTAATTCGTTTAGGGAAGGCAGATGCAATTGTGAGCGGCGGTTCGGAGGCAGCAGTGAATGAGATGGGGATGGGAGGGTTTAATGCCTTGAAAGCTTTGTCCACAAGAAATGAGTCTCCGGAGACAGCCTCTCGGCCTTTTGACTTGGATCGGGATGGCTTTGTGTTAGGCGAGGGTGCGGGAGCATTAATTTTAGAAGAGCATGAACACGCTAAGCGAAGAGGGGCAACGATTTACGCAGAAATAGTTGGAGGAGGAATGTCGGGTGATGCACATCACATTACGGCGCCACATCCTGAGGGACTTGGGGCACGGAATACCATGACTGCAGCATTGGAAGATGCTGAAATTAATCCTCAGCAAATCGATTACATTAACGTTCACGGCACTTCGACTCCACTCGGAGATATAGCGGAGATTAAGGCTATTCAGACAGTTTTTGCGGCTCATACGTACCAACTCAACATCAGCTCCACCAAATCTATGACAGGTCACTTACTGGGTGCTGCGGGAGCGGTTGAGGCCATTGCCTGCATCATGGCTGTTCGACACAACCTTATTCCTCCAACGATAAACCACACTACGCCGGATCCTGAGATTGATCCTAAAATAAATCTAACGCTGAATAAGGCCCAGTCGCGCGAAGTGCACTTTGCCATGTCAAATACCTTTGGCTTTGGGGGACACAATACCAGTGTCATTTTTAAGAAGTATGCCCCATAATTGCCGATTTTGTTAAGGTTAATTCCCAAAAAACGTACGAAAGAAGAACTTAATCTGATACGTTTTATCATGGATAATTTTGGCTACCGCCCAAAAAATTTAGATTTTTTTTGGATTGCTTTAACCCATCGGTCGCTGGATGTAAACGATGAATCAAAAACCAATGAACGCCTTGAGTTTTTAGGCGACGCCATTTTAGACGCCGTAGTGGCGGAACTGCTTTTCACCAAGTTTCCAGGAAACGACGAAGGGTATTTGACCAAATTAAAGTCGAAAGTCGTGAATAGAAAAACATTAGCAGACATTGGTGAAAGGATGAATATTCGTTCTCAATTGAAATATGTTGTGACGCGACAAGTAAATTTACCCACATTGGAAGGAAATGCCTTTGAAGCGCTTATTGGGGCCATTTTTTTAGATGCCGGTTTCGACGTTTCCCGTAAAAGCATTCAAAATCACGTTTTAAGAAAGCACGTTGATTTAAATAAATTATTGGAGGAGGAGATGGATTTTAAGTCGCGCCTAATAATTTGGTGCCAAAAGAAGAGGTTGAAATTTAATTTTGTCAGCGAAAGTGAGCGGCATATACACGGCGCATGGGAATATACGGTTCAAATAACCATCAATGACCATGTTTATGGAAAGGCGCAAGGAAATTCGAAAAAACACGCAGAACAATTAGCTGCCCGAGAAACCTTGAAATTATTAGGTGAAATTTAACGGAATCCTTTTTTTTTACTTACTTTGTAAAAAAATTATGGTATGTGGACCGACATTGTTTACGCTGTAGGCGACCTTTTCACGGTGCTCTTTGTGTTTTTTGAGGTCATTCAGAATTATTTTAATGACTTGTTGCTCCTAACAGGATTTGTCGGTTTTGCTTATTGGATGTACGTACAGCATAATTTTAGTAAAAAAGCCAATGTTCCATCTGAGGTAGGCGACCGCGGATTTGAGGGTTGGTACAAAGACGAAAACAAGCAAATAAAGTAACGAAACTCAACTTGTTGGGCTGGGGGAAAGAGGCCTCGCTCTTTTTTTGATTTCGCCTAATCTCACTTATTCGATTTGCTTGCTGCAAGGAGAAATTCGCGGTTCATTCTAGCAATGTTTTCAATGGAAATGCCTTTAGGACATTCTACTTCACAGGCGCCGGTATTGGTGCAGTTTCCAAATCCCTCCTCGTCCATTTGGCGCACCATGTTGAGCGCCCGCTCTTGTGCCTCCACCTTTCCTTGAGGCAGCAAAGCATATTGGGAGACTTTTGCGCCGACAAATAGCATGGCAGAACTGTTTTTACACGCAGCCACACAGGCGCCACAACCAATACATGCCGCGGCTTCAAATGCCTTATCCGCATTTTGTTTGGGTACAGGAATAGCATTTGCATCCATGGTTTTACCCGAAGTGTTAATAGAAATAAATCCTCCAGCTTGTTGAATGCGATCGAAAGCAGAGCGATCGACAACCAGGTCTTTAACAATGGGAAAAGCTTTGGACCTCCAAGGCTCTACGTAAATGGTTTCTCCGTCCTTGAATTTACGCATGTGGAGTTGACAGGTGGTTGTACCGGTGGCGGGTCCGTGAGCTCTTCCGTTGATGTACAAAGAACACATGCCACAGATCCCTTCCCGACAATCGTGGTCAAATGCAACAGGAGATTTTTGGTCACTGATCAACTGTTCGTTCAGCTGGTCTAACATCTCAAGGAAAGAACTATCGGTGGACACCTTGTTGAGCGTATATGTTTCCAAGCTTCCTTTCGATTGGCTGTTTTGTTGCCTCCAAATTTTAAGGGTAATGTTGATGAATTTCGTTGCCATAAGTTTTCTTATTTGTAGTTGCGCGCTGCGATTTTGATGAATTCGTAGTCGAGTTTTTCTTCGTGTAAAACCGATTTATTGGAGTCTGGCCCTCGGTATTCCCAAGCGGCCACCATTTTAAAACGCTCATCGTTTCGAAGGGTTTCCCCCTCTTTATCCTGATATTCTTCACGAAAATGTCCGCCGCAAGATTCGTTTCGATTCAAGGCATCTACAGCCATGAGTTGGCCAAGTTCCAATAAGTCCGCCACGCGAAGCGCTTTGTCCAATTCTGGATTATATTCATGGGCTTCCCCTGGAACTCGAACGTCGCGATAAAATTCTTCCCGAAGTAGCCCAATTTCATCAATCGCGGCTTTTAAGCCGGCCTCATTTCTTCCCATGCCCACTTTGTTCCACATAATCAGGCCTAATTTTTTGTGGAAGGAATCCACAGAACGGGTACCGTTTATGCTTAAAAACAGCTGTATTCGATCCTTAACCTCTCGTTCGGCGGCTTCAAATTCTGGAGCATCGGTGGATATTTTTCCCGTGCGAATTTCCTCGGCTAAATAATTCGAAAGGGTGTAGGGCAAAACAAAATAACCGTCAGCTAAACCTTGCATGAGGGCCGAGGCCCCCAATCGATTGGCTCCGTGGTCAGAAAAATTTGCTTCGCCGCTGACAAAACAACCGGGAATCGTACTTTGTAGGTTGTAATCTACCCAAACGCCCCCCATGGTGTAGTGAACCGCGGGATAAATTTTCATGGGCATTTCGTACGGGTTTTCATCGGTTATTTTTTCATACATCGCGAAAAGATTCCCATATTTTTCTTCAATCCATTTTTTTCCTAATGCCAGAATGGTTTCCTCGGATGGATGGTGGTCTCCTTTTGCGTAGGCTGCTTGTTTTCCTTTACTTCGGATTTCAGAGGAAAAATCAAGGTATACGCCCTCGTTGGTATCGTTTGCCTCTATTCCGTGTCCGGCGTCGCAGCGTTCTTTTGCCGCTCTCGAAGCAACGTCTCTTGGCACCAGGTTTCCGAAGGCAGGGTAACGGCGCTCCAAGAAATAATCGCGGTCTTCTTCGGGGATCTGTGTGGGTTTTAATTGGCCTTCACGGATGGCTGCTGCGTCTTCTTTTTTGCTGGGCACCCAAATTCGGCCAGAGTTTCTTAAGGATTCCGACATCAGGGTTAATTTTGACTGATTTGTCCCGTGAACGGGAATGCATGTTGGGTGGATTTGTACAAAGCAAGGGTTAGCGAAGTATGCACCGCGTTTGTGAATTTTCCAGCCTGCAGAAACGTTGCTCCCCATGGCATTGGTTGAGAGAAAGTATACGTTGCCATAACCCCCTGACGCGATAACGACTGCGTGAGCACTGTGGCGTTCAATTTCGCCGCTTACTAAATTGCGCGCAATGATTCCTCTCGCTTTACCATCAATAACCACTAAATCCATCATTTCATGACGGCTGTGCATGGAAACCCTCCCTAATCCAATTTGACGCGACAGGGCGGAATACGCGCCTAATAAAAGTTGCTGTCCGGTTTGGCCCGCAGCATAAAAGGTCCTTTGTACTTGAGTTCCGCCAAAGGAACGGTTGTCCAGTAAACCGCCGTATTCACGCGCAAACGGAACGCCCTGGGCAACGCATTGGTCGATAATGTTTCCGGAAACTTCTGCTAAGCGGTAGACGTTTGCTTCTCGGGATCGGTAATCGCCGCCTTTAATGGTGTCGTAAAATAAACGGTATATAGAATCGCCATCGTTTTGGTAGTTTTTTGCTGCGTTGATGCCTCCTTGTGCCGCAATGGAGTGTGCTCTACGCGGCGAATCTTGGAAACAAAAAGCTTTCACGTTGTACCCCATCTCCCCAAGGGAAGCTGCGGCGGAGGCTCCGGCCAACCCAGTTCCAACGACGATTACGTCGATTTTTGGACGGTTATTAGGGGCCACAAGTTTCATTTGGTTTTTGTGGTTCGTCCACTTTTCAGCCAAGGGGCCTTCCGGGATTTGAGCGTCTAATTTTGACATCGGGGTGAGATTATATCGTTATTTCAAATAAATTAAGATGGTGATAAGCGCAAACATTCCCGGAACAATTACTGCGAATAATTTACCAGCGCTATGGATTAGCGGAGTATATCGCCGATGATTAAGACCCAGGGATTGAAAACCGGAAGCGAACCCGTGCCATAAATGAAAGGCAAGAGCGCACATCGAAAAAACGTAGAGGAGCACGTAAAACATTGCCTGTTCGTTTTGTTTTGGGCTGAAAAAATCCATGACAACGGTATGAAGGTCTACGTATCCTTCTGCAACTTTGATGTTGACGCTTTTCATGTACAAATCGGTTTTATTTTTTACCGTAATCTCATCGTTTTTCGGAATCAACTGTAGGTTGTGGGTGTAGTAAAATTCTTGTTTTTGCATCTGCCCCATTGGTCCAGGAATCGAGACCGTATAGGCGTGTAAAGGAATGTCCTCTTTGATTTTCGCTTTCCACCAAAAATTGGCCATGTGGGTGACAATGAAAACCAAAACTAAGGTGCCTAAAATTGCCATGTAACGCGACGGCAGAGAACTGTTGGCTGCGGGTTTGCTGTAGGCATAGCCTTGAGGACGAGCTTTTTTGTTTTGATAAGTAAGGTAAAACCCCTGGAACGCGTGGAAAATGATCGAAAAATACGTCACGTACGAAAGCACCTTGATAAAAGGATTGTGCGCCATAAAATAGGCGTATTCGTTAAACGCCCTTCGCCCTTCTTCTCCTGTTTTAAGGACAAGTTGCATGTTCCCCGCCAGGTGACCTACGAGAAAGGTGCACAGAAACAACCCCGTTAGGGCCATCCACACTTTTTTTACGATGGAGGAATTAAGAATAGTTTTGATCGACATATAGATAATTTTACCGGTACAAAGGTACGGCTAACAAGAATTAAATTTCAAGAGCGTTTTTATTTAGAATGATTTTAGATAAACAGGGTTGCTCCTGTTTTTTGAACGGTCAAGCGCACAGTTTTGCCCAGTGTAATGGCCTGGTTTTCTTGGGTGTGCCCGATGGGAAAACCAAAGGCAACAGGAATATCCAGTTTTGATACTTGTTCTAAAATTAGTTCTTCCAAGGTTTTTCCAAACGGCACTTCGGTGTCTTCCATTTCGGTAAATCCACCAAGAATTAACCCTTTTATTTTTTGGAAGGCTCCCGACATGCGTAAAGCATATAACATACGATCTATTTTATAAATATGCTCTCCAACATCTTCAAGGAAAAGAATTTTATCTTGGAAATGGTAAGTTAACGGGGTTCCTAACAAACTGTATATCAAGGTCATGTTTCCTCCGATGATCTGTCCGGAAACATCGCCGCTTATGTTGTGGGGACTGTTCGGTCCTTTTACAATAAAGGAATCCCCGAAGAGCGACTTTTGAAGGGTTGATTTGGAACAATTACTTCCCGAGGTAAACCCTAAGGGCATGATTCCATGAATGCTTTGAACGCCTAATTGCTGAGTTTTGTGATGAAATAAAGTGATATCGCTGAATCCGATAAGCCATTTCGGATGCTGTAGAAATCTTTCCCAAGACAACTGCTCAATGATGCGCACGCATCCGTAGCCTCCTCGTGCACACATAATAGCTGAAACCTCAGGAGCGTCCAGCCCCCATTGAAAATCCGCCAGTCGTGCGGCATCAGTTCCTGAGAAATAGTGATCACGACCGAGGCAATGGGGAGATATACGAACATTAAGGCCCCAGCGTTCCAACGTTTTTTGGGTTACAACAACGCTTTCGTTATCAATAGCTTTTGCGGGAGCAACGATGTATACAGTATCTCCCTTTTTTAAGTAAGGTGGGATGATCATCGTTGGGAAATTAAGTGTTGGGCAAGTATAAAATCCAAAGGGGTAGTAATTTTTATGTTTTCCTCGTTTCCTTGGACGCTGTAAATGGCTATTCCGTCGCGTTCTACCAAACTTGCATCGTCGGTAATTGAGGCGTCAAATTCGAGCAGATAGGCCTTTTCAAGCACCTTAGAACGAAAGCACTGTGGCGTTTGGACACTCATAAATTCGCTTCGTTGTACAGCAACGCTGGCCTCTGAAAACCGCTTTCGAAGCGAGTCGCGTAGGGGAACAACGGGAATGACGGCATCGTTGGTCGTTATCGCAGTTTTTATTCTGTTCACGGTTTCTTGCGAAACGAAGGGGCGAACAGCGTCATGGACTCCAACAAGGGGGGTTGTTACGTGCTGTAGCGCATTTTTTACCGAATTATACCGTTCTTTTCCCCCTTCAACAAGCCGGCAACGGTGTTGCAAATCCAACCCCGCGAGGTGGTCGGTTAAGAATTCCATCCAGGGCGTTTCCAGCGCAACAATAAACTGTGGGGAATCGAAATACAGGTCTAGGGCCATTAGTGTATGGAGGATGATGGGCTGTTGTCCGATTTCCAAATATTGTTTGGGTCGCTCGGTCGCCATGCGAGAGCCAATGCCTCCTGAGGGAACAATTAACGTCCAAGGATTCATGTTCAAAAGTAAGAATATTCTTTGATGAATTCGACGGCCCCAAGCCAACGACGGTATGCATCCTTTTCCTACATTTGTTTTAATCTTTGCTCGATGAAAACGGACAAATTTTTGCACATATATAACAGGTTAAGCAGCAAACGCTTAGATGGGGTAATGGAGGCGGTTATGGCCTTGCGTCAAAAAGCCCTAGAACAACAAATTTGGGAAACTTCAGATCTTATACGCATAGAGCTACCTAAGAGGGGCATTCGCATTAAGGGCAAAACAGAAGAAACAACATGGACGTAATATGGCATTAATTAAAGCGTGCAGGGGCCATATGCCCTCGTTTGGGGATAATTGTTATTTGGCAGAAAACGCCACGGTAGTGGGAGATGTAACGATGGGAAACGATTGTTCCGTTTGGTTCAATGCGGTGGTTCGGGGCGATGTAAATTCCATTCGCATTGGCAACCAAGTTAACATACAGGACGGTGCCGTGTTGCATTGCACCTACGAGCAAACGGCATTAATTATTGGTAACTCCGTTTCCATTGGACATCATGCGCTGGTACACGGATGTACTGTTGAAAACGAAGTGTTGATCGGCATGGGGGCCATCGTCATGGACCACTGTTACATTGAGTCCAATTGTATCATTGCAGCGGGCGCAGTGCTTTTAGAAGGAACCCGGGTTGAATCCTGGAGTGTTTATGCGGGGGTTCCTGCCAAAAAGGTTAAATCCTTATCTCCGGAACTTTTCGCCGGAGAGGTCCAACGGATTAGCAAAAACTATGTTCTTTATGCCAGTTGGTTCGTGGAACGAAGGCAATGATTTAAAAATTTCGTTACTTTGTCAAAAAATACTCTGTATGCGAATCTCCTTGGTTGTTGTTGTTCTTGTAAGCCTTTTTTGGGGATGTAAAAAATATCCAGATGGGGGTTATCGCATAGGGGCTAAAAATAATATCAGAGGAACCTGGAAGTTACAGGAATATTATTTAAACGGTTTCGATTATTCGGATACCTTGTTGGTAACTAATCTGCGAGAAACGTTTAACGAGGGGGGCACTTTTTCAAGAAACTACATTGATGATGCAGGAATTTATCATTCATGCGGTGGGGGGTATGATATTGCTGCTGAACGTACGTTTTTAAAAATATTTCCAGATAGCACTTATCAAATTACTCCGACCGCAACGGTAATGTATACCAGTTATTTTATAAACCAACTTACGAAAAAAGAACTTTGGTATTCTTTTCAAACCGGTTCTAACGTACACCAACTTCGCTTTACGAAAATTAAATAGGGCATGAAGTACCACCTCATTGACCGCGAGCTCTTTGTCCGAAACCGCGCGAAGTTTACGGCTTCCATGGAAAAAAACACGTTGGCGGTATTCAATTCCAACGATATTTATCCCATCAGCGCGGATGGAACCATGCCTTTTCAGCAGCACCGCGATATTTTTTATTTGTCTGGCGTGGATCAAGAGGAGTCTGTTTTGGTGTTGTTCCCAACGGCCAGCAATCCCGCCCATCGGGAGGTGTTGTTCTTACGAGAAACCAATGAAACGATCGCGATTTGGGAAGGAGAGAAACTTACCAAGGCCAAAGCCTTTGAAACTTCGGGAATAAAAACCGTGTACTGGTTGAATCAATTTCCGACCGTTTTTAAGCAATTGATGGCCGAAGCACAAGGAATTTATTTAAACACCAACGAGCACTTAAGGGCCAAAACCGAAGTTGAAACCCGTGAAGACCGATTTATTAAGCACGTCAAAACGGATTACGCGGCCCATCAGGTGTATAAATCGGCGCCGATTTTACATAATATCCGATCGATCAAAGAATCCGTAGAACTGGCCTTAATGCAAACGGCCTGCGATATTACCGAGAAGGGATTTCGACGCGTATTGGATTTTGTCAAACCAGGGGTTTGGGAATATGAAATTGAAGCGGAATTTGCGCATGAATTCTTAAGAAACCGTTCCCAAGGATTTGCCTATACGCCGATCATTGCTTCGGGTAAAAACGCCTGTGTATTGCATTACATTGAAAACAACCAGTCCTGCCAAGATGGGGACGTGATCCTCTTGGACGTGGGGGCAGAGTATGCCAATTACTCCTCAGATTTAACGCGCTGTATTCCCGTGAACGGAAGGTTTACCCCCCGTCAAAAAGCGGTGTACAACGCGGTGCTTCATGTGAAAAAAGAAGCTGCGAAATTATTAGTTCCTGGCACCATCATGGCGGAATACCACAAGCAGGTGGGCACCCTAATGGAAGAGCAGTTAGTAAACTTGGGATTGATTTCCCTGGAGGACATCAAAAATCAAGATGCCGCATGGCCGGCGTATAAGAAATATTTCATGCATGGAACGTCGCATTTCTTGGGTTTAGATACCCACGATGTAGGCCTATGGCACGAACCCATTCAAGCCAACATGGTGTTTACGGTGGAGCCGGGGATTTATATTCCCGAAGAAGGGTTGGGCATTCGTTTGGAAGACGATGTGGTGGTTCAGGCGAACGGTGTGCCACACAATTTGATGCGCAACATTCCCTTAGAAGCAGCGGAAATCGAGGAGTTGATGAACCGTGGCTAAGGGCTTGCATTACGAACGGTTCGGCGAAGGACCAGTTACCATTTTTTTGCATGGATTTTTGGAGTCTTCCACCATGTGGGAACCATTAAACTTGTATGAAATTCCTGGAACCATGGTTCTTATTGACCTTCCGGGTCATGGAAAATCTCCCTTGTCCGATCAAAGCGATGTTCCATCCATGAAATTCATGGCCGATGAGGTGGCACGGGTTATTTCGGAAATTAATCCAACCCAATACCGCATCGTAGGGCACAGCATGGGAGGCTATGTGGCCTTGGAGTTGGCGGCCAATACCCCGAAGGGTATCTCGAAGCCAAGCCATATCACCTTGTTAAACTCCAATTGTTGGTCAGATACTGAAGCCAAGCAAGCGGATCGCCTGCGGGTGGCTCGAATTGCCTTTAGCGGCAAGGAACTTTTTATTAATGAAGCCATTCCTAACTTATTTGCGCGGCCTGAGGATTTTCAAAAGGAAATCGAAGCCCTGAAACAGGAGGCGAAGGCGATGACCTCGGAAGCGATAGCCTATGCGGCCTTGGCCATGCGTACACGCACGGATTACACGTCGTGGGTTATGGAAAACCCGAGTATGGTTCGGTTCATGCACGGAGCGCTCGACCGTTTGGTGAGCGTTGAGGAGTTGCAACAACGTTTAATGCCCCAAGCCGACCAAGCGGCACCAGAGATTATCATCCTTCCCAACGCGGGCCACATGGCCCATTGGGAAGCCACAGAAGAGGTGGTGAAGGGGGGCTTGGTTAACCAACCATAGGGTTAGCTCAAAGACATCAAAATCTGGCTTTTTACACTTCGGTGATTACTCGCTAACGCTCGTAAAACTAAGAGGAAGCAGCTTTCAAAACAATTAAAAAGCCCGCTTGCTCCGTTGTCGCAAGCTTTCTTTTTTTCGCTGGGGATTATGCGCTAAAGCGCATGAACCTTGATGGGGTTCGTTCCAAAACAATTAAAAAGCCCGCTTGCTCCGTTGTCGCAACCTTGGTTTTTTGCTTTTTTCCCGCTGTTAAAGCCAGCTTTCCCACCGTTCTAACAGCAAAAAAGCCAGCCTTTCGGCTAGCTTTTTAATGGTTTTGGCGGAGAGAGAGGGATTCGAACCCTCGATACACTTTTGGCGTATACACACTTTCCAGGCGTGCTCCTTCAACCACTCGGACACCTCTCCAACGGGCTGTAAAGGTATTTGAATTTTTCGGGCCAACAAAACGAAAGGAAGGAGTTGATATAAATTTTAGAATTTAAGTTTTTCCTAACGCTATTTCCGATAAATTAGCAAAATTTATTTCATGTCAGGCTTTTATCACAAAATCTCTTTTGCTGGCATTCTGATTACCATAGGCATTGTTTTTGGGGATATTGGAACCTCTCCTTTGTACGTCTTTCAGGCAATAACAGGGCAAGGGGCTCATTTGAGCCGGGACTTCGTTGTTGGAGGGTTATCCTGTGTTATTTGGACCTTGATCCTCTTGGCAACCATAAAATACATCTACTTTGCCCTGAACGCAGACAACAAAGGAGAAGGAGGAATTTTTGCGCTTTATGCTTTGCTAAAAGAAAAGAAGGCAAAATGGATAGTAATTCCCGCTCTTATTGGTTGTGCCACCCTTCTAGCCGATGGATTTATTACCCCGGCAATTACCATTTCTTCGGCAGTGGAAGGGATAAACAACATCAATCCAAGGCTTCCAATTATTCCAATTGTTGTGGGAATTATTGTCGTTTTATTTTCCATTCAACAATTTGGCACCAGCATAATTGGAAAAGCGTTTGGGCCTATTATGGTTTTTTGGTTCGGCTATTTGGCCTATTTAGGATGCATTAACATTGGCAAAAACACCGCTGTTTTAGCCGCCTTTAATCCTTTGGAGGCCATTAATTTTGTTGCCAAGGTTCCGGGAGGTTTTGCGGCTTTAGGGGCCGTTTTTCTCTGTACTACTGGTGCAGAAGCGCTGTATTCCGATTTAGGCCATTGTGGCAAAGGAAATATCCGAATAAGTTGGGGCTTGATCGCTTCGGTGCTTGTTTTTCATTACCTTGGTCAGGCGGCCCTCTGTACTTCCGAAGGATTTTCCCTTCCCAAAGGCGCCACCGTTTTTTACAGCATGGTTCCCAAAAACCAGTTAATCTTTGCTGTTTTTTTGGCGACATCTGCCTCCATAATTGCTTCTCAAGCGCTTATAACCGGCGTATTTACCCTGTTGAACGAAGCAATTAAGTTAAAATTATGGACGAATTTAAAGGTAAAATTCCCGTCGGATCACCAGGGTCAAATTTATATTCCTTTTATCAATTGGGTATTAATGTTCGGTTGTTTGCTTGTGATAGCCATATTTAAGCGCTCCAGTTCGATGGAACATACCTATGGCCTTGCTATAACCATTGATATGGTTATGACTTCGATATTATTAGGCTTGTTGTTGTTTTTGAGAAATCCCCAATATCGTTTTATTTACAGCGTCTTATTTTTTGTTTTTATATCCATTGAAGCGGTTTTTCTCATGTCGAATCTTGGGAAAATTGTTTCAGGAGGTTGGTTTACCTTAATTTTAGCGTCGACCTTCTTTTCTTTGCTGTTCTTATATTACCAAGCAAGACAACTTCGAAAAAACATTACGGAGTATCTGCCTATGTCCGCGGTTATTCCTTTGATCAAGAGCGTTCGAAAAGATCCGACGATTAATTTTGAAGCGTCAAATTTGGTTTTCCCAACCCGAAGTCCATCTCACGACAAATTAGACATAACGGTTTATCATTCACTCTTTGGTAAGCGACCGAGAAAAGCAGGAATTATTTGGTTTGTGCACATCGAAATTCTGAACGAACCGTGGGGCGTACACTATTCGGTAAATGAATTAATAGATCGCGAATGTTATTACGTAATCCTCCAGTACGGATTTAAGGAGGAACATCATACAGAGTACATGATGCGTAAAATTTATTTTAAAATGGTAGAGAAAGGGGAGCTGAAAAACGAGCGCGTTTTTGAATCGGTCCGCAAAGCAGCTATACCCGTTGATTTTAAGTTTATTGTCCTTAATTCTCGAATTTCCACGGACAATAAATTAACCTCCTTTCAACAAGTGTGCGTTCGGGTTTATCGTTTTGTAAAATCGACAGGCTTAAAGCCAGCAGAAGACTTTGGACTCGACAAAACAAACGTTGAGGTGGATTACATTCCTATTTCGGTGACAGCGGCAATAGACCAAGAGGTTATTGAAGACTATGAGGATTACTCGAAAACTAAGCGACGTTAATCGCTCTCTCCGCAAAGTGTTTTTTCGAACAGGGCTTTTGTCGGCTTGCTTTGATTTCCGAATAGCCACATAAGTTTTGTTACGGCCGCTTCGGTTGTGAGATTTTTACCATTCCAAGCGCCCAATTGCATCAAGAGTTGCCCTGCTGCATATTTGCCGGGGATTACACTTCCGCTGGTACATTGGGAAACGGTTACAAGAACACCTCCTTCTCTGACGTATTTGGAGATGACGGCTCTGAACGAAGGGTCGTTAGAAGTATTTCCTGAACCAAAGGCTTCAATCACCACAGCACTATGATTTAAGACGTTGAATACGGAAGAATACGAAGGAAGGTGCATTCCGGGGTAGAGTTTTATGAGGCCAATATTTAATGCGAGTCTAGGATAAAAAACGGTCTTCTTGGGCGGAAAGGGCAAGCTGTGTACTTGATCTATTTCAATTTCTACTCCAGCAAACCCAAGCAAGGGGTGATTTGGCGAAGCAAAGGCGTCAAATTGATTGGTTGATATTTTTGAGACACGATTTCCCCGAAATAATTTGGATTGAAAAAATACGGCAACCTCCCTTAGTTGCGGCTGGTTTTTGTGGTTTTTTTTATGAGCAATTTCCAAGGCAGCCAGAAGATTTTCTTTTCCATCTGAACGCAATACGCCAACGGGCAATTGTGAGCCCGTGAGAATAATGGGTTTTTGCAAATTTTGGATCATAAAGCTCAGAGCAGATGCGGTAAACGCTAGGGTATCGGTGCCGTGTAAAACAACAAACCCATCTACCCGGGTATAATGAAAGCGGATTATCTCAACCAATTCGATCCAGTGTGAAGGGTGCATTTGTGAAGAATCTAAGGGTTGCGAAAGGCTAACAGGAATTACCGCTATATCCAGGCGTTGGATTTCAGGAATTTGTTCGTGGATATATTCAAATTTTAACGGTTCCAATTCTCCAGAACTTGGATTTTCCATCATGCCGATGGTTCCACCGGTGTAAATAAGAAGAATGTTGGATTTCATGACCATTATACGTTGAAATTAAACAACTGTTGGGCGTTTGCTGTTGTTAATTGGCATACTTCATGGAAAGAAATATTCAGCGCGGAGCCAAGTTTTTGAGCTACGGGGATTAAAAACGCAGGTTCGTTTCGTTTTCCGCGATGTGGAGAAGGGGCAAGATAAGGAGCATCGGTCTCTAAGAGAATTCGATCACGAGGCAACATTTGGACTAGGTCACACAAACCGCTCTTTGAATAGGTGATTACTCCGCCAATTCCAAAAAAAAAGGAAGGATGATGTTTAATAATGTAGTTTGCCTGCGCTTCGCTACCTGAAAAACAGTGGAAAACGCCTTTGAGCGAAGATGTTTTGTAATCGGTCAAAACCCCAAAAATTTCCTCAAAAGCTTCTCGGACATGCAGCGCAACGGGCAATTTGAATTCAAGCGCCCAGTCGAGTTGTCGTCTCAAGACGGTTTTTTGTTCGCTTAAATAAGTTTTATCCCAGTATAAATCCAGGCCGATTTCTCCAATGGCAGTCAGCTCTTGATGACCCGTGACTAACTCTTGACGAAAAAAGGATAGGTCTTGTTCATAATTTTCCCGAACGTAACAAGGGTGTAAACCCAGCATGGTGTAACAGGGAATACTGCTGTTGTTAACGGCCTCTTTCAAAGGTTTCCAAGAGGTTTGATCAATGTTGGGTAAGAGTATTTTTTCGACCCCGTTTGCTTTAGCTCGGGCAATAACTTCGTAAAAATCCTCCTGAAAGGAAGCGTCGTAAAGATGGCAATGGGTATCAATCATGTTGTTGAAGCCGTTGTTCCCAATTCCAAGCATCACGAAGGGCTTGCTCCAAGGTTCGTTGAGCCTCCCACCCAAGTTCGTGTTTCGATTTTTCAACGTTTGCAAAGATTTCTGCAACGTCTCCCGACCTTCTTTCTCCATATCTGTAAGGCACATCAAGCCCGGAAACCGCCATGAACGTTTGAACCAGGTCGAGCACCGATGTTCCTTTGCCCGTTCCGATATTAAACGCTTCCAAGGGCTTGGTTCCTACGTGTTTTAAGGCGCTTACGTGCGCATCTGCCACATCGCATACATGAATGAAATCGCGTATGCAGGTTCCATCAGGAGTAGGATAGTTGTTGCCAAAAATGGTAAGATGTTTGCGAATTCCTGCAGCAGTTTGGGTGATGTAGGGCACAAGGTTGTTGGGGATGCCAACAGAAAGCTCACCAATTAAACCGCTTGGGTGTGCCCCAATCGGATTGAAATACCTTAAACAAATTGTTTGAAAAGGCGTGGGGTTTCGATGGAAGTCCGCTAGGATTTGCTCCCCCATCCATTTGGTAAATCCGTAAGGAGATTCCGGCAGTTGTTTTGGTGTATTTTCGAACACTTGGCGCTCATTTGGCGAGCCGTAAACCGTGCACGAGGAGGAAAACACGAATTTTCGAATCTTAAATGTTTGACAAAGCTCTAAAACGTTCATTAATCCTGTTAGGTTGTTTTGATAGTAATGCAAGGGAATGTCGAACGATTCTCTTACCGATTTATAGGCGGCAAAGTGGATAACAGCATCTAAGGAAAAGGGAGATAAAACACGTTTTAACGCCTTATAATCGCAAATATCAACAGAAATGTGCGTAAATAAATCGTTGGATAACTTGCCGACTGCGGTCAATATCGTAGGAGAACTGTTGCGTAAATCATCAACAACAACCGGATGAAAGCCTTGTTCAACTAATGAAACCACCGTATGTGATCCTATATATCCTATACCTCCCGTAACGAGTACATGTTTCATGAAATAAATGTACGCATTTCTTGAGGATATGTGAGGTGAACTTTATCCAAGCTACAAGTGTTTGCTCTATATGAAATGGTTATTCTTAGTTTGTTTACCGTGGTTGTTAGCAAGGGAGCCATTAACCCTTAAGGTCAGAGTCACAGGCTTTAATTCTAATAAAGGTCAAGCATTTGTCGCTTTATTCAATACCAGCGAAAGTTTTCCTACCTACGGAGAACAGTTAATTGGAAAAATCGTGAACATCCAAGACCGGGTTTGTACCGTTTCTTTTAGTGATTTAACACAAGGATATTATGCTGTAGCGGTGTATCATGACGCCAATAAAAACATGAAACTCGATAGAAACTTATTTGGGATGCCAACCGAATGTTACGGGTTTTCCAACAATGCCCGAGCAACGATTTCAGCGCCGAGTTATCAAGAGGCAAAGATATCCTGCCTGAAAGACAAATCAATCAACATTCTGGTTAAGTGAACTTAACAAAAATAAAACAACCCCGTAACATGTAACATCATGTTAATGAGCACTTTTGATGTGTGAAATATACGCATGAAGTAGTGGTAATTTCAGATGTGCACTTAGGCACCTATGGGGCGGCCGCGTCCGAATTGGTATCGTATTTGAAACGAATAAAACCAAAGATATTAGTCCTCAATGGCGATATAATTGATATTTGGCAATTCAGCAAAAAGTATTTCCCTGAGTCGCATTTGAAAGTCATTCGAGAAGTAATTCGGCTTATGAGCAGTGGCACCCAAGTTCATTATATCCTTGGCAATCACGACGAGGCGCTTCGCCGGTTTACTGGGTTTGATGTAGGCAATCTTACGTTAGATAATAAGTTAGTATTGGATTTACCAACAGGTAAGGCTTGGATTTTTCACGGAGATGTTTTTGATTATTCCGTACGACAATCCAAGTGGATTGCAAAGTTAGGGGGGAAAGGGTATGATTTGTTGATTTTAATCAATACGGTAATCAATTGGACTTTATTAAAACTTGGCAAGGAGCGCGTATCGATAAGTAAGCGTGTCAAAGACAAGGTGAAAGGGGTAATTGCTTATGTCAATAATTTTGAACAGAATGTTGCAGAAATCGCGCGCGAAAAAGGATACAAATATGTGGTGTGTGGGCATATTCATCAACCGGCCATAAAGGTATTTAAAGATTCAGAAGGGAAAGAAGAGGTAACTTATCTAAATTCAGGAGATTGGGTAGAAAATCATACGGCATTGGAATATGTCGATGGCATTTGGAGTATTTATCAATTCAATGAAACTGAGGAGATTCATGCTGAAGCAGCATTGAACCCCATTAATATTGATTTGTCCATGATCCTTGAAGAACAATCTATGCAATGAAAATTTTGTATGCCATACAAGGAACTGGAAATGGCCATTTGAGCCGAGCAATTGCCCTTTTGCCCACCTTGCGTCAGCGCGGTGTGGTAGATGTTTTAATCAGCGGTAACCAATCACAATTGTCGTTTCCTACTCCCGTAAAGTTTCAGTGTTACGGCTTAACCTTTGTTTCTTCAGCAAAGGGTGGAATCGATATATTCAAAACCATTAAAGGGCTTAAACCCCTACGGTTTTTAAAGGAAGTTATGGCCTTACCCGTTGAAGATTATGACTTGGTGATTTCAGACTTTGAACCAGTCAGTGCATGGGCCTGTAAACTTAGAGGGGTTACCTGCATTGAAATGAGCCATCAAGCCGCGGTACGAGCCGAAGGCAGCCCGCAAACTCCGTTGTGGTTTCCCGTTGGACGATGGATTATAAGAAATTACTGTCCAAGTAAATTACGTGTAGGTTTTCATTTTGAGGCATTTACGGAAAACACTTTTTATCCAATAATTCGCCAGGAAATTTCCAGTGCAACGCCCGTTCAAGGTGCTCATACCTTGGTTTACTTAACGGCTTTCAACCGGAATTTTTTAAACGCTTTTTTTAAGCAAATGCCGGGTAAGTTTAAAATTTATTCCAAGGATATTAAGCACGTTGAAATCGTTGATAACCTTGAATTTTGTCCCCTTGGAACGGAAGGATTTTTAACCGATTTAATTTCATCGAACGGCGTTATTTGTGGGGCTGGGTTTGAGTTGCCCGCAGAGGCCTTGTTCCTCAATAAGAAACTTTTGGTGATTCCGTATGCGAATCACTTTGAACAACATTGTAATGCACAGGCTCTAAAACAGTTGGGCGTTCAAGTCCTTTATGAATTAGACCAAAACACAAAAGCCCAAGTCATTTTGTGGTGTTTAGAAAAAAACCCTGTTGCGTATCGTTGGGCCGATCAAATGGAACTTGCTGTAGACCGAGTGTTTGATGCTGCGCAAGACCCAAGAGATGCAATTCCTGTAATTGATTAGCTCGTCTCTTGAGGGGCATATTTAGCGTATAAATTTCGTTGCGCATGAAAGGGGGGGCCTTCTGTTCTTCGGTATTCATTTTTCATATCCGACGTGATCCACCGAGATTTAACCGTCCCGCGCCATTGATATTCAAAAATTTCGGTAATTTCTGCTTGTATTGCAGGATCAAAAATTGGAGCCGCAACTTCAATGCGAAAATCCAGGTTTCGTTCCATTAAATCGGCGCTTCCAATGTAAAATAAGGGATGCCCGTCATTTCCAAAAATCATGCACCGGGCGTGTTCCAAATACCGGTCTACAATGCTGATCACGGTTAAATTTGGATTTTTGTTTAAATTGGTTTTTAAACAACAGATGCCCCTAACAATCATCTCCACACGAACACCTGCCGCGCTCGCTTCAATTAACTTTTCAATCATTAATCGATCGGTGAGGTTATTTAATTTGATGCGAATAAAAGCAGGTTTTTTAGCCTTGGCCAAGGCAATTTCTTTATCTATGAGTTGCCCAATTTTTCTTCGGTAATTAATGGGAGAAACCATTAAGTGGCGAAAACTAACACGTTCCATATTGTTTTCAAGCAGTTTAAACACTTTAGAAACTTCCGATACCAACCGTTTTTCCGAGGTAAGTAACGAGAAATCTGTATAAACACGGGAGGTTTGTTCATTAAAATTCCCGGTTCCAATATACGCAACCGAAAGGTCATTATCCTTGTTTTTTCGTTTAATATATAAGAGTTTTGAGTGTACTTTTAGGTTTGGGGCACCATAGATGACTTTTGCCCCGTGTTCTTTAAGTTGATTTGACCATTGCAGGTTATTTTCCTCATCAAAACGGGCTTGTAATTCCATGACCACCACCACTTGCTTTCTGTTGTAAATTGCGGCAATTAGAGCCCGCATTATTTGTGAATCAGGCGCCAAACGATATACGTTGATTTTGATTTCAGAAACCAACGGATCAATGGCGGCTTCGCGTAAGATATCAATGATGTAATCGAACTTTTGATAGGGAAAATGTAAAAATACATCGCGTTCCTGCATGCACTCCAGAATTTGATGACCCGATTCTAAAAAGGCGTTTGGATATGGGGGTTGCGGAGCATAGAGCAAATCTTTGCGGTTAAAATCTGGAAACTGTAAAAAATCTTTGAAGTTGTGATATCGTCCTCCAGGGATAGCATTGGCAGCTTTTTTCAGCCCCAAACACGTGAGTAAATAGCTAAGCAAATCATCCGGCATGAATTCATCGTATACAAAACGGACCGGGGTTCCTTTTTTTCGTTTTTTTAGACTTCGCTCGATTTTTTCTGAGTAGGATTCGGTCACATCATCGTCTAAATCCAATTCAGCATCCCGGGTAAATTTAAAGGTATAGGCGCTGATTTTGTCCGAAGGAACCATTGAAAAAATATTCGATAGATGGATCCGTATGATGTCGTCAGCCAATATAAAAAAGGCATCTTTCCCGTCATTCATTACGTGAAACCGAGCTTTCCCGGGTGGGATTTGCAGAATAGCGTATCGGTTTGTGAACCCTTTTTTTTGAATTTTTATCGCAAGATAAATCGCGTCGTCTCGTAAATCAGGAAACGCTGATTTTTTATCGAGAATGATCGGGAACAACATGTGCTTGAATGTTTCCTTAAAATATTGGGAAACTTGTTTAGCCAAACTTGGGGTTATAGTTTGCTCATCTACTAAATAAATCCCTTCATTGATGAGTTGTCGTGTCAAATGTAAATAGCATGATTCGAACAGCTCCTGCTGATGCAAAACCACTTTCCGGATGTCTTTATAGAGCTCCTCGGCGGTTCCGTCATACCCATAAACCTTTTTTTGTTTCAGGTTGATCATGCGTCGAACCCCTGCTACACGAACCCTGAAAAACTCATCGAGGTTATTGGAGTAAATCCCCAGAAATCGAAACCGTTCTATTAAGGGCACTCTTTCGTCACGGGCTTCTTGTAAAACTCGGGCATTAAAGCTGAGCCAACTGAGTTCGCGATTTATCGTTTTCATGTTCTTGTAGGGTCTAACATTGTGAAATTTAGCGCCGCAATATTAATTGTGTGTTAAGTGGCTTTATTCAAATTCAAAAAGTAACGCGCCTTTTTCAACAACGCTCCCAGCACAAACATGAATGGTCTTGACGGTGCCTGTTCCGCTTGATTTCAGCGTGTTTTCCATTTTCATCGCCTCCAAAGATACTAATGGGGTTCCGGCATCAACGCAATCTCCGATTGAAACAAGAAGTTTAACGATTCTTCCCGGCATGGGGGCATTGACTACTTTAATTTTCCGGATTTTTGGTTTATCCATACCTAATTGATGGATAAGTTCATCCAATGCGTGTTTTTTGCGAATATGGAATACTCGGTGATTGATTTTAAGCAGCAGTTGATGTTCTTCGCTTAAATCAGAAAGTATTTCTCCGTGAAATTGTGTGCCTTCAAATTCCAAGGTGAAAAACCGCTGATCAATCCACTTGATGGAAGCCCCCTCCGCCGTGGTCGTTTCTTGTTGGTCAAATATCCAAGTCATGTTGATTTCGTTAGGGTAAAAATAAAGTCATTGGGCGCTTCAATTTCTTCGTGAATTCCATCGTTTATAGCATTATGAAGTTCTAAAGTATCTGCAAGAACCTCTTCACTAATGTAGGCGTGATGGGTTTTAATCCCCTGGGTAATATTGGTGCTTGCAACATACTTTATGTGTATGCGGTCGGTTACTTCAAAGCCTCCTTCTTTTCTTGCGTTCTGAATCCGATTGACAACTTCTCGGGCAATGCCCTCCGCCGCCAATGCGGGCGTAATGGTTACATCAAGCGCAACGGTTAATATTCCTTCCGTTGCAACAACCCAACCGGGAACATCTTTGGTGCTTATTTCAACATCGTTTGAATTAAGCGTTATCTCGTGGCCTTCAAGGGTGAACGATGCCCCCTGACGCTGCTCAAACATCGCAATTTCTTCGGCGTTTAAGGCGTGAATCCAAGCCGCAATTCCCTTCATATACGCCCCATATTTTGGTCCGATGGTTTTAAAATTGGGTTTTATTTGTTGGGTTAGCGCATGGGTATCCAACCATTCAATTCCTTTAACATTGACTTCGGATTGAATTAAAGGCGCAACGCGATTGACGTATGTTTTTAACGGTTCTGATAGGGTGGGTATTAAAATCCTGCCAAGCGGTTGTCTTACCCGTATTTTTTCTTTTTTCCGTAAGCTCAAGACCATGGATGTTATGCGTTGGGCGAGGTCGATTTCTTGTTCTAACGCTGCGTTGATTGCATCCCGATTAATGGGCGGAAAAGGAGCGAGATGAACAGATTCAAATTCTTTTCCTTGTGTTAAATCCAAATACAACCGATCCATATAAAACGGCGCAATGGGAGAGGATATAATACTAACGGTTTTCAGGCAAGTATGTAGGGTTTGGTATGCCGCCATTTTGTCGACAGGATTTTCGTTTTTCCAGAAACGCCGCCGACCTAAGCGCACATACCAATTCGATAATTGATCGCAGACAAAATCTTGAATTTGCCTTCCCGCATTTGTCGCATCGTATTGTTCAAAGGAGGATTCTACTTCTTCAATCAAGGTGTTTAGGCGAGACAATATCCATCGGTCCATTTCTGGGCGTTCGTTTACTGGAACTTCCGGGGCATGGACATCAAAACAATCAACATTAGCATATAGCGCAAAAAATGAATAGGTATTATAGAGTGTTCCGAAAAATTTACGCTGGGTTTCTTGAATGCCGGCTATGTCAAATTTTAAATTGTCCCATGGTTGGGCGTTCGTTAACATATACCATCGTGGGGCATCCGGGCCGTATTGGGATAGGATATCAAACGGATTAACCGTATTTCCAAGTCGTTTAGACATCTTTTGTCCGTCCTTGTCGAGGACCAGGCCATTGGAAAGCACCGTTTTGTATGCCACCTTATCGAACACTAAAGCAGAAATGGCGTGTAACGTATAAAACCATCCTCGAGTTTGATCAACCCCTTCGGCAATAAAATCTGCCGGATAATGCGTTTGATCATCGATAAACGCTTTGTTTTCAAATGGGTAATGCCATTGTGCAAAAGGCATGGCACCGGAGTCAAACCAAACATCAATTAAATCGGCTTCTCGCCGCATGGGCTGACCTGTGGAAGAAACCAAGGTAATTTTATCCATTCTATGTTTGTGCAAATCAACGGACTGGTAGTTGGCGTCGGAAAAATCACCAACTATAAAATCCCTCAGCGGGTTGTCCGCCATGAATCCAGCGCTAACCGATGTTTCACACGCCGAAAACAGTTCCTCTAATGAACCAACGCAACGCCGCTCGTCTCCGTTTTCCGTGCTCCAAATAGGAAGGGGAATCCCCCAAAATCGCGATCGAGAAAGGTTCCAATCGTTGGCATTTTCAAGCCACTTTCCAAATCGTCCCGTACCTGTTGATTCGGGTTTCCATTGAACGGTATTGTTCAGGGCCACCAGTTTGTCGCGACAATCAGCCACCCGAATAAACCAGGAATCCAAAGGGTAGTATAATACCGGCTTATCTGTTCGCCAACAGTGCGGATAAGTGTGTTCGTATTTTTCTACTTTAAAGGCAAGCCCTTTTTCTTTTAAGCGAATGGCAATTTCAACGTCTACCGATTTTTCCGGAATTGCTTCTTCGGGGTAGTATTCATTTTTAACAAATTTTCCTGCCAAATCACCAACTTCCGGTCTGAATTTACCTTGTAGGTCTACCAAAGGAACAGGCTGCCCGCTTTCGTTTAATATCAACATAGGCGGCACTCCGGCATCTTGGGCCACGCGCGCATCATCAGCACCAAAAGTTGGGGCCGTGTGGACGATTCCCGTTCCATCCTCTGTGGTTACGAAAGATCCGCTAATAACCCGGTAAGCTTCTTCGGCCCTTTCGTACGGGGTGCAATATGGTAAAAGTTGCTCGTACTTAAGCCCTACTAATTCTTGACCCTTTACACTTGAACAGATTAAGAAAGGAAGGGTTTTTTGGTTTTCGCCCAACACCAATTCCTCCTCGATGGAAACTGCGTGAAATCCTTTCTGAAAGAGGGAAGAAATCAATGCCGTAGCGCAAACCACTTCAATGGCTTCGTGGGTATAGGGGTTAAACGTTTTAATGAGGGTATAATCGATAGAGGGCCCGACGGTTAATGCTGTATTTGAAGGCAGCGTCCAAGGGGTTGTTGTCCAAGCCAAAAAAAAGCGATTGTCTTTGTATTCATCCCAAGGATTCTTCTGCTCTTTTTTCCATTTAAATTGAGCCACCACAGAGGTGTCTTTAACGGTTTTATAGCAGCCAGGTTGGTTTAACTCATGGGAAGAGAGCCCTGTGCCCGCTTTTGGGGAATAGGGCTGAATGGTGTATCCTTTGTATAATAAATCCTTTTTAAAGAGTTCACTTAGAAGCCACCACACAGATTCCATGTATTTACTTTCGCAGGTTACATACGGATCATTCATGTCAACCCAATACCCCATATTTTTGGTTAAACGATTCCAAATATCCGTGTAACGCAGTACGGCGTTTTTGCATGCCGCATTGTATTCTTCTACTGAAATTTTGGTGCCGATATCTTCCTTGGTGATTCCCAGTTCTTTTTCAACCCCAAGCTCTACTGGCAAGCCGTGCGTGTCCCATCCCGCCTTGCGGTTAACCCGGAATCCTTTAAGGGTTTTATAACGGCAAAAAGCGTCTTTGATCGTTCTCCCCATAACATGGTGTATTCCAGGAATTCCGTTGGCTGAAGGGGGGCCTTCGTAAAAGATGAAGTCCCCTTTTTCTCCTTTTTGTTCAATGGATTTTTGAAATATGGTTTTCTTCTCCCAATACGCGTTTATTTCCTCACTGATCGCGCTAAGCCGGAGACCCTTGTATTCCCGAAAATCCATGTATGTGTATGAAAGTATGTTTCAAAAATACGACAAAACGGGCAAATCGTTGAGGTAAAGACTCCGAGATGTTTCGTACCTTAGTGAACAAAAAGAGGATGAGCTATTATTTTTCGGTGTTCAGCATTTTTTTAGCCTTGTCGTGGACTCACTTTGCGCAACCCTTTGTTTTGCCCAAGTTGCCCTATGCTTACGCGGATTATGCGCCATACATTGACGCGCAAACGATGGAAATTCATTTGACAAAACATCACCAGGCTTATGTTAATAACCTGAATAAGTCGATAGAAGGAACGGCCTACGAATCATGGGGCATAGAGGAGATTTTGTTGTCCGTAACTTCCTCTCAAAATGATTTCTTGCGAAATAATGCCGGGGGACATTACAATCACAGTTTATTTTGGGAAATTCTCGCTCCAAAAACGAGGCAAGGAGTAATATGTGACGAACTGTTAAAGGAAATCAACACGGCATTTGGCAATATGGATTCTTTGAGAAAGGAACTTAACAAAGCAGCCATGTCGCGTTTTGGTTCAGGCTGGGCATGGTTGATGGTTACCCCGAAAATGAATTTAGCCGTGGTATCAACAGCCAACCAGGACAACCCCATTATGCCCGTGGTTGAAAATCCGGGAATTCCTATCTTGGGAATTGATGTTTGGGAACACGCATATTATCTCAATTATCAAAACCGCCGAGCAGATTATTTAAAAGCCGTTTGGGATTTAATAGATTGGAAAGTCGTGGGCGAAAAGTATCAATTGGCTCGGGCAAATAGGGCTCTGCTGGACCGCCTGGTTTCGAGACAAAAACGAAAAAAGAAGTCTTAACATACACGGTTAAGGGTTTTTCGAAATAAAATAAACCTTTACAGCGATTTTACGTAAAGAATAGCATGAGCCCAGATTTAACCAAAGAATTCCTTGACGAAATCCGTGCTCGAATTTCCGAGGACGATGCTCTGTGGCTTACGGAGCATGTTTTGCATTTGCATTATGCCGATGTTGCAGAAATCTTGGATAATCTAACCAACGACGAAGCTAAATATGTTTATTTTCTTGTAGAGGAGGAGGATTTGCGGGCGGGGATTTTAATGGAACTTGACGAGGAGGTTCGAGATCGATTCATCGCATCGCTTACGTCAAAGGAGATTGCTGATCAGTTGGAAAATTTAGATTCCGATGATGCTGCAGATATTTTAGGAGAACTTACCAAGGACCAAATTCAACAGGTAATCGCGGAAATGAAAGACGACGATGCCGCCGAGGACATCGTCGACCTTTTGAATTACGAGGACAACTCCGCTGGGGGGCTAATGCAGAAAGAATTTTTTCAAGCACATGTCGAATGGACGGTAAGACGAACCATTGTGGAGTTGCGCAAACAAGCAGAAGACGTTGAAAAAGTGTACAATATTTTCGTGGTGAACGAATACGGACATTTGGTGGGGGTTTTGTCCTTAAAAAGATTAATTTTTGCCAATACAAAAACAACCATAGAGGAGCTTTACCAATCCAAAAACATCATTAAAGTTAAAACGAGTGATTCTGCAGAGGAGGTTGCTCGTATCATGGAAAAGTACGATTTGGTTTCTATTCCCGTTGTGGATTATCAAAATAAATTAGTGGGTAGAATAACCCTTGACGACGTTGTGGATTACATCAAGGAGGAGGCAGATAAAGATTTTAAAATGGCCACAGGGATTAGCGAAAATTCAGATTCACCCTCTTCCATTATCAAGTCAAGTTTTTCGCGTCTTCCCTGGCTTATGATAGCTATGATTGGAGGGACCATTGGAGCCAAAGTGATTTCAAATTTTGAAGGAGGCCTATCGCAACTTCCTGCCCTTGCGTTTTTCATTCCCTTAATAACAGCTATGGGCGGAAATGTCGGCGTACAGTCTTCCGCCATTGTAGTTCAGGCGATCGCAAAAGGGGACATTGCCTTCAAACGGCTTTTACCCCGGGTAGGAAAAGAAGCCACGGTTGGTTTAATGAATGGCGTCATTCTTTCCGGATTAATTTTTGGTATTGCGGTGTTTTTTTCAACCGTTAAATTGGCCACAGTGGTAAGTTTATCGCTGCTTACGGTCATTGTTTTTGCTTCCGTTTTTGGGACCATTTTTCCCCTTATTTTAAACCGCTACAAAATCGATCCGGCTTTGGCAATTGGCCCATTTGTTACCACGCTCAACGATGTAATAGGGTTGTTCATTTATTTTTCAATAGGAATGTTGCTGTTTTAAGTGAAAGAACTTCGGGTACCCTATCTTTGTAACGATTAACTGTCTAAAGTATGAGCCAAGAACTATCAGAACAAGAAGAACAACGACGCCAAACCCTTGAAAAAATTCGACAACTGGGGGTTGAGCCATATCCTGCTGAAGAATTTTTTGTGAGCCATTTGGCAGAAACGCTGAAAAAAGAGTTCGTAGAAAATCAGGAGGTACAAATAGCTGGAAGGATGATGAGCCAGCGAATTATGGGAAAGGCTTCTTTTGCGGAGCTTCAGGATAGTTCCGGAAGAATTCAATTGTATTTTAACCGAGATGAGCTTTGTCCTGGTGAAGATAAAATGCTGTACAACGAGGTTTTTAAAAAACTCCTGGACCTTGGGGATTTTATTGGTGTTGTCGGAAGAATGTTTAAAACTCAAGTAGGAGAAATATCCGTGAACGTTGCTTCTTTTAAGCTGCTTAGCAAGTCATTGAAACCGTTGCCTCTTCCCAAAATTGACGCAGAAGGGTACACCCACGATGCCTTCACCGATGCCGAATTACGCTATCGACAACGGTATGTCGATTTGGTAGTTAACCCGAAGGTTAAAGAAACGTTTATCAAGCGCTCTTTGATATTTACCCTTATGCGTAAAGCGCTTGAAAGACAGGGTTTTTTGGAAGTGGAAACTCCGATATTACAAGCAATTCCTGGAGGAGCCGCTGCACGGCCCTTCATCACCCATCACAATGCCTTGGATATTCCGCTCTACTTGCGAATTGCTAATGAATTATACCTCAAACGACTTATTGTAGGGGGATTTGATGGCGTTTTTGAATTTGCCAAAGACTTTAGAAATGAAGGAATGGACCGAACTCACAACCCTGAATTTACGATGATGGAACTTTACGTGGCGTACAAGGATTATCGATGGATGATGGGATTTACGGAACAACTTTTACAAGAAATTGTCTTGGGCGTTTGTGAAAAAACCGAACTGCTCGTTGGTGACCAGATCATATCTTTTAAAGCACCGTTTAGGAGGGTAACTATGCGGCAGGCAATCTTAGAAAACACAGGATTTGATATCGCCGATAAAACGGAAAACCAATTGCGCGATATGTGCATCGACCTGAACATTGAAGTTCAACCATCCATGGGAGCGGGAAAATTAATTGACGAAATTTTTAGCGAGAAATGCGAAGGAAATTACATTAATCCAACCTTTATTACCGACTATCCCCTTGAAATGTCCCCCTTGTGTAAGCGCCATCGGGAAGATCCTTCGCTAACGGAACGTTTTGAATTGATAGTGGACGGAAAAGAAATTGCGAATTCCTATTCGGAGTTAAATGACCCTATCGATCAAAGAGAGCGTTTCGAAGCACAGCTTCGGTTAACTGAAAGGGGAGACGATGAGGCAATGCTCATCGATCAAGATTTTTTAAGGTCGCTTGAATATGGAATGCCACCAACATCGGGCATTGGAATAGGCATGGACCGCTTGGTAATGTTGTTAACGAATAACCATTCCATTCAAGAAGTATTATTTTTTCCGCAGATGCGCCCCGAAAAAACAGTTTCGTTATCAGAACTGGATAAATTGATTCTGAACATGTGCTCAGAAAACCCTCAGGCATTATCGGAATTACGAACAAAGGCGGATTGCAGCAATAAGCAATGGGACCTGAGCTTAAAGCATTTATCCAAAAACCAGTTGGTGCTCATTTATAAGCAAGAGGAAGGGGTGTTCATCAAGAAGTTTTAACAAGGTCCATTATTGCCGGCATTTCAAACCCTTTCGAAAGTAAGAATCGAATAATTTTTGCCGTTTTTTTGGGTCCTTCAGGTTCATTTCTTAGGGCGGCCCTTTTTTTATTAAGCCAAGCATTGAGTAGTTGGGTTTGATCGGTGAGTTTGAGATTTCCAAGGCCACTTTTGATAAGTTCTTCGGAGATCTTGTGAGCCTTGAGGCCCGCTTTAATTTTATGCGGTCCCCAACCTTTAATGTTGCATTTACCGCGCACATATGCCTCAACAAAACGAGGCTCGTTCAAGAAATTATTTGCTTTAAGGTGGGAAATAATATCGTTGATGTGTTCCTTATCAACTTTTTTTCTGTTAAGTTTTACCACAATTTCATAGGTGCTTCTCTCCTGGTAGGCGCAGAACCGTTCCATTTCCAAGGCCCATTTTTGAAGATCGTTTCTTGCGGGCATTATAATTCAATGGGTTCTTGAGCTTTATCGATAAAAGAGTATTGCAACAAATGAAAGGAGGTATTGGGGGTAATAGAAATCCAATACCTAAATTTGAAAAACCATTTCCATTGGATAGAGGTTAAAAACCCACCGGACTTGAAATAACCTGCTAAATAAGGGTGCAATTGGAGAGAAAAGCCTTTGGCGCCTTTGTCTTTCAATAAATACGCGATATTATTTTCTATTTCCTCCGCAAATAGAATGCTTGCCTGGATCTCTCCTGTTCCATTACACGTTGGGCAAGTTTCATTGGTTTCTATTTCTGTCACTTCCCGAACACGTTGCCTTGTAATTTCTATAACACCAAATTTAGATGGAGGAATAATGTTGTGACGGGCACGGTCGTTTTTCATAAACTCTTTAAGTTTTTCATAGAGTTTACGATTGTTGTCTCGTTGATGCATATCAATAAAATCAATGCAAATGATTCCCCCCATATCGCGCAGCTGTAACACCCTCGCTATTTCTTCTGCAGCCTCTATGTTTGTCGCTAAGGCGTTAGATTCTTGACCGTCGGCACCTTTCCTGTTTCCGCTGTTCACATCAATGACATGCATGGCTTCAGTATGCTCGATAATGAGATAGCCGCCGCTGGGCATAGGAACTTTTTTACCAAAAAGAACTTTGATCTGTTTGTTGATGCCATAGCGTTCGAATATGGGAATTCTTCCGTCGTAATATTTCACAATAGAACTTTTTCCTGGCGCTATTTTTTCAACGAAGAGCGAAATTTCTTCCTGTGTTTCTTTCGAGTTTACATGAATGTTGGAGAAGTCGGCATTTAATAAATCGCGTAAAATGGATGAGGTGGTATTGATTTCTCCAAGAATACGTTTCGGGGAGTTGCTTCCTTTCAGATTTTTAAAGACAACATTCCATTTTTCCATGAGTTGCGCTAAATCTTGTTCTAATTCAGCGATAGTCCTGTTTTCGGCGACAGTCCGAATAATCGCACCAAAGTTTTTAGGCAGGAGTCCTTCCACGGTTTCTTTCAACCGTTTCTTTTCGTCTTGAGATTTAATTTTTTGGGATACAGAAACTTTATTGGAAAAAGGAGAAAGCACAATGTACCGGCCCGCTAATGTGACCTCTGAGGACAGGCGCGGCCCTTTTGTTGATATGGGTTCCTTGGCGACTTGTACCAGAACAAATTGGCTTGAAGAGACAACGTCACTGATTTTACCGTCTTTGCTAATTTCCGGTTCGGGTTTAAAATAATTTAGAGAGGAGGAGTTTTGCTTGCCGCGAATAGCCTCTTTGGTAAATTTATTCAACGACCCAAATTTAGGACCGAGATCTAAATAATGAAGGAAGGCATCTCGCTCATAACCAACATCTACAAAAGCCGCGTTTAAACTCGGGGAGAGGCGACGAATTTTACCAAGATAAATGTCTCCTACAACGAAATCCGTGCTGCCACGCTCTTCGTGCAATTCAATCAATTTGCCGCTACGCAACAATGCCAACCAAACACCGTTTGGCCGAACATCAACTATAAGTTCTAAATTCAAGTGTAAAAGAAGGGGCTAATTATGGATGTAATCAGCCGTTAAACCTAATTAACCTAATGGATTATTTCTTCTTTTTATGGCGGTTTTTTCTTAACCTTTTCTTGCGCTTGTGCGTCGCCATTTTATGTCTTTTTCTTTTTTTACCGCTTGGCATACCTTGTATATTTTAAATGTGATAATCCGTTTAATCACTCAAATCTCTTTTAGTGGCATGTAAAATTAAGCGAAAAAATTGAAAATAAAAAAGAGGACTATACTTTTACTTTGTGTTTGATTTGTTCCAAAAATACTTTTGCGGGTTTAAACGCCGGTATGTTGTGCGCCGGGATAATGATGGTGGTATTTCGAGTAATGTTGCGACCGGTCTTCTGTTTTCTAGTTCGGACAATGAAGCTTCCAAAGCCCCGGAGATATACGTTAGTTCCCTCTGCCAGGGATGATTTTATGGAAGTCATTACGGATTCAATCACCCTAGAAACCTCATTTTTTTCAAGCCCAGTTTCGTTAGAAATTTTATGAATTAGATCTGCTTTTGTCATGATGTTTTTTAGTTAATAATTCTTGGAAGAGTTGTATTTTCGGAGGCAAAAATAGAACAGAATCTTGCATAATAGTCTATTTTGGATAAAAATCATGATAAAAAAATACTAAATGCTTAGTTTTCAGGAGTCTATTTTACGTTGGTATGACGAAAACAAGCGCATTTTGCCATGGAGAGACGCCCCTTCTCCTTATTCTATTTGGATAAGCGAAGTGATTTTGCAACAAACGCGGGTCGATCAGGGAACGCCCTATTACCTGCGATTTTTAAAGACCTTTCCAAACGTTAATTCTCTGGCAGAGGCAGATGAAAATAGCGTACTGGCTGTTTGGCAAGGTTTGGGATACTATGCGAGAGCGCGCAAATTGCATGAAGCCGCAAAAATAATTGCAAGTGGAGGGAATGCATTTCCCAACACCTACGATTCGCTGATGAGTCTTCCCGGTATCGGTCCTTACACGGCAGCTGCGATTGCCTCGATTGCTTTTGGCGAGGTAGTGCCCGCCATAGATGGCAACGCCTACCGAATAATATCAAGGGTTTTCAACATTGCCGACCCGATTACCGGAAATGCTGCGCGAAAAGGGATAAATTCGATCGCAAAGGAGTGGATTTCTAAAAGCAGGCCGGGCGATTTTAATCAAGCCTTGATGGACCTTGGAGCCACCATTTGTAAACCAAGAAACCCCATTTGTTCGTCGTGCCCTTTACAATATGGATGTGAGGCTAACTTCTTGAAGAATTTTCATGAGCGGCCTGTGAAAATTTCGAAGAAAAATTCAAAACATCGATTTTTAATTTTCGACTTACATCTCTCCAACAAGAAAGTTGGATTTGTAAAGATTTCGCAGGGAAATATTTGGCGCAATCTATTTTTATTTCCATTTACGGAGTATGAAAACGAAGAGCTTTTTGTCCGCGAAGTTGAACGTATGCAAGAACAAGGTGCGTTGATGCTGTGTCGTGATCTTCATGTTTTGAGTCATCAAAAAATACATTTTAATACGCGCATGTTAAAGTCGACGATCAAACCGAAGGGAATGGTATGGCGTGATCTTAACCGTTTGGAGCAAACGCCTGTTCCGGCCATAATAACAAAAATATTAACCCATTGGGAATATAAAATAAGTCGCCTCATTTAATATTATCTTTGTAACATGATAAAATTGTTAAGGGCATCCAAATCAAAAGAAGTGTGCCGTATCGTTACAGACCCAAAAAAATCTGGAAAAAAGGACTGGGATTATGTCAAGAACAATTATTGGGAGATTAGTTTAAACCGTCATTTTCAATCTTTAAGCGCTGAAAAACAGCGCATAATTGGCTCGGAAATCTACTCGCTGCTTCGCATGGAGGTGGATGCCGTTCATTGGAATGTTGAACATTCGGCGAAGCATTTTTTAGAGGGCTTCATTTTAGCTTCTTATCGATTCGATCGTTTTATATCTGACCGAGAGTTAGGAAAATTAAATGCCGTGATTGTGCCAAAGAGGGTTTCGGATGCTGAACTTAAGTATTTAAATGTACTTCAAGATGCCGTGTTTTGGACACGCGACATGGTGAATCTTCCGGTTTCTCACCTCAATGCGGTCCAGTTTGCCAACGAGATCAAAAATTTTTGCCAGCAGCAATCATGTCGCGTTGAAATTTGGAATCAAGCCAAGATCAAAGCTATGAAAATGGGGGGGTTATTAGCAGTAAATAGCGGTTCAATAACTCCCCCAACTTTTACCATTATAGAATATAAACCTCCAACAACAGTTAACAAACGGCCGTTGGTCTTAGTTGGTAAAGGGGTGGTGTACGACACCGGAGGGTTGAGCTTAAAGCCAACTCCGGGATCCATGGACTCCATGAAAAGCGATATGGCCGGTGCCGCTATGGTCGTTGGCGCTATTAAAGCGTTAAGCCTTTTGGAAGTTCCTGTGTACGTAATCGGATTGATACCGGCAACTGATAATCGGCCAGGGGAAAACGCCTACGCTCCAGGCGACGTCATCACCATGTACAACAATTCTACGGTTGAAGTCCTAAATACCGACGCCGAGGGACGCATGATTTTGGCAGATGCTCTTTCCTATGCGGACAAGTTCAATCCGCTATTAGTGCTCAGTGCCGCAACGTTAACAGGAGCAGCGGTGCGAGCTATCGGAACAAAAGCGGCCATTGCCATGGGAAATGCCTCGCGAAAAACAATGGATGCTTTGTTGGAGGCGGGCTTTAACACGCACGAAAGATTGGTGGAATTCCCGTTTTGGGAAGATTACCTGGCGCCGATGAAATCGGAAATCGCCGACCTTAAAAATTTAGGAGGTGCCGACGCAGGGATGATTACTGCTGGAAAGTTTCTAGAGACCTTTGTGAAGGCACCTTATATTCATTTAGACGTTGCCGGGCCCACTTGGCTTGATCAAAAAAGCGGATATTTACCTAAAGGGGGTACAGGATTTGGAGTTCGGCTGCTGCTGGAATTTATAACCAACTTTCACCAATGGATAAAGAAAAAAAGTTAAAGATCGGAATTACTTGCGGCGATATTGCAGGAATTGGTCCGGAAACTATTTACAAGCTCTGCATGGATTCCAGAATTCTACACGAATCATACCTCGTCATTTATTGTCCTGCCGAGACGTTTCATCACCTTAGAAAACAATTTCAATTGGAAGAGCTGTCTTTCAATGTTATTCAACAGGCACAACAGGCGCAACTTGGAAAAGCAAATGTGATCAATTTCAAAAACACGGTTCCTTATGTCTTAGGTAAGCCCAATAAAGCAACAGCAGAGATCGCCCTTTGGGCCTTAGAAACAACAAGAGCAGACCTTCAAAAAGGAGCTTTAGATGCGGTTGTGACAGCTCCCCTTTCAAAAGCACAAGTCATGTTAGTGGACCCTGAATTTGTGGGACACACCGAGTATTATCAAAAACATTTCAAAGAAGAGGGAGCGTTGATGGTTTTATGTTCGGACCGACTTCGCGTTGCCCTCGTTACCAACCATGTTGCATTAGCCGGTTTGAGCGATTTGTTGTCAAAGGAAGCGGTATTTTTGGCATTAAAAAACTTGGAAACCGCATTGCAAAAAGATTTTAATGTTGTTAAACCCCGAATCGCCGTTTTAGGACTAAACCCTCACGCCGGGGAATCCGGGAACATTGGAAAGGAAGAACTTGAAATCATCAGTCCTGCAATAAGTGCAGCAAGAAATGCCGGTATGCTGGCTTTCGGACCCTATTCAGCTGACGGATTTTTTGGATCGGCCCAGTGTTTTCAATTTGACGCAGTTTTAGCTATGTATCACGACCAGGGACTTACGGGGTTCAAGGCTATTGCCCAGGATGAAGGGGTTAATTACACCGCAGGTCTTTCTGTGATTCGAACATCTCCCGGTCATGGAACAGCTTTCGATTTGGCCACCAAAGGCGAGGCCAATGAATCTGGATTACGAAATGCCGTTTATTTGGCGATGGATATTTTTAAAAACAGGGAAAATTACCGTGTTCGCAATTCAAACCCTCTCCCATATTCCGCAGGAGCCCGAGAGCTACAATAACGACAAAGGGCACAAACTTGGGGGATAAAATAATTTACCATAACTTTGCTGGTGTTTTTGAAGAAATGAATTGGAGAAAAGATTTTTTATGGCCTTTTTCAGGGCTCAAGATGGGGTTTCACGAAATGCACATTCCTTTAACCTCGTTTTTCTTCGAAGAATTGCAACCGTTTGAAGTTTTATCGGGTAAAGGAACAGCCTTCGCCAAATTAGAAAAAAAAGAAAGCATGTTGCTGCTTAATCTGTCCATAGATAGTAAATTAAGGGCCGCTTGTGACCGATGCGGGGATGAGTTGGAGGTAGAAGTTTCTGGAAACATGGATTTGGTATACAAGTTTGGAGAAGAGCCTTCTTTGGACGAGACCTTGGTTGTTTTGCCAAAAGATGCTTTTCAACTGGATTTATTCCAGCCTTGTTTTGAACTCATGGTTATTTCGTTGCCAACACGATTTGTGCACGATGAAAAAGACTGTAACCCGGAAATCATTAAATTACTTCAAACGCCCGAATGGTCAAGCCCTGATCCCCGCTGGGAGGCATTAAAAAAGAATAATTAACCTAACATTAAATAGAAAAATGGCACATCCTAAACGACGCGTATCAACAACGCGAAGAGATAAAAGAAGAACCCACAAAGTAGCGGTTGCAGCAAATGTAGCTACCTGCCCTACAACGGGTCAGCCGCATTTATTTCACCACGCACACTGGCACGAGGGAAAACTTTACTACAAAGGGAAAGTTGTTGCTGAGAAAGAATCCGAAGAAACAGAATAATTTTCGATGAAAATCGGGTTAGATGTTTCCGCTGGAGATTTTGCCCCCAGGGTAAATCTTGAGGCAGCCATACAAATTCGCCAAAACGTGGGCGAGGGGCTAGCGCTTTATCTTTTTGGTAAAAAAAATGAAATCCTTCATGAATTGGAAATATTGAGGGCTAAGTCCTCTGAATTCACAGTGGTTGATTGCAACGATTGCATAAGTATGGACGATCACCCTATACAAGCTTTGAGGCAAAAGCCTCATTCGAGTATGGCCATTGGATTGGACTATTTAAAAGAGGGTAAAATAGATGCTTTTGCCAGTACTGGAAATACGGGCGCAATGATGGTGGGCGCGATATACAAACTCAACATGGTGCCGGGGATAATTCGACCGTGCATTTCTACTTTGATTCCCTGCATAAATGGCCAACAAACAGTTCTTTTGGATGTCGGTTCCAATGCGGATTGCCGCGTGGATGTGTTAGTCCAGTTTGCTGAGCTCGGCGCTGTTTACGCTCAAACGATTCTTGGAATTGAGACGCCCAAGATTGGTTTGGTAAATATTGGTAAAGAAGAATCGAAAGGAAACCTGGTTTCTCAAGCAGCCTTTAAGGCTTTGAAGGAATTGCGAAATATAAACTTCGTGGGCAACGTCGAAGGAAGAGAATTATTCCTAAACGAGGTTGATGTACTTGTTTGCGATGGTTTTACGGGGAATATAATTTTAAAACAAGCAGAAGGGTTTTATAATTTGCTGAAACAACGAGGAATTAAGGACGATTATTTTGAACAGTTCAATTATGAAAATTACGGCGGAACTCCAATACTTGGTATTAAAGGCAATGCAATTATTGGCCACGGGTCGTCAAATGCAAACGCGGTTTATTCAATGTTGATGCACGCCTATCAAGTAGCTTCTCATCGATTAGCCGATCGAATCACTAACGCAATAAAAGAATGATGAAAATACGCGCCGCCATTACGGGAGTGAACGGTTTTGTTCCAGATGAGGTGCTGAGTAATGATGACTTGGCAAAAATTGTTGACACGTCGGATGAGTGGATTACCACTCGGACAGGCGTTAAAGAACGGAGAGTTTTGCGTCAAGGGGCGTCCTCTGATCTTGCATCAAGCGCCGTTCAAGGCTTATTGAAAAAGACAAATACCAATCCTTTAGACATCGAATTGCTTATTGTGGCTACGGTTACGCCGGATTACCTTTTCCCAAGCACGGCAAATATTGTCTGCGATAAGGTTGGAATGATTAATGCCTGGAGTTTTGATTTAAACGCTGCTTGTTCTGGATTTCTTTACGCTTTGTCTACGGCGATACAATTCATCGAAACGGGAAGGTATAAAAAGATTATTGTGGTTGGAGCCGATAAAATGACATCGATAGTGGACTACACAGATAGAACAACTTGTGTTTTATTTGGTGATGCGGGTGGGGCAATTCTTCTTGAACCCAATGAGGAAGGGCTTGGCGTTCAGGATTTTATTTTGCGTTGTGATGGATCTGGCAGAGAGCTTTTGGTTCAGCCAGGCGGGGGATCGATGAATCCCGCAAGTGTTGAAACCGTTGAAAATCGTATGCATTACATCCGACAAGAAGGCAAACAGGTTTTTAAGTTTGCAGTAACCAACATGGCAGAAGTTTCTGCCGAAATCATGGAAAAAAATAAATTAAAAGGAGAGGATATAGCATGGTTAGTTCCACATCAGGCCAACCTTAGAATTATTGACGCAACGGCCGATAGAATGGGTATTACCAAAGATAAAGTGATGATTAATATTCATAAATACGGTAACACAACTGCGGCCACCCTGCCCTTGTGCCTGTGGGATTACGAAAAGCAATTAAAAAAAGGGGACAACATAATATTAAGCGCTTTCGGCGGTGGATTTACATGGGGAGCGGTATATTTGAAATGGGCCTATAATTCTTAATTTTGAACTATGAATAACGAGGAAATAAAAGAACTAATTAAATTAGTATCAAAGCTTGGCTTAGGTAAAGTAGAAATTGAAAAAGACGGATTTAAGATAAACATCAAAGGGCCAAATATGGGCGTTCCAATGACCTATTCTCCGGTCTCAGCGCCAATTCCAGCTCCGGTTGTTGCCCAACCTGTAGCCTCTGTCCAAAATGACCGTCAAGTTGAACAGCCGGTCAAAATAGTTGCGGAAAACGCCAATACTATAACCGTAAAATCCACGATGATAGGAACGTTTTATCGTTCCTCTGGCCCGGACAAAGCTCCTTTCGTGGAAGTGGGCTCTGAAATTAAAAAAGGCGATAAAATTTGCATCATTGAGGCTATGAAATTATTCAATGAAATCGAATCAGAAGTGAGCGGTAAAATTGTAAAAGTATTGGTGGATGACGCAACTCCTGTGGAATTCGACCAACCCCTTTTCTTGGTAGAACCGGCCTAAAACGAGAACCATGTTTAAAAAAATACTCATTGCGAATCGAGGCGAAATAGCCATGCGTGTAATCCGCACCTGTAAAGAAATGGGAATTAAAACGGTGGCGGTGTATTCCACGGCGGATAAAGACTCCTTGCCCGTTCGTTTTGCAGACGAAGCAGTATGCATAGGTCCGGCCGTAAGTTCAAAGTCGTATTTGTCCATTTCAAACATTATCGCTGCTGCAGAAATCACCAACTCGGACGCAATTCACCCTGGGTATGGTTTTCTCTCTGAAAACGAAAAGTTTTCCCGCGTTTGCCAAGAATACGGGATCAAGTTTATTGGGGCACTACCGGAACAAATCGCCGCAATGGGGGATAAAGCAACGGCAAAAGCCACGATGATTAAAGCGGGGGTCCCTTGTATTCCTGGTTCAGAAGGGCTTTTGAAAGACATTGAAGACGCAAAGATAAATGCTGAACGCATCAAATACCCCGTAATACTTAAAGCCACGGCTGGCGGAGGAGGAAAAGGAATGCGCATCGTTTGGAAAGAAGAAGACCTTCAATCCGCATGGGATTCTGCCCGACAAGAGGCCGGAGCCGCGTTTGGTAACGACGGGGTTTATATGGAGAAGTTCATCGAAGAACCTCGCCACATTGAAATTCAAATTGCAGGAGATCAATACGGAAACGCCTGCCATTTATCGGAAAGGGATTGTTCGATTCAACGAAGGCACCAAAAGTTAGTTGAAGAAACCCCTTCTCCGTTTATGACGCCTGAACTGCGCGAAAAAATGGGAGAGGCGGCAATTAAAGCAGCAAAGGCCGTTCGATACGAAGGAGTTGGGACCGTGGAGTTTTTAGTGGACAAAAACCGGGACTTTTATTTCATGGAAATGAACACCCGTATTCAGGTAGAACACACCATTACTGAAGAGGTGATCAATTATGACCTGGTAAAAGAACAAATTAAATTAGCGGCTGGCGAAAAGATTTCAGGAAAGAATTACACGCCTATTTTGCACGCGATCCAATGCCGAATTAACGCAGAAGACCCCTACAACGATTTCAGGCCTTCTCCTGGAAAAATCACGGATTATCATTCACCGGGAGGGCATGGGGTGCGCATCGATACACACGTTTATGCAGGTTATACAATTCCTCCAAATTACGATTCAATGATCTCCAAACTGATAGTTGTTGCGCAGACGCGAGAAGAAGCAATCCTCAAAATGCGCCGCGCGCTGGATGAATACATTGTGGCTGGAATTAAAACGACCATTCCTTTTCATCAACAATTAATGCACCACCCAAAGTTCATGGAAGGTGATTTTACAACGAAATTCATGGAGGGTTTTGAGATTAAGTAATTCTCAATGCGTGGATTCACGCAAATGTTCTGCGTAATTTCACACAAAATTAATGGCAACCAACGGATAAAAGCTTCGTTAACACGGCGCAAAAAGTTAATTTTATCAAAAATTGTGAT
>VGMY01000004.1 GCA_016866255.1 Bacteroidota bacterium | reverse complement strand
GGGAGACCGGTCGAGGTAACGGTATTCAAACCTTTGATTTGAACAATACGTCGAATTACGGGGCTGCAGTGGATTTCACCGATGCCGACAATTATTGGAACAATACGGCGAACCTGGACCACTACGCCGGTGATGCCCATTGGGGAGCCGAAATGACCTACGATTATTTCTGGCAAATCCACAACCGAAATAGCATCGACGGAAATGGATTTACTTTGAAAAGTTATATGCACTACAACACGAATTACAACAACGCCTTTTGGGACGGTCAACGCATGACTTATGGTGACGGAAATGGAAGTACTTTTACTCCCTTGTCCGCCATTGATATTACAGGGCATGAAATTGCCCATGGCTTAACCACCAACACCTCCAACTTGGTATACGCTAACGAATCCGGGGCCTTAAATGAATCGTTTTCGGATATTTTCGGTGTTGCGGTAGAGTCTTTTGCGAACAACAATGCCTTGAACTGGATTATGGGAGAAGATGCCACGCCGAATGGTAATGGGATTCGCAACATGGCCAATCCCAATGCCTTCAATGACCCTGATACCTATTTAGGGACGCATTACTACACTGGTTCTCAAGACAATGGGGGAGTACACACCAACTCGGGGGTACAGAACTTTTGGTATTATTTGCTCACGGTAGGAGGTTCAGGAACCAACGACATCAATTCCGTGTACAACGTCACCGCGCAGGGCTCCTTAAAAGCAGCACGCATTGCGTTTCGAAATAACACCGTTTATCTTACCCCGAATTCAGATTATTCTGATGCGCGGTTTTATGCTATTCAGTCGGCCATCGATTTGTACGGGGCATGTTCGCCAGAGGTCATGAGCACCACCAATGCATGGTATGCGGTTGGGGTAGGGCAGCCGTTTTCTTATTCCGTGACTTCGCAATTCAGTACGGCTTATCAAGACTATTGTCAAGCGCCGGCTTTGGTGAATTTCACCAACGAAAGTTTCAACGCAGGCACCTTTCAATGGAATTTCGGCGACGGCGGAACGTCCAATCAGCTGAATCCTTCGCACACGTATCAAAATCCAGGTCTTTATACCGTTACACTCATTGCCAGCGGAGGTGCCTGTGGGACCGATACTTTAGTGATGGTGGATTACATTAACGTAGATCCATCGCTGCCTTGTGCTATCACGATGAATCCTGCCGGGTTGAATCAAACGCAAACTTCTTGTTCGGGAACTTTATTCGATCCGGGAGGCGTTGCTTCCAACTACCAAGATTTAGTTACCAGTGAAATCACGATTGCTCCTGTCGGAGCAGCTACAGTAACCTTGAATTTTTCGTTGTTCGATTTGGAATTGAACTACGATTATCTCTACATCTACGATGGCCCGACCAATACCAGTCCTTTGATTGGTCAATACACGGGCAATACCTTACCCAACGGAGGGACCATACAGAGTACCTATGGGGCAATTACCTTGAAATTCTTTTCGGATACGTACGTAACCAATGCGGGTTTTGTGATGACATGGGCCTGTCAAATTCCCAGCAATCCTCCAGTGGCCGATTTTCAGGCCAATGCAACCACAAGTTGTACGGGTGAAATTTCGTTTGAAGATCAAACAACGGGAGGACCGAATGCCTGGAATTGGAATTTTGGTGACGGGAGTACGTCAACGCTTCAAAATCCAACGCATGTTTATCAGCAAGACGGCACCTATACGGTTACCTTGATTGCTTCAAATAATATAGGTTCTGACACTTTTGCCCTTCAAAATTACATTACCATTGATCGTCCGGATGCTCCCGTTGCTAATGGGGTAATCTTGTGTTCCCCGGACAGCGTTACTGTTCAGGCTACGGCTAATGGAGAAATTCGCTATTTCGATGCGGCTATCGACGGTAATTTATTGGATACTGGGGCTTTTTATTCGATGTTTTTGGCGCAAACAGATACCCTATGGGTTGAAAATATCGAGACAAATCCCGTGCTTTATGTCGGGCCATTGAATAACAGCTTTGGAACAGGGGGACAACATAACAACACGTCGACACAATATCAAATTTTTTCAGTGCAAGAACCGCTAACCATTGTTTCTGCCTGGGTAAATGCTGGCGCAGCGGGTGATCGAACGATAACCTTGTGGGACGCGAGCGGAAACCAATTGGATTCAAGGTTTCTCAATATTCCGTCTGGAGGGTCCCGAATATCCTTGAATTTTCATCTTGAACCAGGTGTCAATTACCGAATGGGCGGGTCGCAAATGAACCTATACCGCAACAACACGGGGGCGGCCTATCCCTACCAAATCCCGGGATTAATTTCTATTACAGGGTCCAGTGCAGGAGCAGCATTCTATTATTATTTCTACGATTGGGAGGTGGTGAAAGATCCGTGCATCAGTCCGAGAACGCCGGTGTATTTGGTCATGGATGAAGTCACCGCAGCGGCTACCGCTTCAACGTTTGGTATGACTTTAACAATCAATACCAACCAGAGTGCGAATGCGAATTCCTACAGCTGGGATTTTGGTGACAACAGCACGGATACGCAAGCAACACCTCAACATACCTACACACAACCTGGCACGTACACGGTAACCTTGGTGGCATCCAACGCGAACTGTTCGGATACGACTTTCCTAGAGGCTACGGTCGATAATGCCGGCTTAAGCGATGTTTCAGGCAATGGATGGGGGATTTTCCCGAACCCGGCCACAGAGGTTTTAACCGTACGATGTTTTGGAGAGGAACCTGAATATTACCGTGTTTTCGATGCTCAAGGGCGTTTGGTACAAGAGGGCAAAATGAGTGGCATGCTCACATCAATCCGCGTTCAAAACATGGAAAGAGGGGCGTACCAACTTCAACTTCAGTTTACTTCGGACAGAACGTCTAGGAAGTCGTTCATTAAAATGGATTAATTTCCAAAGAGTACTTCGTCTGTGATGTCGCGGACCATTTTGAAAAGCTCTTGCTTGAATTCTTGGGGATTGTATTCACCGCGTTCCATTTTTCGCAGCTTATGTTCCCATTGTCCGGTGAGTTCGGGGCTTTTTAGTAAGTCGTTTTTAATGGTGTCGATGAGGTCCATACCGGTGGAAGTGGCCAACAGGTTTTTTTTCTTTTTTTCGATATACCCTCTTTTGAAGAGCGTTTCAATGATGGCGGACCGAGTAGAAGGTCTTCCGATGCCGTTTTCTTTCATGGATTCGCGCATTTCCTCGTTCTCCACAAATTTCCCCGCGGTTTCCATGGCCCTCAATAGGGTGGCCTCGGTGTATGGCTTAGGTGCGGTCGTTTTTCCTTGGTGCACCATCGGTTCATGCTCTCCGCTTTCCCCTTCCGTAAAAATCGGCAATACTTTTTCTTCGGCTTCTTCTTTTTTCGCCGCCTTAGATTCCATGTCTTCGTACACCAACCTCCATCCTTTATCGAGAATTTGCTTTCCGGTAGCTTTGAAATGGAGCTGATCCACTTTGCCCATTACGGTAGTATTGGAAACTTTACATTCGGGATAAAAGGCTGCGATGAACCTGCGTGCGATTAAGTCGTAGATTTTTTGTTCGTCGGGAGAAATACCCGAAGGAAGAATTCCCGTAGGAATAATGGCATGGTGGTCCGTTACTTTGGCATTATCGAAAATGCTTTTGGTTTTTGGAATGGGTTGCGATAAAACTTGGGCGGTAAATCGTTCGTAATCTTTTAAGCTACGCAAGGTGTTCGGAATTTTTGGGTGTAAATCCTCTGAAAGATAAGTGGTATCAACCCTCGGGTAGGTAACCAGTTTCTTTTCGTACAAGCTCTGCACGTGTTTTAGGGTGTCATCCGCACTGAATCCGTAACGTTTGTTACCGTCCACTTGCAGGGAGGTAAGGTCGTACAAGCGGGGGTTTCCTTCTTTACCTTCTTTTTGTTCAAAAGAGCTTACTTCGAAGGGCTTCCCTTTTAAGTAATCCAGGCCTTTTTGCGCGCGTTCTTCGCTCTTCAGGCGTTCAATTTGGCAAAGAAATTCAGTATTTCGATATACGGTTTTTAATTCCCAATAAACTTCGGATTTGAACGCGTTGATTTCTTTTTGCCGTTGAACAATCATTGCCAAGGTGGGAGTTTGAACCCTTCCTACGGACAATATCATTTTTGGGGCGGCAAATTTCTTGGTGTAAAGCCGGGTGCCATTAATGCCTAAAATCCAGTCGCCAATGGCTCTGGAATTACCAGCCGCAAACAGGTTATCGAATTCTGAAGCGTTTTTTAGTTTGGAAAAACCTTCTTTTATGGCTTCGTCCGTTAAGGAAGATATCCAAAGTCTTTTTACGGGTTTTTTACAACTGGCCTTTAACAATACCCAACGCTGTATGAGTTCTCCTTCTTGACCAGCATCTCCGCAATTAATGACTTCTTCGCATGAGGCAACGAGTTGTTTAATGACTTCGAATTGTTTTTTTACGCCGTCGTTGGAAATCACTTTTATGCCAAAGGAATCGGGGACAATGGGTAAGTCCTCTACTCGCCACTGTTTCCATACAGGGTTATAGTCTTCGGGTTCTTTCAGAGTGCATAAATGACCAAAGGTCCAACTGACCCAATAACCGTTGCCTTCGAAATACCCGTCTTTTTTTGTCGATGCACCAAGAATTTTCGCTAAATCTCGAGCAACACTCGGTTTTTCTGCAATACAGAGTTTCATGTTTTATTGGCTTAAAGGATCGAGTGAATTATTGGTTTTTCTCGTATTCTTGAATTCCTTTCTCGAGCCAAGCCTTGAAATCCTCGGCATTTCCATGATGTTCGTAGTCCGCAGAACCGTTGGCTAAGTCTTGGTCGCCTTGACCAATCATTCGATAATAGGGTTGAGTATTGCTCTTATATCGAGTGGCTTGTAAATAACTCCATTTATGTCCCACTTCGCGAATGGTCATAGTTTTACCTGGGGCGTATTCTTTGACTCCCTGTTCCTCTTTCGGGAGCTCAGTTTTTTCGTCGACATATAAGGAGACAATGACCATTTTATCCCGAAGCAATTCAATAATTCCCGGTTCGCCCCATACTTTTTCTTCCATTTTACGGCAAATATTACAACCACGCCCTGTAAAATCGACAAAAAGAGGTTTGTTCATCCTTTCGGCATAGGCTTTCGCTTTGTCCAAATCATGAAATACTGGAAGGTTTTGTGGTCCTAAGTGCATATCAGGGTTGTCGGAATAGCTCTGGGCGGCTTGAGAACTTCCTACCCCTTGAGGTGATTCACTGTAAGCGAGTGGAGGAGGAAATCCGCTGATGAGTTTTAAGGGAGCACCCCACAGCCCTGGAATCAAGTAGATGACAAACATTAAAACCGTGGTTCCGAAAAGGGTTCTTCCTACAGACAGGTTTTCCATGGGGCTGTCGTGTGGCATGCGGATGAATCCGAGGAGGTACAGTGCCAACACCAAGAAAATTCCAATCCAAATGGCAAGGAACACCTCCCTTTCTAAAAAATGTCCTTGAACCACGAGGTCGGCGTTGGATAGGAATTTAAAGGCCAAGGCTAACTCTAAGAAACCGAGGACTACTTTAACTGTATTGAGCCATCCACCAGACCGTGGTAAGGAATTCATCCAACCTGGAAAAGCAGCGAACAGGGTAAAGGGTAAAGCAAGAGCCAACGAAAAACCAAACATTCCTATAAAGGGTGCAATACCTCCAATCGTTGCGGATTCGACTAATAATGTGCCTACAATTGGTCCGGTGCAGGAAAAGGAGACTAAAGCTAAGGCTAATGCCATGAAGAATATTCCTAGGAGTCCTCCTTTGTAGGAAGCATTGTTCGCTTTGTTTAACCATGAATTGGGGAGAGTAATTTCGAAAGCACCTAGGAAGGAGATGGCAAAAACCACAAGCAAAATAAAGAAAACTAGGTTAAACCAAACGTTGGTGGAAAGTTCATTCAAAGCCGATGGTCCAAAAATGGCGGTGATAATGGTTCCCAACAAAACATAAATCGCAATAATAGATAGGCCGTAAAGCACCGCGTTTCGAATACCAGCCGCTTTCGATTGACTTTGCTTGGTGAAAAAAGAAACGGTCATTGGAATCATTGGAAAAACACAGGGAGTTAGCAGGGCAGCAAAACCGCTTAAAAAGGATAAAATAAAGATAACCCACAGGGACTTTCCTTTTTTTCCAGAATCTTCCTTGTTCGGTTTTTGATCCTCTGTGGTGGTTTTATCGGTGGAGTCTATAGGTTCTTCCGCCGCGGTATTGCTCGTTATTTGAGCAGTATCGGAGGCATTCGAACTGCTCGTTGTAAACGCTTTAACCGAAAGTTCAAAGGGATATTCATGAGGGTTTAAGCATTGTCCCGATTCGGAACAAACACTAAAGAAGAACACCCCTTTTAATGTAAGGTCTTTGTCCGAAGAAATCTTGAAACTCCTTTTCATCGTTAACTTTCCTTTATGATGGCTTTGCATGTCACCAAGATCTTCATCAATGAACTGTATGGGCTTGGGTTCGGTCAATTTTCCGACGCTGATACCTTGGGTGGGATTGATCTTGATATCCGTTGGTTTAGCATAAGAGTCTTTGGGTAATTTGTTCGAATTAATATGCCAGCCAGGAATGATATCGATGGAGGCAATGACCTCCCCTTCACCGTCCTTTTGTTGAATGGAAAATTTCACTTTTACCACATCCTCATAGTTGACCAACTGTGAAAAAGTACTTCCGAATGAAAGAAAAAGAAGCGCAATAAAAGCAGCGTAAAATTTCATGGTTACTTATGGGTTTAAAGGTATATTTAGTTCGACATCTATAGTGGATTATTGGTTTTTCTGGTAATCTTGAATTCCTTTCTCGAGCCAAGCCTTGAAATCCTCAGCATTTCCATGATGTTCGTAGTCCGCAGAACCGTTGGCTAAGTCTTGGTCGCCTTGACCAATCATTCGATAATACGGTTGAGTATTGCTCTTATATCGAGTCGCTTGTAAATAACTCCATTTATGTCCCACTTCGCGAATGGTCATGGTTTTACCTGGGGCGTATTCTTTGACTCCCTGTTCCTCTTTCGGGAGCTCTGTTTTTTCGTCTACATACAAGGAGACAATGACCATTTTATCCCGAAGCAGTTCAATGATTCCAGGTTCGCCCCAGACTTTTTCTTCCATTTTGCGGCAATTTACGCAAGCATGCCCCGTGAAATCAATAAAAAGAGGTTTGTTCATTCTTTCGGCATAGGCTTTTGCTTTGTCCAAATCGTGAAAGACTTGAAGGTTTTGTGGTCCTAAATGCATTTCAGGATTGTCCGAATGGCTCTGGGCGGATTGAGAACTGCCTACCCCTTGAGGAGATTCACTGTAGGCCAAGGGGGGAGGGAATCCACTGATGAGTTTCAAGGGAGCACCCCATAAACCAGGAATCAAATAAATAACAAAAGCAAGTACCGTACAACCGAAAAGCGTTCTTCCGACAGAAAGTTTTTCAATCGGACTGTCGTGCGGCATCCGAATAAATCCAAACAGGTAAAGGGCCAATACCAGGAATATTCCTATCCAAATGGATAGAAATACCTCTCTTTCCAACAAATGAGCCTGAACGACAAGGTCAGCGTTGGATAAAAACTTAAAGGCCAGAGCGAGTTCAAGCAACCCAAGAACGACTTTGACCGAATTCAACCAACCACCTGAACGCGGTAGGGAATTTAGCCAGCCCGGAAATGCTGCGAATAACGCAAAAGGTAGTGCCAGGGCGGATGAAAAACCAAACATTCCAACGAATGGGGCTATTCCACCAATGGTAGCGGATTCCACCAATAAGGTTCCGACTATGGGGCCGGTGCACGAAAAGGAGACGAGGGCCAAGGCCAAGGCCATGAAAAAAATTCCTATCAGACCCCCTTTGTAGGAAGCATTGTTTGCTTTGTTTAACCAAGAATTAGGGAGGGTAATCTCGAAAGCGCCGAGGAAGGAGATGGCAAAAACGACAAGTAATCCAAAGAAAAGGAGGTTAAACCAAACGTTGGTGGAAAGTTCATTCAATGCCGATGGTCCAAAAAGAGCGGTGATAATGGTTCCCAATAAAACATAAATTGCAATAATAGAAAGGCCGTAAAGCACCGCGTTCCGAATACCTGCAGCCTTCGACTGGCTTTGCTTGGTAAAGAAGGAGACGGTCATGGGAATCATCGGAAATACGCACGGTGTCAATAGGGCGGCAAATCCACTCAAAAAGGACAGAATAAAAATAATCCACAGCGATTTTCCTTTTTTTTCAGAATCTTTCTTGTTCGGTTTTTGATTCTCTGTGGTGGTTTTATCGGTGGAGTCTGTAGGATCTTCTGCCGTGACTGTGTTCGTTGTTTGAGAAGAATCGGAAGCAATTGAATCACTTGTTGTAAACGCCTGAGCTCGTAATTCAAAGGGATATTCATGGGGTAACAAGCATTTGCCGGCTTCGTCGCATACTTGAAACGAGAATACGCCTTTTAAGGTAAGGTCCTTGCTCGAAGAAATTTCAAAACGCCTTTTCATGGTTAACTTTCCTTTGTGATGGCTTTGCATGTCACCAAGATCTTCGTCGATGAATTGAATGGGCTTGGGTTCGGTTAATTTTCCGATGCTGATTCCTCGTGTAGGGTTGATGGTTAAATCTGTTGGTATTGCATAAGAGTCTTTTGGTAACTTGTGGGAATTAATATGCCAGCCGGGAATGACATCGATGGAGGCAATTACCTCCCCTTCACCGTCCTTTTGTTGAATGGAGAATTTCACTTTTACCACATCCTCATGGTTGACCATTTGCGAAAAAGTACTTCCGAATGAAAGAAAAAGAAGCGCAATAAAAGAAGCGTAAAATTTCATCGTTACTTATGGGTTTAAAGGTATATCAAGTTCAACATCTATGGGAGGTAGGCACTGTGTGTCATCGCAAATCATGTAATTGATGGTTACCTTGATCTCCTTGCATGTTTTGGGAAATTTGACTTTCTGATAAATCGTTACTTCCTTTTCCCAAATATACACGGTTCCTCCGAAATTTTCATCCATGTAGGCCTCGGGCTCGGGAGAAAAGCGGGCATTTCCTTGTTTTTTTGCACCTTTTCCTTCATTGAGCTGAATGCTCAATGCAATAGGGCCAAGGCCAGCATCGGTTTTTGGAGAGTAAATATGCCAGGTGGAATCGATAACTCCGGTGATGATGATTTTTTGGGTAGTGGGGTCAAACTGGCCAGACCAACTTACATGATTTTGACTCCACGCAGATGGAGCTAACAGCATCATTAATAGCACGATGCCGGTACTCTGAAACCCCCAACTCATCAACCAAAGCTAAAAAATTATTTCCACAATTCGCGAGATGGGAATGCGAATCTGTCCCTTTAACAAGATGTATGATTCAAAAACAGCCCAAACGGTCGTATATACCCTTTTCATGCCCTCGTCGTCGCAAAAAATAATTTGAACTTTCGTTCGATAGTTGTTACCCAGGCTTTTAGCACACTCTAGATGCTTTCTTAATTGTTCATCTTGAGCAATAAATGATTTCTTTCGAAAACCGCAGAAAGGAACGATTTCCTTCGGAATAGTTTGTAGATCAATAAACATAGAAATAAGATTAGCAATACAATGTATGAAAAAATAACATCAATAACAAGTTTAAGGGCAAAAAAAAGATATTTTTCGAATTTTGCCCAATTACCAGGGTAAACGAGCATTGGCGGCAACGGATTGATTCGAAATAACTCCCTCACGATACATTAACTGTCCGGCCATGGCAATCATTGCCGCATTGTCTGAACAATATTTTCCGGGAGTGAAGTAAGCGTTGAGCCCGGGATTTTCATCAACCCAATTCCGAATTTTATGCCGAAGACCGCTATTGATAGAAACACCTCCACTTAAGGCCAGTTCTTTAATCCCGGTTAATAATTGCGCTTTTTTTAGTTTTTCCAGCAAAATTTCCGTGATGCCCTCTTGAATCGATGCACACAAATCAGGTAAATTATCTTCAATAAATGTGACATGGTTATCCTTATTCTTTTTAAGCATATATAGAACGGAGGTTTTAAACCCACTGAAACTGAAGTCTAATTCGTCGATTTTAGGTTTTGCAAATGAGAAAGCTTTGGGGTTGCCGTTTTTCGCATGAAGGTCGATGTATGGCCCGCCTGGGTATGGAAAACCTAACATTTTTGCAGTCTTGTCAAAGGCCTCCCCCGCTGCATCATCGATGGTTTTGCCGATAATCTCCATGGATAACGGGCTTCGAACGACCACCAATTGGGTATGACCTCCGCTCACCGTTAAGCACAAGAACGGAAAGCTGGGGGCTTTCATACCTTCCTCTTCAATGAAGTGACTCAAAATATGCGCTTTCATATGGTTTACTGCAATCAGTGGTTTTCCGAGGGCCATCGCCAGTCCTTTGGCAAATGAAGCGCCGACCACCAACGACACTTGAAGGCCGGGGCCTTGGGTAAAAGCAATTGCATCGATTTCTTCCAGGGCAACTTTTGCCTGTTGAGTGGCAGATTGAACAACCTCTGAGATATTTTCCATGTGCGCTCTACCGGCAAGTTCAGGGACAACGCCACCATGTTTTTCGTGAATCAATTGAACGCTCGTAACATTGGACAAAACCTTATTCCCCCTGAGAATAGCTGCCCCTGTATCGTCACAGGAGGTTTCGATACCGAGAATGAGAGGAATATTCAACGCAATGACTATCTTTGTTCAGCATGCCAAAAATAGCGAATTTTTTCCTCCGTAGCTGTGGAGTTTTTTTTGAATTTTTAGTATTGGCTATCTTGGTATTTGCTTTCTTAATTCGGAGCAGTGCTTTTCAAACCTTTCTGGCCAAACGGGCGGCAATGCATTTCTCAAAAGAATGGAAAACGACTGTTCAAATTCAAAAATTAGACATCCAATTCTTTGATAGATTGTACCTTGAAGGGGTAAAGATTTTAGATCAACAACAACGTACTTTACTGAGCGTGCCCTCCCTAGTGGTCGAAGTAAGTCAGTTGGGAACGGAGCGCTTGATACTCGACGAAGTTGTTTTGACAAATGGCAGATTGTGGGTGTGTTCGGAAAAGTCCGACGGCAGCATGAATTTTGATTTTATTTCAACGTATTTTTCTTCCGATGATACCTCCTCCAGCAGCAAGCCTTTTGCCCTTACCTTAAACCGAATAACCTTAAACAATACCTCCTTACGTTACGATGATTATAGGGTTAGTCCTAGCCCTTACGGATTCGATCCAAATCATATTGACTTCCAAAACTTGTACGCAAGTGCGTCGCAACTCGCTTATTCAGCACCTAAAATTTCATTCCACCTGGATAGATTCAATTTGAAAGACCGTTCGGGAGTTCACATAAAAGACATGAAGGCGTCTTTTTCGATGGATTCTACTTCGTTGCTATTGTCCAAAATACAGCTGAAGTTGAACCGTTCAGACCTTCGACTGGATCAATTGGGCTATTCTTTTGATAGATTGAACGATAAGAGCGACTTTCTCAATAAAGCGAGCATAAAATGCCGTATTTCGCCAAGTAACATTGAATTAGCAGATGTTTCCCTTTTTGTCCCACAATTAGAAGGCATGAAGGGTTTAATCAACATTCAAGCTGAAGTCTCCAATGTGCCTAATCGGTTGAAAATACGTAATCTCACGCTTCGGTTGGGAAAAAATACTTGGATAAAAGCAAATTTAGAACTTCCCGATTTTACCGACTGGACCTCACGTGACCTACGTGAGCAAATCGTTGCAGCAAACATCAATTCAGCTGAATTAAAAACTTTCCGCCTGCCAGGAGGGAAAACATTAAACCTTGGGAAGGAATTTCAATCGTTAGGAAACATCTCCTTAAAAAATTTAACCGTTCTAAGCCATGCTGGCAACCTCAAGATATTTCCATTCAAAGTAACCACTGCACAAGGTAATGTTGCCCTAAATTCTTCGCTTCAAATTACCCCACTGAAAGAGGGTTTTTGTTTGCAAAACAGCGACTTAGCAGACAATTTGGTGCATATCGAAAATTTCAACCTTGCCGGTCTATTGGGAGCGCAGGAATGGGGAATAATGGATGGGGTAATGTCGGTAAATTCCCTGAGTTTTTTGAACGGTATCATTTCCATGAACGGTGGAAAAGGCCGTTTAAATTCGATGGAATTTAATAAGTACAATTATCGGAATATCGATCTTAAAAATGTTGATATCGCCAATAAGGTGGCCAAACTTAGCCTTGGAATTGATGATCCGAATCTTGTTCTTGACCTTACCGGAAATGTAAATCTCGAAAATATTCAAAACCTCCAGGCAACCCTGCGTCTCGAAAAAGCTCGATTGCAACCATTGGGTTTTGTTCAAAAATCAAGCGAACTATCGCTGTACTGTGAGGTTTCATTAAAGGGTAAATCGCCCGATGAGTTGACAGGAAGACTAGCCGGATCGCGTTTGGCCTATGCTGAAGGGTCCACGAAAATTGAAATTCCAACCCTAAATATTGACTTTACCCACGACAAAAACAGCGATCTTTTTAAACTTCGAAGTAACGTAGCAGATATCGATTTTGAGGGTAAGTTGAATTTTAAGACCCTACAAAATGACATGTTGTATAGTTTGTCCCGTTCTATACCTTCTTGGTTTACAGCAAACAAACCCAATTTTAAGGAAGCGAACAACCGAAGTAACGTCACCGTAATCATTCATGAACCCGACCAAATCACTGAAATGTTCATACCCAGTTTGAGGTTGAGTAGGGGGGCAAAAGTTACGTTTTTGTTTGATAGGGATAAGGAGCAATTGGGATTGGATATTTCTGCAAAGCAATGTGTCTACGATAGTGTCATTTGTAATAATGTACGCTTTACTCAGGCAGTAATGGGCGATTCGGTGGTTGCCAATCTGCTAATTGACGGATTGTTGATTTCGGATTCTCTTTCTTTATCGGATGTAAACTTTTTCACCAACGGAAACAAAGGCATCTTACGTTCAAGTTTGTGTTGGGATGCGGGAAGGTTGAACGAGACAAGAATAAATTGGGGGACCTCTATTTTACCTAACAGCAATTACGATCTTATTTTCGATGAATCTCGGCTTTCCCTAAACGGATATCGGTGGAATATTAAAAAAGGCAGCGATATTCAAATAAATGGCGAAACGTATTGGGCTAATAATTTTAGGCTACAAAGTCAGAAAAATAACCAGGAGATTTTACTGAAAGGTAAGCTTTCCTATCGACAAGAGGATATCATGACAGCTAGCTTTAAAAATGTGTTGATCCAAGATTTGTCGGGAATGTTGGGGTTGGGAATTGACATAACGGGCAATTTAGGCGGAGAGTTGGAAATTGCCAGTCCTTTCAACAATTTATATTTCAATAGTCGCCTATCTATGGACAATTTACGGTTTAGCAACCGAGAATTTGGCGATCTAACGTTAGGGGCTAAATACGATAAAGCACTGACTGCTGTGATTTTAAAAGGGGATCTATTGTACCGCGATAAAAATACATTCTCGTTCAATGGAGTTTATCAGGTTACCGACAACACCCTCGAAGCAGCCCTTACCTTCGATAATACAGAATTAGCATTCATCAATGGCTTCTTAGATCCGAGTGTAGTTTCGAATGTTTCAGGGAAAGTCAATGGATCGGTTGGAATAAGCGGTGCAATTGACCAACCTGTGTTAAAGGGGAGTTTGCTTCTTGACAAGACAACGGGAGACTTCACCTTGTTAGGGTGTCGATATACCCTCAATGGTCTTGTAAGCATAGAGGAGGATGGGTTTTTTATCCACAAAGCAATTTCTTTGAAAGATTCCGACGGTAACAATGCGGCACTCACCCTAGCGGTAGTTCATGATAATTTCACAAATTTCAATTACAAGGTAGACATTGACTTCGAAAAAGGCTTTCAGTCCAACACTAATCCGCAAACACTCGATAAATTCATGGTACTGAACACCACCTATAAAGAAGGAGAGTATTACTACGGTAAAGCCTATGCACGCGGATTTGCTCACATCCGAGGCGAGGGAAGTTCCTTGAAGGTTGAGGTCGATTTAACATCGCGAAAAGGAAGCAAAGTGATTTTTCCGATGTACGGGAGTAGTGAGTTGGAGGATGCATCTATTTTTCACTTTGTCTCGCGAGATAAGAAGAATAAGTCGAAAGCATCCTCGATAAATTATTCGGGGATTGATCTTAAAATCGGATTTGAGGTAACTCCCGACGCAGATATTCGTTTGGTTTTTAATGAGCAAACGCAGGACGAAATTCGTGCTAAAACGAGCGGTAAATTGAATTTTTCGTTAGATGCCTACAATCAAATGAAACTGAACGGAAGTTTGGATATTCTTCCGGGTAGTATCTATAATTTTGTCATGGGTCCGGCTCGAAAACCCTTCGATATTCTTGAAGGTAAAGTGGTTTGGCAGGGAGACGCAGAACATGCTAAAATGAATATTTTGACGTCTTATTTGGTGCAAAATGCGAACATGCTCGAGCTGATACCTGATCAAACCAATGAGGCTTTGGCACGTCAGAATACTCAATGCCTACTCCGATTAAACGGCGATCTTGTGGCGCCTGCGATTTCTTTTCAATTGGATGCACCCCAAGTTCCCGAGGCGGGGAAAGCTCTTTTAAGCAGAATCAATTCAGACATGGATGAGTTGAACCGTCAATTTTTTTCCTTAGTGTTATTCAATAAATTTCAACCACTACAAGGATCAACATCGGCGAATGAGTCGACGGCATTGGAATTAGTGGAGAGCCAAATTAATTCAGCTCTCGCTCAAATGTCCAAAAGTTATCAAGTAAAGATGGATATTAATGCGTCAAACATTTCTACGTCCGTTCAAAAATCGTTTTTAAACGACCGACTGATTGTATCGGGCAGTTTTGGGGTGGACAATGAGTCAAGCTCTGTGAATGGTGGACTCATTGGGGATGTTAGCATGGAATATTTAATCAACGATCAAGGAACGTTCCGGGTTAATGCGTTTAATAGGTCCAACGGAAACACGGTTAAAGAAAATTCCGGTCCTTTCACGCAGGGAGCTGGACTTTCGTATCACGAAGATTTTAGTTCGCGAAAAGATTTTGTTTTGCTGCAATCCTTCATGGATATTTTCAGGAGGAAAGAGAAAAGAGTGGTACAATTGACCCCTAAAAAACAAAGGACTAAGGTCCCCGACCAGGTTCAAAATCCCTTAAACAAAGATGAAACGCATGAAAATGAATAAGATCCTAATTGCAAATCGGGGTGAGATAGCACGGCGTATTCTACGCACTCTAAAAAAAATGAATATTCAGAGCGTTGCCGTTTACAGCGATTCAGATCGTTTTGCGCCCCACGTTTTGGAGGCCGATGAATCGGTTTATCTCGGGCCAAGTCCATCGGCTGAGTCTTACCTAAAACAAGATTCCATCGTTGCCGCTTGTCTCTCTCTTGGAGTGGATGGTGTTCATCCTGGTTACGGATTTTTATCGGAGAATGCAGGGTTTGCCAGAAAACTGAAAGAGGCCGGGATCACCTTAATTGGTCCTTCGCCCGAATCCATGGAAGTAATGGGGGATAAACTCAGTGCTAAGCAAGCGGTAAAAGGTTTTGGGGTACCGCTCGTTCCGGGAGTCGACGAAGCGGTGGCAAACGTTGAACTTGGGAAAAAGATTGCTGCGGAAATTGGGTATCCCGTTCTAGTAAAAGCTTCTGCGGGAGGAGGGGGAAAAGGAATGCGTCTCGTGGAAAGGGAGGACGATTTCGAGGAACACATGAAAACCGCCCAGAGTGAAGCCCGCTCCTCCTTCGGGGACGATGCCGTATTCATTGAGAAATTTGTGAGCAAACCGAGGCATATTGAAATACAGGTTTTCGCCGATACTTTCGGCAATGTGGTTTATTTATTCGAACGCGAGTGTTCCATACAGCGTCGTCATCAAAAAGTGATTGAAGAAGCCCCTAGTACTGTTGTAAATGCAGAACTTCGAAAACGCATGGGGGAGGCTGCGGTTAATGTATGCAAAGCATGCAACTATGTGGGGGCAGGAACGGTGGAGTTTTTATTGGATGCGGAGTTGAATTTTTACTTTTTGGAAATGAATACGCGTTTACAAGTAGAACATCCAATCACGGAGGAAATCACCAAAACTGATTTAGTGGAGTGGCAGATCCGCGTAGCTCGAGGGGAAAAATTACCCAAATCGCAGGAGCAATTGGAAATTAACGGTCATGCCATTGAAGTCAGGGTTTATGCAGAGGACACCTTGAACGGTTTTATCCCGGATATTGGGCGCTTGAGACGGTATCGCATTCCATCGGGAAGGTCTGTGAGGGTTGATGATGCATTCTTTGAAGGCATGGAAATCCCTATTTATTACGACCCGATGATCGCTAAGCTGGTAGTTTGGGGAAAAACACGAGAAGATGCCATCCGACGTTGCATTCAAGCTATTGATGATTACCAAATTTCAGGGGTAAAAACAACTTTGGATTTTGGGAAATTTGTGTTAAAGCATGAAGCCTTCATTTCTGGAAATTTTGATACCAATTTTGTCAAGCATTATTTCTCCCATCCCCTAGTAGTAAACACGGCTATGGAAGAGGAACAACGCGCCTTAACTTTTGGCATCGATCAATTGTGGCGAGATATAAAAGCCTTTAAAGAAAGCGAATACGCCTCTCGTGAAAATTCCAGCAGTTGGAAAAACAAATTGCATACCTGAAAATTTCACTTCGATAATTAACTAATTTTACACTCCAAAATAGGCATATGAATTTACACGAATATCAAGGCAAGAGTATTTTAAAAAGTTATGGCGTCGCCATTCAAGAGGGAGTGGTGGTAGAAAGTGTTTCTGAAGCCCTTTCGGCGGCAAAACAACTAACCGAACAAACAGGTACCTCTTGGTATGTTGTCAAGGCACAAATTCATGCGGGTGGAAGGGGGAAAGGAACTGTCCAAGAAACAGGTTCACGAGGAGTGGTTCTGGCCAAAGGAATTGAAGAAATTGAGGAAAAGGTGCAAGGAATTTTAGGTGGCCATTTAGTAACGCTTCAAACAAGTGCGAAAGGGAAAAAAGTAAATAAAGTGCTTATTGCCCAAGACGTATATTATCCTGGAGAATCAGCAACCAGCGAATTTTATATGTCGGTGCTTTTGGATCGTGAGCAAGGGCGCAATGTAATTGTCTACTCCACAGAAGGGGGAATGAATATCGAAGATGTTGCAGAACATACGCCGGAAAAAATTCACAAGGAATTTGTGGACCCCAGAGTGGGTTTGCAGGGATTTCAAATCCGAAAGATTGCCTTTAATTTGGGCCTAAGTGGAGAAGCATTCAAGCAAATGACCAAGTTTGTTTCCTCGCTTTACAGGGCTTATGAGGGAACGGATGCATCCATGTTTGAAATTAATCCTGTATTTAAAACTTCGGATAACAAGATTATTGCGGTGGATGCCAAGGTAAGTTTAGATGGAAATGGCCTACTTCGCCACCCAGATTATGCTGCTATGCGCGACAAAACCGAAGAAGATCCGGCGGAGGTTGAAGCAGATGAAGCGGGTCTGAGCTTTGTGAAATTGGACGGAAATGTGGGATGTATGGTGAATGGTGCAGGACTAGCCATGGCAACCATGGATATTATTAAATTATCGGGGGGTAATCCGGCAAATTTCTTAGACGTGGGTGGAACGGCTAATGCGGAGCGCGTAGAAAAAGCGTTTCACATCATTTTAAAAGACCCCAATGTGAAAGCCATTTTGGTGAATATTTTCGGAGGAATTGTTCGTTGCGACCGCGTGGCACAAGGGATCGTTGATGCGTACAAAAATATTGGTCATATCCCAGTGCCAATCATTGTTCGTTTGCAAGGGACCAACGCCGAAGAAGCTAAAAAGCTCATTGACGAGTCTGGGCTTAACGTGCATTCTGCGGTGCTGTTGCAAGAGGCTGCCGACAAAGTAAAAGAAGTCTTGGCGTAGGTGCCTTCGGTGGCTTTGGAATAACTGGAAAAGCACCTTGTTTGCCTTAAGACGTAAATTCGTTTTCTATGTCTGTGTGTCTTTTTTTTGCAACAATATTTATAAAAAGTTCTGGGTTCAGGCTACCGTTTTATGCTTATCTTCGTCCTTGCAATCGAAGCATGAAAAAAAGACTACTAAGCCTCTTATTTCTATTGTTTATTATCGGTAGTGCGTTTTCCCAAAGTGCAACTTTTTCTACGATTCCAGCGGCTGTGAACGGCAGCATCAATGTCTGCGCAGGTTCTACCATTTTATTTACTTCTACGGTTAACCCTGCAACCCTCATTGCGCCTGCGGTTTACTCATGGAATTTTGGAAATGGCCAAACGGCTGCAATTCCAGGACCTGTAGGTATTACTTATGCTAATCCAGGAACGTATACGGTTACCTATAATGTTTCAAGTGCTGGAACTCTCTTAACTCAAACCTCTGTAACAGTGAATGTTTCAGCAGCACCAGCGGTAGTGCCAACGTTCTCAACTGCAGGAGGTAATAATTGTGAACAATTAACCACGGTTAACGGCATTCCTGTGATTCAGACAGTTGGGAGTAATTGCAATTGTACGCAATATAGTGGACCCGTTATCAACTTAAACAATGCAAATTCGTTGCCAGCGGGAAGTACGGCCACCATTCATTGGGGAGCAAGTGGTTTGGGTGGTACTGTGACTACCTTTCCAATAGGTGGTTCCAATTTGAGTCTATCTTTCCCAGGGCAACAGGCAGCAAATGGTTCAGCACAGACACACTATACTACCCCATCTCCGGGTCCCGGTTCATATAATTTAATGTATTTAGTTACCTACCCCAACGGATGTACCTATTCAACTTATTTAATTATGAGTTTCGGTTCAGGAATCATTTATCCGGTTGTACCTTCAGCAGTCCAATGTGGAACAAATTTTAATTATTTCTTTACTAATCAAGCCCCAGGAAATACCTATACTATCGATTGGGGAGATGGTTCGCCAACTACTACCTTCGTATACCCTAACCTACCTCTTCTTCCAAATGGAATTCCTCATGTCTATGCTACAAGTCAATGCGTTAACAACGTACCTGTTCCTTATACTATTCAATTAACTGCGACGAATGCTGGTTCGAGCTCTGCGAATTGCCTTACCACAACAGCAAGTGGTGGCAGCATTTTTGTTGCTTCGCCGCCAAATGCTTCTTTTAGCAGTGCACCTTCAAACTCGATTTGCCAAAATCAATCTATAACTTTTACAAATACTTCGAACGGTGGAGTTTCAATTTTAACTAATCCTACCACTTGTAATACCGCATATAATTATGGTTGGAATATTAATTTTTCACCAGCGGCAAGTGGTGCTGGCTATACCGTAACAAGCGGTTCTATGGGTGATCCTTTTAATACTCCATCAGTTAACGGTAGCAATCAAATAACGGTTCAATTTACGCAACCGGGCACTTATACTGTTTCCCTCGATGCATTGAACAGCGCTTGCGGAAATGATAATGAAACCCAAACCATAACCGTTAATCCCATTCCGATTGTTCCGAACCAAACGGCGACTATCTGCAGCGGTCAAACGTTTGTTATTGTCCCACAAAATAATCCTCCAAATACCATTGTTCCTCCAGGTACTACCTATTCTTGGGTCGCAACACCTACCGCAAATGTTTCCGGTGAAGTCAACGGTAATAACGACACTATTTCGGGTACGCTGGTTAACTTGACCAATGTAAACCAGACGGTTACCTACACGGTTACACCTACGGTGAACGGATGTCAAGGAGCGCCTTTCACGGTAACGGTTACCGTTATTTCTGCGGTGGTGGTGCCGAATTTCGCTCAAACCATTTGCAACGGAGGAACCTTCACCGTGAATCCTACCAATGCCCCTCCTACGACCATTATCCCTGCCGGGACGACGTTTGCATGGACAGTGGTGGACAACCCAAACGTTACCGGAGAGTCCAATGGAACGGGATTGCCCTTATCACAAACGTTATCGACCAATGTTGCCACGCCTGCTCAAAGCGTTGTGTACACCGTTGTTGCTACTTCGCCTGGAGGAGGTTGCCCTAATACTACCTTTACTGTCACGGTTACCTTGAATCTCGTAACACCTCCTGCAATTGCCAACGATACTACCATTTGTTCGGGTGGAGATCCTGCCGCTTTTGTGAATACCACCTCTGCTACCGCATCAGGAACGCTTACCTATCAATGGCAATCAGCGACTGCGGCCATTGGGCCATTCAACAATATTGCAGGTGCTACCTCAGCCACCTACAATCCGCCTGCGGGTGTCACGGTCACTACGTATTATCGCGTCGTTGTTACGAGCACCCTCAACGGAGTTGCATGTACTGCTACAAGCAATACCCGCATCGTTACCGTTAACAATGTTTCTGCTGGCGTAGTTGCAGCCTCTCAAACGATTTGCTCGGGAGGCGATCCCAATGCATTTACAGTTACCACTGCTGCTACCGGAACAGGAACCTTAAGCTATCAATGGCAATCGGCTTCTGCTGTGGGAGGCCCATGGACGAACTTGCTTGGAGAAACCAACCCAACGTACGATCCTCCGGCTGGTCAAACCGTTACGACGTATTTTCGATTGGTGGTTACCAGTACCCAAAACGGTATTCAATGTACCGCTACTTCAGCGGTATTGACGGTAACGGTGAATAATGTCACTGCAAGTGTTGTGGCGGGAAATCAAACCGTTTGTTCCGGTGGTAATCCTGCTGCATTTACAGTAACTACCGCCGCGACAGGGACAGGAACCTTGAGTTATCAATGGCAATCGTCCACCTCAGCCCTCGGACCATTTACCAACATCGGTGGCGCAACATTAGCAACGTATGATCCTCCAGCAGGTTTAGCAACCACCACCTATTACCAAGTGCTTATTTCGAGTGTCTTGAACGGTGTAACTTGTACAGCTCTATCCAATGCCTTAACTGTGAACGTTAATTCGGTAACGGCTCAAACGATTGCGGCAGGGCAGACCATTTGTTCGGGAGGAGATGCAGTAGCCTTCACGGTAACCACCGCTTCAACTGGAGCCGGAAATTTGAGTTATCAATGGCAATCGGCTTCCCTTGCTGCCGGACCTTTTACCAACATTGGTGGGGCCACATCGAGTACCTATGATCCACCTGCAGGACAAGTCGCATCGACCTATTTTCAGGTGGTCACGAGCAGCGTACTTAATGGAATTAACTGTACTTCTACTTCGAACGTTTTAGCAGTATTGGTCAACGCAGTTTCTGCTGGGACACTTGGAATAAGTCAAACGGTATGTTCAGGAGGAAATCCCAATGCCTTTACAGCAACCACTGCACCAAGCGGTTCAGGTACATTGACCTATCAGTGGCAGTCTTCAACCGTAGGTCCAAATGCAGGATTTGCACCCATTCCGGGAGCAACGACCGTTAGCTATGATCCTCCGGCAGGAATTTCCACGACAACCTATTATCAACTCGTTGTGACAAGCACCTTAAACGGGGTACCATGTACGGCTACTTCAGCCACTTTGAGTGTTACGGTTAATAGTCTTAGCGCTCCTGTGGTTGGGAGCAATGAAACTATTTGTTCCGGAGGAAATCCCGTGGCATTTACGAATCCAACGCCTGCGGTTGGTGCTGGTAATCTTACCTATCAGTGGCAATCTTCGACAACCAACATTGGTGCGGGTTATACGAACATTGGTGGAGCAACATCCGCTACCTATGATCCACCTGCTGGATTGGTCACAACGACCTATTATCAAGTAATTACCACCAGTACCCTCAACGGAGTTACTTGTACTGCGACGTCAAATCCCATTGCGGTTTTTGTGAATTCCGTTTCTGCGGGCTCTTTGGCTCAATCTCAAACCATTTGTTCTGGTGGAAATCCCGCAGCCTTTACCGCTACCACTCCTCCATCGGGTGCAGGCACTCTCAGCTATCAGTGGCAGTCGTCGATCACCGGACCTAACTCGGGATACGCGAATATTCCCGGTGAAACGAATGCAACCTACGATCCTCCGGCGGGACTTACAACCACTACGTATTATCAATTGGTGGTTACCAGTGTACTTAATGGCGTAACCTGTACTGCCACGAGCAGTACGCTTACTGTAACCGTAAATTCACTTACTCCAAGTGTCATCGCAATCAATGAGACCATTTGTCCTGGTGGAAATCCAGTGGCATTTACCAATTCAACCGCTGCGAGCGGAAATGGAACAGTTACCTACCAATGGCAATCCTCTACGACGGGTCCTGCCTCCGGTTTTAGCAATATAAATCTAGCAACAGGAAGTACTTATGATCCACCCGCTGGATTGAATACAACCACCTACTATCAAGTGTTGATTACGAATACCCTGAACGGGTTGGCATGTCAAGCCACTTCGAATGTTCTAACAGTAACGGTAAACACGGTAACGGCGCAGGTGATTGCGGCAAATCAAACGATCTGTCCGAATGGTGACCCTGTTCCGTTTACGGTAACGACCGCTTCAACCTTTGGAGGTAATGCCTCTTATCAGTGGTATGTTTCAACGACTTCTCCTAACACTGGTTTTTCCGCCATTAACGGAGCTACATCCTCAACCTATGACGTGCCACCTGGACTTGCCCTTACTAGTTATTATCAAGTTATTTCGACCAGTACATTGAATGGCATAACTTGCTCCGCTACTTCGAATACGCTAACGGTGACAGTATCAGCAGCTCCAGTTATTCAGAATGTTAGTCAGACCATTTGCAGCGGAAATGCCTTTACGGTAAGTCCAGCAAACGGAGGAGGTAATTCGATTCCTGCAGGTACGACTTACACATGGACGGTGAACAACAATCCCAATGTAACCGGACAGGGTGCCCAAAATGTAGGACAAAATACCATTTCACAAACCCTAACGAACCTTGGGAATAGCCTTGAAACAGTTATTTACTCGGTTACTCCTACAGCAGGAGTTTGTCAAGGTAATCCTTTCAACATCACCATTACCGTCAATCCAACTCCCGTATTAACGCTTTCTGCGAATCAAACCATTTGCGGTGGTCAAACAACGTTGGTATCTGCTAACACAAACTCGGTGGCGGGTGGGGGCTTTACGTATGCACTTCAAAATGCAGCTTCGATTCCTGCAACCATAACCGGTTTTCCAACCAGTGGAAACGGTCAGATTCCAGCAGCTACAATTAACAATGCGGGGGCGAATCCCTTTACATTAAACTACACCGTAACTCCAACGGCCAACAATTGCAACGGAACTACAGCAACCTATTCCATAACCGTAAACCCAGCTCCGGTGACGACTTTTGCGGTAGCGAATCAGTCCATTTGCAGCGGATCGAATTCGGTGGCAGTTACCTTGAATTCCGCGACAAATAACGTTACTTTTGCTTGGCAAGCAACGGCTCCGGCGGGCGTTTCCAATGTAAATCCAGTAAGTGGAAGTGGAAATATTCCTGTGTTTTCGAACCTCACCAATGGAACCAACACCATTCAAACGGTTCAATTCACGGCAACGGCGTCCACGGTGGGAACGGTTTGTGCCGGAATTCCTGCAACCTACACGATTTCTATTATTCCTATTCCCGTGGCCAATCCTATTAACAATTCCACGGTTTGCAACAATACAGCGGTTCCTGCAACTCCTTTGAGTTCCAATGTTGCAAGTGCGACCTATGTTTGGGCCATGAATCCTGCGGTTGGGTTGGCTCCTGCAAACGGCTCAGCGGCAACCATTCCTGGATTTAATGCTTCGATTAACGTTTCCAATCCTGTGATTTCAACGGTAACGATTACCCCTACGGTCACCAGTGGTGGAACCGCCTGCGCAGGAGCACCCATAACGTACACGGTCACGGTTAATCCGATTCCGAGCGTTACAGCGATTGCGGCTCAGGTGATTTGTGCCGGTACCACGAGCAATGCCATTTCCATTTCAGGACCCGTGAACGGGGCAGTTTATACTTGGGCCAACAACAATACGAATACCGGTTTGGGTGCTTCGGGTTCGGCAGTTATTCCCTCGGTTATCGGAACCAACTCCACCAATTCACCGATTTCCAGTACGGTTAGCATTACGCCAACCTATACCAACAATGCGGTAACCTGTACTGGTACCAACAGCACTTACACTTTTACGGTTAACCCGATTCCAACGGTAAGCGCCTTGCCCAATCAACAGGTATGCTCAGGGAATACAGTAACCTTAAATTTTACTTCTCCCAACAACATTGCAGGTACCGTTTATAACTGGACCAATGACAATACCTCCATTGGTTTAGCTGCAAGTGGGGTAGGGAACATTAGTTTTAGCTCTACGAATGCGACCAACGGATCCATCACCGCAAATTTGGTGATTACTCCTGCTTTCAGCAATGGAGGGGTGGCTTGTCCCGGCGTTCCCGATACGGTTCAAATAACGGTGTTGCCAACTCCTGTTGCAACCGCATTAACTCCCCAAGTTCTTTGCGCTACCAACAGCAGTACGGCTGTGAATTTAATGGCAGCCCCAGCAGGCTCGGTATTTACATGGACCAACTCGAATCCTTCCATCGGTTTAGCAGCCTCGGGCAACGGAAATATTCCCGTATTTACGGCGACCAATAACGGAACGGCGCCAATTTTCGGTACTATTTCAGCCACGCCATCGCTTACCACCAATGGACAAGCCTGTCCGGGGGCACCTGTGAGCACCCAATTCACAGTGAATCCGAATCCCGTTATGAATGCGCCGGCTTCTGGTAATTATTGTCACGGAAGCAATGCCGCGTACAATTTTACCTCCAACATTGCCAACGGTGTCACTTACGCTTGGACCAATACCAACACCTCCATAGGCTTGGGGGCATCAGGTTCAGGTAACCTGGGATTTGTGGCCCAAAATGTAACTTTAGCGCCAATTAGCGGAACTATCAATGTCATTCCAACCTTTACTGCCAACGGGTTAGCTTGTCCTGGATCTGCCCAAACCTTCACTATTCAGGTGATTCCAAATCCAACGGTGAATGCACAAGCCAATATTACCTTGTGTACGGGACAACAATCCACGGCAATTTCCTTTACGAGCCCTGTAGCAGGGACTACATTTGCTTGGACGAATGCCAATACGAACATCGGCTTAGGGGCCAGTGGATCCAATACCGTACCTGTATTCACGGCTACGAATTCAAGCAACAGCGCAACGCTCACCTCTCAGGTATCTGTAACTTCTTCCCTTATGGTGAACAATGTCACGTGCACAGGTGCTCCCATGCTGTTCAATATTACGGTCAACCCCAATACTACCGTGAATGCGGTCAACAGTCTAACCCTGTGTGCAGGGGCAACAACGTCGCAAATTGCGTTTGCAGGAACCGGCAACTCGTATACTTGGGTGAATTCCAACCCATCCATAGGGTTGTTGGGCAACGGCACGGGCACAATTGCCCCGTTTGTCGTTACCAATGGTGGAGTAGCACCAATTACAGGCAATATCACGGTGACCTCGGTATTTACTGGAGGAGGCATTTCGTGCAACGGAGCTACCACCAATTTCTCGATAACGGTCAATCCAACACCAACGGTAACTGCGCCGGCTAATGTTACGTTGTGTAACGGCGCCACGAGCAGTGCTATCGCGCTCACAGGAACGGGTACCGCCTACAATTGGACCAATTCAACGCCGGGTATTGGTCTTGCAGCCTCTGGTTCAGGGAACATTCCATCGTTCGTAGCGGTGAACAATACGGCCAATCCGATTACCGCAACCATCAACATTACACCGGTGTATGCCAACAATAATGTCAGCTGTCCTGGAACGGTTCAGTCGTTTACGATTACCGTCAACCCAGCACCGCAAGTGACGTTCAATGTTCCGAGTCAAACGATTTGTTCTGGAACCAGTTCTTCGTTGGTGAACATTTCCTCCTCAACGCCGGGAGCGGTTATCTCTTGGACGGCTACGACGGTGCCAGCAGCAATTTCCGGGGTGAATACGGCAAGCGGGGGCAATTCCATTCCTTCATTTACCCTATTAAGCAATAGTTTGAGCGCACAAACCGTTCAATTTACGGTCAACGTGGCTACGGGTGGAGCCGTTGCATGTCCGGGGGGAGGGGTTACGTATAATATTACCGTGAATCCGGCACCGACCATGGCTACTGCGGCTAGCCAAGTTTTGTGCCATAATACGGCAACTACCGCGGTGACCTTTACTGGAAATGCGAACGTTTACAATTGGTCGAATAATACGACCTCCATTGGATTAGCGGCCTCGGGCAATGGTAATATCGCCTCGTTTACCGCTTTGAATAACACCGCAAATGTGGTTACAGCGACGGTAACCGTTACGCCCCAATTCCTCAATAATAACGTAGGTTGTAACGGAGTTCCTACCACCTTTACAATCACCGTTAACCCAACACCCACCACCAACGCAATTGCCAATCAAACCTATTGCAACGGATCCAATTCCACGGCGCTAGCCATTGCAGGAACGGGATCCTCTTACGCTTGGACGAATAGCAACCAATCCATAGGATTAGCCGCATCGGGTTCAAACACGGTACCTGTATTTGCGGCAACTAACGCTACCAATGCTCCGATAAGCGGAACCATAACCATCACGCCAACCTTTACCAATGCTGGGGTGTCGTGTACCGGTCAAACTTCTAGCTATACCATCACGGTGAATCCGACTCCTTCGGTAAACGCCGTAGCCAATCAAACGGTGTGCAACAATGCCTCAACGAACCTCATTCCGTTCTCCGGTAATGCCACTTCCTATAACTGGACGAATAGCAATACCTCCATAGGACTTGCAGCATCTGGAACAGGAAACATTGGGATATTTACGGCCATTAACGCAAGCAATTCGATTCCATCTACGGCTACGGTTACGGTTACACCGGTCTTTACCAACAACAACGTGGCGTGCCCAGGAAACCCCGTTACGTTTACGTTCACTGTTAATCCTACGCCCATTGTTGCTGCGCCTGCCAACCAAGTAGTTTGTAACGGGGCCTCTACGACCTTGGTATCCTTCAACGGAACAGGAACCCAATACAATTGGAGCAATAATACCACGAGCATTGGTTTAGTGGCATCCGGTTCAGGAAACATTAATGCCTTTACTGCCGCTAACGCGACGGTGAATCCTGTGGTAGCGCAAATCAGTGTGGTGCCGGTTTTCAGTGGCAACAACCTGAACTGTTCTGGCACTCCTCAGTCCTTCTCTATCACGGTGAATCCTTCTCCTTCGGCGGTTCCACCCGGAAACCAAGTAGTCTGCAACGGTCAACCCGTTGCTGCCATAAATTTCACAGGAACAGCGACTTCCTATAGCTGGACCAATGACCTGACCAGTATAGGGTTGGCGGCGAGCGGAAATGGCAACATCGCGAGTTTCAATGCGGTGAATAATACCAACGCTCCGGTAACGGCAACGGTGGTGGTTCAACCGATTTTCACCGGAGCCAATTTGAATTGTCCAGGAGTGTCTCAAACCTTTACCATTGTGGTGAATCCAACGCCGACGATGGGAGCCTTAACCAATCAGGTATTGTGCGCTGGAACCTCCACTGCGGCGATCAATTTTACCGGAACCGCTACGAATTACGCTTGGACCAACAACACTCCAGGTATTGGGCTTGCTGCTTCAGGCAACGGTAACATTGCTTCTTTTGTTGCGGCTAATGCCAGTAATTCAACCGCTTTAACCTCCACGATAAGTGTTACACCTCAGTTTGTGAATGCGGGAGTTACCTGCGCTGGTACTGTTCAGCAAATGACCATTGTGGTAAATCCAACGCCAGTGATCACAGCGAATCCAAACCTGACCTATTGCAATGGAACTCAGTCAGCGCTCATTTCATTCACAGGAACCGGAAATTCTTTTTCCTGGACGAACAGCAATACGGCCATTGGTTTAGGCGCTTCGGGCAATGGAAACATTGCTCCTTTTGCGACCACTAATCCCGGAGTCAGTGCCATAAGCGGTACCGTAGCCGTTACTCCAATCTTTACGGGGAATGGAATCAGCTGCAATGGTATTCCGAATAATTTCTCGATCACGGTCAATCCAACACCTACGGTGGCGGCGATCAACAATCAAGTCGTGTGCAACGGATCTTCAACGGCGGCCATTGCTTTTTCGGGAACGGTGCCTTCTACCGCATTCAACTGGACCAACAGCGCTACCTCCATCGGTTTGGCGGCCTCGGGAACTGGAAATATTGCAGCATTCAATGCCGTGAACAACGGAAATAATCCGGTGATTGCCCAAATCAACGTTACGCCGGTCTACACCAACAACAACGTGGTTTGTTCAGGGACGGTTCAAACCTTTAGCATTACCGTGAATGCCACGCCAACGGTCAATTTTAGCTTGGCTAACCAAACCATTTGCTCTCAAGGGGCTTCGAGTACGGTGAATATTACTTCCCCAACCAACGCAGCTGTTATTTCTTGGACGGCTACTACAGTTCCTGCCGCGATAACGGGCTTGAATCAAAACAGCGGTAGCTCGACCATTCCCGCTTTCACCCTTGTAAACAGCGCGTCAACGGCACAAACGGTGCAAATCAGCGCATCGGCTACGACTCCAGGTAACGTAGCATGTCCGGGTGGTGGAACGATTTACACCATTACGGTGAATCCAACGCCTGCGGTAACAGCGCCTGCGAACCAAGTGGTGTGCCATAACTCCAACACGGCTGCGGTTGCCTTCTCGGGTACGGGAACCTCCTACACTTGGACCAATACCTTAACATCGGTTGGCCTAGCAGCGAGCGGAACCGGAAATATTGCCGCGTTTGCCGCCATTAATCCTTCAAATTCGGCCATCGTTACCTCCACGGTTACCGTTACTCCACAATTCACCAACAACAACGTTACCTGTCCGGGAAGTGCGCAAACCTTTACCATAACAGTGAATCCGATTCCAGTGGTTACCGCACTTTCAAGCAGCACCTTTTGTAACGGTACGAACAGCTCTTTGATTACAATAAATGGTACAGGCACCTCTTATGCGTGGACCAATTCGAATACGGCCATCGGTTTAGGTAGCTCCGGGTCGGGAAACATTGCTCCGTTCCCTGCTACGAATCCTGGGTCAACGCCGCTAACAGCCACCATTGGAGTTATTCCATCCTTTACCAACGCGGGAGTAACATGCGCGGGCAGTAATTCGAATTCAACCATTACGGTAAACCCTACGCCAAGCGTCAATGCTGTCAATAACCAAGTGATTTGCCACAATAGCAATACCGCCGCCATTGTGTTCAGCGGAACAGGGACTTCCTACAACTGGACCAATACCACACCGTCTATTGGATTGGCTAATTCCTCAGTGGGGAACATCGCTTCCTTTACCGGGACCAATGTCAGCAATTCTACGCCAATAGTTGCAACGGTTACGGTTACTCCTCAATACCTCAATAACGGCGTTACTTGTGCAGGATCCAGCTCGAATTTCACGATTACGGTAAATCCTTTACCAACGGCCAACATACCAGCGAGCCAAACCTTGTGTAATGGCGCGACAACCGCTCAAATTTCCTTTACCGGTACAGGAACATCGTATAATTGGACGAATAGCATCGCAACCATTGGAATAGGAGCTTCGGGTACGGGCAACATTAATCCCTTTACTGCGGTGAATAATGCGATAAACCCGGTTACTGCCCAATTAACCGTGACCCCTGTATTTACGGGAAATGGGGTGAGTTGTTCTGGTGCTCCCCAGAATTTCAGCATTACCATCAACCCAACTCCAACGGTTCAACTTCCATCGAACCAGGTTATTTGCAACGGTAATTTGACCCAGCCAGTGAATTTTTCGGGAAATGGCACATCGTACAGTTGGAATAATAGCAACACCGCCATAGGTTTAGCAGCCTCCGGAAATGGCAACATCGCCGCATTTACCTCAACTAATGCTGGGCAAGTGCCCATCTCAGGAACCATATCCGTTATGCCGAATTTTGCCGGAGGAAATGCAAGCTGTCCGGGATTGCCGCAATCCTTCACCATCACGGTTAATCCAACGCCCAGTCTTGATCCATTAACCAGCCAAGTTGTTTGCAACAATTCCCCTACGCAGGCGGTTGTTTTTTCGGGGACAGGGACGTCTTACGCATGGACTAATAATACGGTGGGCATAGGATTGGGAGCCTCTGGTAACGGGAATATCGCTGCCTTTACTGCTACGAATGCCAGCAACGCAAACCCTCTAGTAGGAACCTTGACGGTTACACCGCAGTACTTGAATGGCGGGCTAACATGTTCAGGCAACAGCCAACAAATGACGATTACTGTGAATCCAACTCCGGTGGTAAATCCAATCAACAACGTAACCGTTTGTAATCAGTCGAACACGCCCGTGGTTAATTTTGCAGGAACGGGGACCACCTACAATTGGACCAATAACAACAACACCATTGGCTTGGTTCCGTCGGGTACCAGTTTGTCTTTGGCGTCGTTTCAAGCAACCAACGCAAGTGCCCAAAGCGTGAATGCCCTGGTGACCGTTACGCCTCAGTTTACAGCGAACGGTGTCACTTGTACTGGAAGCAATACCACGTTTACCATTTTTGTAAGCCCAACTCCGACAGTAACTGCACCGAATAATCAAATCGTTTGTAACGGTTCCCCAACGGCTGCGGTGAATTTCAACGGTGCCGTAGCGAATACAACCTATAATTGGACAAACAGCATAGCAACCATCGGTATTCCGGCCACGGGTAGTGGCAATATTGCGGCGTTCAATGCCGTGAATAATGGAAATGCAGCGCAATTCGCACAGGTTACCATCACCCCAACCTTTATTCAAAACACCGTTTCTTGTCCGGGAGTTCCACAAAGCTTCACGTATCAAATCAATCCTACACCGAGTGTCACGAATCCGGGATCGCAATACATTTGTGCCAACAGTACTACCCAGCTGCTAAATTTTACGGGAACAGGAACCCAGTATCAATGGACCGCAGCTAATCCTGCGATTGGAATTGCTGCCTCAGGAAACAACAGCGTTGCGCCTTTTACCGGGATGAACGCTACCAATGCTGTGGTATCATCCACCGTGACGGTGACGCCTGTTTTCTTTCAAGGCATTTCGTGTCCGGGACAAGCTCAAACGTTCACGCACTATGTGCTTCCCATACCATCGGTAGCGCCGATCAATAACCAAAGTTACTGCCCTCAAGTCGCTGTGCCGGCGACACCGATTAACGGTTCGGGAACCTCCTACAATTGGACCAATTCCAACACATCCATTGGCTTGGTGGCGAGCGGCAGTAATACCGTCAACGCCTTCAATGCAACGAATCCTGGAACACAGCCTTTGATCGGAAATGTGGTCATTACCCCAATATTTACCTTCCAGGGTCAGAGCTGCAACGGTCCTCAAGGAGGCTATTCGGTTACGGTAAATCCGATACCGTATGTGAATCCACTCAACGATACGGTCATATGCAACAATCAAACCTTAGCAATCAATATTGGAACGAATATCCCATCGAACATAGCGTGGTTCGCCACCCAGAACAACAACGTTAACGGTGAATTAACCACTACACAAACGTCGAATAGCATCAATGATTCATTGACCAATACCAGCAGTGTACCTCAATTCGTGACCTACACCATTACACCAACCACCGCAGCAGGCTGCGTGGGTCCGGATTCGTTCGTGGTGGTTCAGGTGCAACCCGATGTGCTGTTGAACATTCCTCAGAGTTTGGAGATATGCAGCGGCTCTGGCGTCAATGCCGTATTGTCGGCCAACATTCCTTCAACTTTCTCGTGGTTTTGTACCGTTAACAATCCGAACGTGACCGGAGAGTCCATCCTAACCAATACCGGTGGGGTAATCAACGACGTGCTTGTCAATACCTCAAACCAGAATCAAGTGGTGGTTTATGCGGTGACACCTACTTCGGTACAAGGCAATTGTACGGGACCATCGCAGACCATTACGGTGATTGTCAAACCTCCATTAGCTTTGTTGAATCAGGATACTGTCACGATTTGCAGCAATGGAAACGTGAATTTGAACTTGGTGGCCAACACGGCGGTCACCTTCAACTGGTATGCAGACCCGAACGTGAACGTTCAAGGCGAGACTACCGCATTAACCATATCGTCTCAAATCAACGATCAGTTGATTAATTCCACAGGTGTTGTTCAAACGGTGCAATACCATGTTATCGGAACGTCGGTGGTGAACGGATGCAGCAGTCCGATTATTCCGATTTGGGTGTTTGTTAACCCAACGCCCGCGGTTTTACCTAATCCTGATTTGAACCTTTGTCATAACCAATGGCAACCTCAGGTGTTATTTAGCGGTTCGGCTGCCGGCACTTCCTACGCTTGGAATGCTGCTGGTGCAAACGTTGGTGCGCCTGCCGGGGGTATCGACTCGCTGAATGCTTTTGTGGCCAACAATCCAGGATTTGCTCTGATCAGCTCTACGGTAGTGGTTTCTCCTTTATTTACCTTCAATGGGGTCAGCTGTCCTGGAATCAAAGACACCTTCCAAATTGTTGTAAATCCTGAACCATCGGTATTTCCTTTGAACAACCTCATCCTTTGTCAGGGAACGAATTCTGCTGTGGTACCTATTCTTGGACCCATCGGAGGAACTACGTTTAATTGGGTCAATTCCAATGCTGCGGTAGGGCTTGGATCAACAGGTACGGGAAATATTCCCGTTTTTGTTGCGACTAATCCAACCCAATCACCCATCCAATCCACGGTAACTGTGACGCCTTTATTCGTCAATGGAAATGTGCAATGTCCTGGACAAACTACCTCTTTTACCGTGACCGTAAACCCTGCTCCGACGGTTGATACGGTTAACTTAGCGATATGTCCCGACCAAAATGTCGCTTATACCCTGAATGCGGATTTGCCGAGTACCTTCACGTGGTATGCGACGCCTAATCCTTTGGTGATCAATGAGACCTCGAATCCGGTTCAAAGTTCGAGTACGATCAACGATAATTTGATCCAAACCACCAATGCACCTCAAACGGTGCAATACAATGTAACAGCAACTACAGTAGCGCACGGATGCGTTGGAAGTGGCATTGTGAACGTGGTAGTGAATCCATGGCCGACAATCGCTTTCACCACACTGAACCCCCCTTATTGCGATCTGACCCCAATAACTTTCCAAAACAACTCAGTTGGGTTATACGACTACCTCTGGCAATTTGGAGACGGAAGCAATAGTTACGTGGCTAATCCAATTCATCAATTCCTTTCGGCCGGCACTTATAATGTTACGCTCACAGCTACCAATCCGTTTACGGGATGCAGCGACAGTGTTGTGCAGCCAGTGAGCATTTCACCAAGTCCAAATCCCGGGTTTAGTTACTCGGACTCAATTGGTTGTGGGCTTCTTGACGTGGTATATACTGCTGATATTTACAACCCTTCATGGATTTATCAATGGAATTTTGGTAATGGAACAATTACGCAACAAGTAGGTCAGGTTGGTTATCAGTATCTGATTAATGGCTGTTACGATGTGAGCTTGACCGTAACGAATCCAGTGGGGTGTACCGCAACATTAACCTATTCAGATATTGCGTGTGTTTACGATAGCCCGGTTGCGTTAATAGCGGCCAACCCTACATGGGTTACGACTCTGAACCCCTTGGTGGAATTTACGAACAACTCAGAAAACGCTTCCTCTTATGAATGGAACTTTGGAGATGGGTCCTATGGTTACGGTTTCGAACCAACGCACCTATTTCCATCTGTGGCCGCAGATTACTTAGTATCGATGACGGCCATGAATGAGGTAGGTTGTAGCGATACCGCTTATGTGAGTATCCACGTAGAGGAGAACCTGATATACTATGTTCCGAATACCTTCACCCCCAATGATGACGAAAAAAATCAAGTTTTTAAACCGATATTATCACAAGGATATAAAGCAGGAACTTATTTGTTCAGAATTTACAACCGCTGGGGAGAGTTGATTTTTGAGTCCAGAGACTTGGAAATTGGATGGGACGGAGACTATGGTCCAAACGGCACCAATTGCCAAACGGGAACCTATACATGGGTGTTGAATTTCCAAGTCTTGCAAACGCAAGAGGACAAGGAATTTGTGGGCCACGTGAATTTGATCAAGTAAGGATGCCAACGGGTGCGCCCTTTGATGCGTCCGCCGCAGGCGGACTACTCGGTTACCAGCACCCAAGGATTAAGCCCCCCTCAAACCACCAGCTCCCTTCCGCACTTGAAATGCCCTTCGGGACATTCTTTTTTTCCGTGCAAGCCGCACGGACGGCAAGCCAGCCCACTTACTTCTTTGACCTCCGAAACATCCGATAAGGGACCAAAGCCAAAGTCGGTAACCGTAGAGCAAAAAAACGCCGTTACGGGAGCATTCACCGCTGAAGCGAAATGTAAAGGACCCGAATCGTTGACATAATTTCGCACCGCTCCCTTCATGAGGGCGATCGATTCCATGAGCGAAAGTTGGCCCGCCAAATTCACGGTTCGTCCTGTACTTTGTGTGCTGATGGTTTCGCACAGCGTATGGTCACTTGGTCCGCCCAATAGGTAGATCACGTGATTTTGTTTTTTTGATAGCTCCACCCATTGCTCCATTGGAAGTTGCTTTGTTGCCCACACCGATGCCGGAGCGAAACATACGTAAGGTTCCTGTTGAAAGGCCTGTACTTTTTGCCGTGCGTTTTCACTTGGAAATAAACTCGGTTTGGCTTTTCGTTCAATGCCCAAAGCTGATACCAAGGTGAAATTTCGGTCGGTTTCGTGGATGCCTTGCATGACCGGATGGGGCAGTCGCAGATTGTAAAACCGCGACCATGGATTTTTGTCAAAGCCTACCAAGGTTTTGCCTCGGCTCAGTACTGCAAGGAGACCAGAAGAAAAGAACCGGTGTATGTTGACGATGTGGCTGTATTTTTCCCTGCGATTCTCGCGAATTAAGCGCCTTATTTCCCGCCATTTTCGCTGCTTGTCGAAGGTTTTCACCTTCCGAATGGATGGATGCCCCATCAACAAGGCTTCATGTCCCTTTTTCACCAACACGTCAATAGTTGCTGTGGGAATCTGCTCTTTTACGGAATTGATCAAGCTGGTGGCTAATACCACATCGCCCAAAAAAGCGGTTTGTATCACGAGCACTTTAGCGTCTTTATCGAATAACATAAACCTCACCTCGTTTGATGTATTGATTTCCTGCTGCGTCGTAAAATTCCATGACGTAAATGTACATATCGTTGGGAACCAACTCGTCTTTTGCTCCGTATTTGCCGTTCCATCCTTGGTTAAAGTCGGTGGTTTGAAATACGATATTGCTCCAGCGGTTCATGATCGTCATGGAGAACTTGGTGGGGTCTACGTTGATCGCAACGGGTTTGAATACGGCATTTACACCGTCGGGTACGATGGAATTAGGGATATGAATGATCGGGGGATAGATCAAACAGATTTCATTGCTTCGGCATTGCTCTTGGATTCCGTAATTGTTCATTATTTCGAGCGCTTCCACCACGTAGCATATCTGCCCGGGAAAATCCCCTGAGTTGACGCTGTCTTCATAACTGAATTGCCCGGGAGGCAGTGTTGCGATCAAGGCTAGGGTTCCTCCTGCATCTTCGCGGTAAATCTCGTAATGGTCCACCCCAACTTCGAAACCTAGGTAAGGAGTCCAGTTGAGGGTATTGACTTGTTGTTCGTTCATGGCAAACCCTTGGCATAAAATGGTGGTTGCGGTGTTGGATGCTTGCCCTAAGGTACCACAGGTATCGATGTAGCGTGAACGGTAGGTATTGGTCTGGTTTTGTACGTCCGCACCGAGATCGGTATAGCTGGCATAGTTGGCACTAACGTTTGCCGTACCGATTACGCTAAAATTCCCCGGGCTGGTTTCCTTTTCGATTTGCACTTGTTGGATGCCTGCATTTTGGTCCACGTATACCCTGATGTCTACCTCCGTTCCGTTAACGCTTGCGGCAGTGAGGTAATGGTAGGTTGGTTGGCCAGGTAAAGGTACAATGAACGTAAATGGGTTCGATAATACGCTATTGCCATTGCTGAGATAAGCACGAATATACAGCGTGTAGGTATTTCCGCCGAGCACGTTTACGCTCGCATTCAGGGCGGTGGTGTTTCCCAAGGGAACAAGGGCGCCGTTTTCCAAAGAAAGTATTTCAAACCCGTTGACCGACCATCCTTGGTAGTTGCTCCAATTCAAGTCGATGGACTGGTTGCAGGCATTTACCCCGCCGTTCAATAAGACCGTTCTGTTTAAAGGGGCTTTTCCAGAGGTTTGATAGGTAATTGGAACCGCGTTCGTAAAACACGAATCGAAGGCTGCCACAGAAAAGGTAAAGGGCCCAGGACCTGACGGAGGATAGGTGTAACTGGTATTGTTAATTCCCCAAACGGTGTCAATTTCATACAGCACTCCGTTGCCATCGAGGGTGTAGATCACATAACCATAGGTATCGGGTTGGCTGTTTTGGTTCCAGGTTAATACCACGTTTCCGCTTGCGGGATCGAATCCTACTCCTTGTATGGAAGGAATCAGCGGAGTGAGCATGTCTTCAAAGGTTCCGGAAGGCATGTTGGACTGAAATACGCAGTTGTTGAAGGGATAGGTGATTTGGTAATGCAATACGCCGTTGCAGATACGAACCGTATCCTTGTAGAAGGTGGTTCCGAAAGGAACGCTGTCATACAGCATCCAAGGGCCATTATCAATTTGTTGGTAAATATAGTATTGGCCGCCGCTGAGGTTAGAACTGGGAGTATTCCATTGAAGAACTGCAGTTCCGTTCAAGGGGTTGGTTAATTGCAGTACGATGGGCCTCAAAGTATCGCTGAATTTTAGTATGCTACCGTTGCACCCTGAAACGACCCCTAGGTAAAAATCTTGATTGGCTTGGGCTTCGGGAATGGAATAGGAAGTGGTGTTGATGGAATTAAGGGTGGCAATGAGGCCGTTTTGCAAGGAGTATATGTTGTACGAAACGAAGCTGTTTTGCGGATTTGCCACGGCATTCCAGCTGAGGGTATAGTTTCCGTTATTAAACCCAATGCAGTTGAGGTTGGGTGCAGGGATAATTCCTGGATTTTTCAGGATGATTTCCACCGTGGAGTAGGTGATTTTAGGAACTTGGCAATAATTGTCTTGGGCTTTGAACACGAAGTAAAACGGTACCGATTCAGCGGCTACGCCGAAGGAATTGATCATGTGGTCGCAATCGGTTTGCCACGTGAACGCGACATTCGCTTGTCCTTGTCCGCTTGCAGGTAATCCGTTCGTGAAGGCGCAGGGTTCAATACCACATCCGGTTGGAAGGGTGAAATTGGAGCCGAACATGGGGCCGGTAGCACTGATGGTTACGGTTTGTCCAGCGCCGTTTTGTAAAAATCCGTTATCGGAGGCAATGACGTTGAAATTCACCAAGGTTCCCGCATCGACCATAGTGGAAAAACTGCCTCCGGCAAAAGGAGGCGTAAAGGTGGGGGCGTTGTTGGGTTGGCAAGGCACCACGCTTAATTGCATTTCTCGTTCTACCCTGGCAATGAGTTGACCCATGCGGAAGGAAGATACGCGGATTTTAACGACAAAATTCCCCGCTAAGGTGGAGGTAAAGGATAATTCTCCACTTTGAGGATTGAGTTGCGCGGGAATGCTTCCAGGACTTAGTGCAGCACTCGGAGTGGGGGAGGTGAAGGAAAATCCTGGGTCGAACGGGACGGGAGCTGGATTGGTAGGAGGATTGAAGCTGCCTTGGGGAAAATTATTCAGCGGCGTGGCAAATTCAATGAATAAGGAATCCTGGTCGGGATCCACAGCATTCATGTTGTAAACGAAAGGGTCACCTACGCAACTGACGAAGTAAGGAGCTTGTTGAAATTGCGGGGAATTGTCTTGGCAACCGCTGTTGCCGCCAACGGCGAACATGGTGGCAGAGATGGTCATTCCGTAGGTTGAAGGATTGTTGAGGTTGGTAATGGCATTGGATCTTGCAAAGTTTTCGTAGGTGAAAATCCAACCTTGGCTCGGTGGCGTGCCTGCCATCATGATTTCGCCAGAACGGTATAAAACCCTTTCATTGGCACCAATTCCGTTACCACCGTTCGAGCCTATTCCGCAATCAAGGGGCTGAGGACCACCGGAAACTTGCGTACACGATGGAGAAATATCCGTACGAGAGATGAAATTGACGTTAATATTGGTGAGTGTAGGGTGGTTCCAAACGCGTAAATTTTCCGATAAAACATTGACTTCGGCGCCGTTGCAGTCGCGGTAAAAAACCAATTCGAAAATGTAGCCTCCGGTTCCTCCACAACGCCAGGTGATTTCTCCTCCCATGACATGGGAAGCTTTCGCCACGCTGATGACGGTAAAAAGGTAGAAAATAACCAAGAAAAACCTCATGCGCGCGTAAAAACGTAAAGCTTCATGTTAAATTGTACGAAAAGTGAATAAAGAAGTTGCTATCCCGCCGTAATCACCAACATTTCTTCTGAATTCAAATGTTTAAAGGCGGTTGATTGAATTTCTTCAGGGGTGATTTCCAACAAGGTCTTCAATGCTTTTTGATAGAAACTAAAATCCAAACCCTTGGTTTCCGCGACGGAAAACAACTCCATCATGGCGAATGGACCGTCTGCACCACGTAAGAATTGCCCCAACAAATAGTTTCTCACTAAATTCAATTCTTCTTTCGGCACCAGTTCGTTGCGCATACGCTCCAATTCCAGATTAATTTGTACTAAAGTATCTTCTAAGAATTCTTTCCCTACCTCGGTTGCAATGACAAAATAGCCGCTGGATTGGTTTTCGCCTAAGTAACTCCCTATTCCATAGGTGTATCCCTTGTCCTCGCGGATGTTGGACATCAAACGGCTGCCAAAGTATTCTCCGAGAATGGTATTGACCACCGTCATTTTATGGTAATCGGGATGTGAGCGATCAAAAAGCAACTTACCAATCCGTATTCCGGTTTGAACAGCATCTTTTTTCTCTAGGGTAATTTTTTCCCGGGAGGTCTTAAATTCTGCTAAACCTTGCATCGGTACCTCGTTCTTCCATCGTTCAAAAACTTTTAAAACTGAGGTAATTTCAGCTTCACTTGGGTTACCTACCCAATTGATTTTTCGCAAGCCGCATTTGAAGTTTTTTTCAAAAAAATGGACCAGTTGTTTACGTGTGATTTTTTCAAAATCCTCAGGCTGATTTAAGCGGCCGTAAAGAGTTCCTGCGAACAGGGATGCTTGGAATTGACGTTGGGCCAGGGTGCTAACTTTCTCCAAAGAAACCTTTAATTTATCTTTCCGCTCTGCCTTCATTCGCTCGAGCTCCTCTACAGGAAAGACGGCGTTAAAAATGGACTCTTCGATGAGTTGTACAAGAGGAACGGTACATTCGTTGAGTCCGTAAATGCTCAGGTAGGCGTGGTCGGCACTTACGCTTGAATTGAAATACCCACCAAAATCGTCGATCATATCGTTGATCTCGGCCATACTTTTGTTCGAAGTTCCTGCCAATAACAATTCGGTGGTGAGTCCTGCAACAGTTTTATCGTCGTAGTTGGACCCCGCGTCGAACATCAAATCGATTTTAACCGCCTCGCTGGTCGTATTACGCATAATAAAAACCGGAATACCATGGGCCGTAGCGTAACGATCCGGTTGGAGAAAGTGGATTTCACTTTCAAGAGTAACGCATGGGGGTTCTGAACGGTTTAGTTTAGGCTTCATGGGAAATCTGGGAGGGGTTGATAAATAACCTTGAACAGTTGGAGGCCTTGAATAATTCCTTTGCACAAGCTAGGAGCTCTGCAACGTTGATGCTGTTGTAAATGGCTTCTTCTTGGTTGATTCCTTCGGCATCGCCGAGCAGTTCGAAAAAACTCAAATTCATCGCACGGTTGAGCAATCCTTGTTCTTGGAAGGCTCGGGAAGTTTTGGCTTTTCTGCGTAAACGCTGTAAATCGTTCTCCGAAATGGGCTTGGATTTGAAGCTTTCAAGCACCTGCCATAGGGCAGCATCGAGTTCTTCGAAGGATTTTCCGGGCACCAATTTTCCCGAAACGATGAACAGTCCTTCATCGATTGAACCAAGGATGTAAGCTGAAATTTCCAATACCAATCCTTTTTCCTTCTTAAGTTGTAGGTCGAGTTGCCCGGATTTTTCTTTCCCGATTTCATCCGAAAGCACATCGGCTAAATAATAGCCCGCTGATTTACGTTCCGCCATTTTGAAGGCATAGTAAAAAGCGGCAGTTGGTACCTTGCGTTCCAAGGTAAGGGTACGGTATTCCGTTTGTTGTGGTTCACGCAGGAGCATTCGAGCCGGTTTGTTTTTGCCAGGAATGTCTCCGTACCATTTTTGCACCAAGTCTTCGATTTGCGCATGTTCAAAATTTCCGCCAATTGTTAAAATGGCATTCGATGGATGGTAATAGGTTTTGAAAAAGTGCTTCACCTGGTCCATGGTCGCGTCTTCAATGTGCGAAATCTCTTTTCCGATGGTCGCCCATTGGTAGGGATGAACTTGGTAGGCCAAGGGGCGAAGTGCTAACCATACATCTCCATAAGGTTGGTTTAGATATCGCTGTTTGAATTCTTCGATGACAACGCTTCGCTGTATTTCAAGGCTTTTTTCGGAGAAGGCCAATGACAGCATTCGATCGCTTTCCAACCACAGGGCGGTTTCAATATTCTGGGACGGAAGTACGTCGTAATAATTGGTGATGTCATTGCTCGTAAAGGCATTGCTTTCTCCTCCGGCGCGTTGCAAGGGGCTGTCAAAATCAGGGATATTTACCGAGCCACCAAACATGAGATGTTCGAATAAATGGGCGAAACCGGTATGGTAGGGGTCTTCGTCGCGGGCTCCTACGTCGTACAAGGTATTGACGACGGCCATAGGAGTAGTTTTATCCTGGTGAAAAATTACCGTTAAACCGTTTGATAATTGAAAACGATGAAAGTGAAGCATTTTACTTGGCTAAGCGTTCAATATTTTTAAGTTCATGCGAGTACTCTTGCCAAATTTCACGAACGACATCTCCTGCAGGTTTAATAGCTCGTATCATGGATGAAATTTGACCAACCTCCAATTCCCCTTGCTCGAGATCACCTTCGAACATTCCTTTTTTAGCACGACCTCGACCCAACAGCGCAGCAAGTTCTTCCGCGCTCGCATGGTTCTCATAATGCCGGACAATTTCTTGATAAAATGGATTGTTAAGAAGTCGAACGGGGGTAAGTTCTTTCAGGGTAAGTTTTGTATCGCCTTCTTCGGCATTTAGTATCATGGATTTAAACGCTTCATGCGCGCTCGATTCCGGTGTGGCAATGAAACGGCTTCCGATTTGTACGCCTTCTGCACCAAGGATCATCGCTGCCAGCATGGATTTTCCACTTCCAATCCCACCCGCGGCAATGACAGGAATTTCGAGGGCTTCACAGACAGAAGGAACCAGGCAAAAGGTTGTTGTTTCCTCACGACCGTTATGCCCCCCTGCTTCAAATCCTTCCGCTACTACTGCGTCCACCCCTGCTTCTTGGGCCTTCAGCGCGAATTTGCGCGAGGAAACTACGTGAACCACTTTAATTCCTTCAGCTTTCAGTTGTGAGGTAAAGGTTTTTGGACTGCCTGCAGAAGTAAAAACAACAGGGATTTTATGTCGGATTATGGTGGAAATATGCTCTTCAATGTTGGGATATAGTAAGGGGACGTTTACGCCAAAAGGTTTGTTTGTGGCTTCTTTGCATCGAAGGATGTGTTCTTGCAATATATCGGGGTACATAGATCCCGATCCAATCAGACCCAAACCCCCTCCGTTTGAGACGGCGGAAGCTAATTTCCAACCAGCACACCAAATCATACCTCCTTGAACTATAGGGTATTGGACATCAAATAGAGTACAGATTCGGTTCATGGCAGAGGTTATGCTACAATACCTACAAAAGTATAAATTTCATCGCGTGTTTTGGTGCTCTTGTTTCATCCCATTTTAATCTGTATTTTTAACTCGATGAAGAATATTCTGTGTTGCTTTATTTTGTTGATTATCCCGCTGTCATTTGCACAAAAGGAGCGTGGGAATTTTCAACCGATATCAAGTCCCAGAGCAATTGAATTTTTTGAAAATAAGGGTCAATGGCCTTCGGAGGTTCTTTTCAAGGCAGAAAAAGAAGGCGGTAAATGGTGGATAATGAAGGATCGAATGTTGTACCATCTGCAGGATTTGAGTGCGATGAACCACAGCCATGAGCATCAAAAAGGGATGAAAGAAAAAAAACCAAGCATCAAGCAGCACCTCGTTGAAGTGCGGTTTTTAAACGCTCAGGAATACCTCGGATCAGATTTTTATGGAAAAACAAACCATTATCAAAATTACTTTATTGGGAAGGATTCTTCTCGTTGGGCAAGTGGCGTCTACGGGTACAAACAAGTGGTCCGAAAAGCCCTCTACTCGGGGATCGATTTATTGTTAATTAATGACGGACCTAAGCATGAGTACGGATTTAAAGTGCACCCAGGGGCCAATCCTGAGGAAATTATAATGCAGTATAGGGGGCAAAGCTCAATTTCTGTCAATCGAAAGGGTTCTTTGATCGTAAAAACTCCCTTAGGAACCGTATCCGAGGAACAGCTGAAGGCTTACCAAGAAAAAGATGGAATGCGCATTCCCATCACGTGTATTTTCAACGTTAAAGGAGATGAGGTGCGGTTTAAACTGGGCCCCTATGACCATTCTTTGCCGTTGCTCATTGACCCCACATTGGTTTTTGCCACTTACAATGGTGCGGTTTCCGACAACTTTGGCATGACGGCTACTTATGGACAAAACGGTGAGGCATATTCAGGTGGAATGGTTTACGGAAACGCTTTTCCCGTTCCCAATCCGAGTGCTTACGATCCTGTGGGGAATTTTTCTGCAATCGGTGGAAACTACGGGATTACCGATGTGTTCATCACCAAATTCAATCCAACCGGAACCGCCTTGCTTTGGTCAACCTTTTTGGGTGGGGGCGACATGGTGCAAGGCACGGAAACCGCAAACAGCATGATTTGCGATTCATTGAACAATATTTTAATTTTCGGAGCAACTTCCAGCATTGATTTTCCAACCACGGCCGGAGCGGTTCAAAGCAGCCATGCTGGGGGAGTAGCCAATGCTAATTTTTTTTTCAATGGGGTTTATTTCTTAACGCAAGGAACCGACCTTTTCGTCTCCAAAATCAGTTCCAACGGTCAAAACCTGTTGGCTTCAACGTACTTCGGTGGAAGTGCGAATGATGGAGTGAATTACAAGATTAGTTCGCTACCTTATAATAATCCAGCCCTGTACGATTCATTAACGACGAATTACGGCGATCAATTTCGAGGTGAAATATCCTTAGATCAAAACGGTAATGTATTGGTGGCAAGTTGCTCCAGGTCACTCAATTTTCCAGTTCAGAATGCCTTTCAGCCTTCTAATGCAGGAGGTCAAGACGGAGTCATTTTTCGGATGAATCCGAGCTTGACGAATGTACAATTTTCTTCCTATCTAGGAGGAACTCAGAACGATGCTTGCTATTCCGTGAAAGTGGACACGCTGAACAACATTTTAACTTGTGGAGGAACTTCTTCTTCCAATTTTCCGGGCACGGTAGGTGGTCTTTGGGCCAATTATCAGGGAGGAAAAACCGACGGTTTTGTCATTCGATTGAATCCATCTGGCACTTCCATTACCGCTGGGTCTTATTTGGGAAGGGCTCAGTACGATCAGGCCTTTTTTGTGGAGGTGGATCGGGATAATAATGTATTTGTATTGGGCCAATCGGAAGGTGGGATTTTTCCAACGTGGAATGCCCCCTATACGAATTCCAATTCCAGTCAATTTGTTATCAAAATGTCGAACAACCTGTCGACCAATATGGCTTCAACGATAATTGGAAATGGCAGTAGCCAAATCAATATCTCGCCCGCAGCTTTCTTGGTGGACATTTGCGGAAACATTTACATTTCCGGTTGGGGGGCCAATATTTTACAGAACGTTCCGCTATCGGGAATGCCTGTTTCGGGAAACGCTTATCAGCCAAATACCACAGGTTTCGATTTTTACCTTATGGTATTGGAACATGATTTTTTAAGTTTGCTTTACGCGACTTACATGGGCGGTAACAGTTCTACAGAGCACGTCGATGGTGGCACAAGCCGCTTCGATAAAAACGGGGTTGTATATCAATCCGTTTGCGGTGGATGCGGTGGTTTTAGCGATTTTCCTACAACTCCAGGGGCTTACTCCAGTCAGAACAATAGTTCAAATTGTAATAACCTTATCTTTAAGTTCGATTTTGACCTGATTCCTTCAGCACAATTTATCGCCAACCAAACCATAGGTTGTGAAGACTTGCAGGTTACCTTCAATAATTTTTCTTCCATCAACGATGATTATTTGTGGGATTTTGGAAATAATAATACGAGTTCTAGCATCTTTAATCCAACCATCACGTATCAAAATCCGGGAGTTTATCAGGTGTACTTATACGTTACCGACAGTGTCTGTGCCTTAACCGATACGGCCATGACAACTATTACGGTATTGGACTCCGTCAATTTCACCTTATTGGACACCGCCGCTTTGTGTTCGAACAATCCTTATTTGTTGACCATCAATACCAATGGCGCTCCAAGTCAGTACCTATGGGCTACGAATTCGTCATTTACCCCTCCCATCAACTCCGGTCCCAACGACCCTAATTACCTTGTTACAAGTAGCAATCCTGGTTGGTATTATGCTTCGGCTTCTAACGGGTATTGTTCCAAAACCGACAGCATTTATGTGGAGTTTGGCGTTCCTGTGGTTGCGGCCTATCAACCAAGTCCTCAAAACGGTTGCAGCCCGGTGACCATCAATTTCAACAATTCTTCAACCGCCACGACCAATTTTTATTGGGATTTTGGCAACGGAACGGTGGATTCTGTAAATTTTGAACCCCAGGTTACCTTCGTTCAACCGGGCCAATACACTACGGAATTAATTGTGCTCGATACCGTGTGCAATGCCTCGGATACGAGTTCTGTGGTTATCAACGTTTATCCCAACGTTTCGTTCAACCTTCCGAATAACTTATACCTCTGTACAGATAGCTCGTTGGTGCTTTTGCCTTCGAATATACTTGGAGGAGCTAATAATTTTATTTGGTCGAGCAATAACCTGTTCAACGATACGCTGAATGCTGGTGTCGCTGATTCCTCCCTTGAGATATTGGTTCCCACAAATGCTGTATTCTACTTAAGTGCGGACAATGGGAATTGTTTTTACACGGACTCTGTTGAGATACAGGTTTTCTCGGAATCTGTAAATATTAGTGGTCCTGATTCCGTGTGTTTGAACTCTCCAACGTTATACAATGCCGTTAACAGTTCTCAAGAAACGTTTTCGTATGTTTGGTCACCTTCTAACATTCTTCAAGGACCCAGCAATCAGTCTTCGGTAAACATTGTGCCTTCCGCGTCACAATATCTTTATTTACAAGCGACGAGTTCCAACGGATGTATTGTCGAGGACTCTGCCTACGTTTTTGTTTCCTACATCAATCCTGGCCTTGTTCAAGCATCGGTAGTCCCCCCGATTGTCAACCCGGGTACTACGGTGTCGCTTTTTGGAAGTCCTTCAGGCTATCCTATTTATCAATGGCTTCCATCAACCGGCGTTCTAAATTCCAACGCTCAAAACACGCAAGCTACGGTTAACGTAACTACGGTCTTTACCTTGATTGTTTCCGATGGGGTCTGTTCCGTAAGCGACACTGCGGAAGTTAAAGTGTATGAAATTATTTGCGAATTGCCCTATGTATATGTACCGAATGCCTTTTCTCCGAATAACGATGGCAACAACGATGTGCTGTACGTGAGGGGTTTATTTGTCGAGAAAATGCTTTTCCGAGTTTTTGACCGCTGGGGGGAGTTGGTCTTTGAGTCCACTGATGTCAATTACGGGTGGAATGGTATTTACCAAGGAAGGAAATTGGATCCCGATGTCTACGACTTTTATTTACAGGTTACCTGCTACGGCGGCTTGGAAAAAATCACAAAAGGGAATGTTACCTTAATGAAATAACTATGAAAAAAATAATCACTCCCAAATCAGAAAAGTTTTTAGAACAATATTTAAATAACGCAAGTCCAACAGGGTTTGAATCTCCCGGCCAAAAGTTATGGATGGATTACATGCGGCTCTATGCCGACGAGTTCATCGTGGATAATTACGGTTCCGTGGCTGCGATCATTAACCCGGGAATGCCCTATAAGGTCGTGATTGAAGCGCATGCCGACGAAATTTCCTGGTTTGTACATTATATCACCAGCGATGGTTTTATTTATCTGCGACGAAATGGGGGTTCCGACCACATGATTGCTCCTTCAAAGCGCATTAATATTCATACTGATAAAGGGATCGTTCGTGCGGTATTTGGTTGGCCAGCAATTCATATGCGTCACACAAAAGATGATCCACCTTCGATGAAGAATATCTTTTTAGATTGCGGATGTTCTACCAAGGAAGAAGTGGAGAAATTAGGGGTACACGTGGGCTGTGTGGCAACTTTTGAGGACGAATTCATGGTGTTGAATAAAAACCGATATGTAGGAAGGGCTCTGGATAATAGGGTTGGGGGATTCATGATTGCGGAAGTGGCTCGCTTACTTAAAGAGAAAAAAGTGAGTTTGCCTTACAGCCTTTATGTGGTGAATGCCGTTCAGGAAGAAATTGGATTAAGAGGCGCGGAAATGATTGCCCATCGAATCAAGCCTGATTTGGCCCTCATTACCGATGTTTGCCACGATACGGGAACGCCCATGGTGAGTAAAATTGAAAACGGTGACCAGAAGTCGGGCGAAGGCCCTGTATTAACCTATGGTCCCGCGGTGCAAAACAATTTCTTGCGACAGATCATCAAAGTAGCCGAGAAAAATAAGATTCCTTATCAAAGGGCAGCGGTTTCACGGTCTACTGGAACGGATACGGACGCGTTTGCCTATTCCAACGAAGGGGTTACAAGTGCGCTGATTTCCTTGCCGTTGCGTTACATGCATACTACGGTTGAAATGGTGCGAAAAGAAGATGTAGAGTCCTGCATTGCGTTGATCTTCGAGACCGTCAAATCTATTAAAGCTGGACAAGATTTTCGCTATTTGAAGTAGCCAAGAATAAAGCTCCGTTTTTTCTTTCCTTTCATGATTTTAAGTTAACTTTAAGTTAAACTTAACCTTATGAAAACACGTTTATACTTGGCAGTTTTATGCCTCTTTACCTTAGGGTCATCTTTTTCCCAAGCCATTAATGAGGGCTTCGCCAACGTTGCCGGGCTTACGGCCGCGGGTTGGAATCAGCAAAACCTCAGTACGCCTATTGGAAGTAATCCGAATTGGGTCCAGGGGAGTTCTGCAGTATTTCCCGAAAATTCGGCTCCGGTGGACTCCTACATTGCTTCAAATTTTAACGCAGTTGCTGGCGCAGCTACGATCAGCAATTGGTTATTTACCCCAACACTCAACCTAAGCAACGGGGCTTCTATTAGTTTTTTTACGAGATCAATTGGTAGTATTTACCCGGATAACCTTCAGGTTCGAATGAGTACGAATGGGTCGAGTACCAACGTTGGAGCGACCAACACCTCCGTGGGGGATTTTTCGAATTTGTTGCTAGAAGTAAATCCTGCCCTAACAGCAGCGGGGTACCCTTCCACTTGGACCCAATACACCATCAGCGTCTCGGGTTTGGCGGCACCCACCTCTGGGCGAATCGCTTTTCGCTATTACGTTCCAAACGGGGGGCCGAACGGCGTTAATTCCGATTTTATAGGCATTGATGATTTTGTATATACGCCTGTTCAACCTTGTAACTTCACCGCTACGGCAAGTGCCAATAACGCCATGGGAGGCGCTCCTAATGGAACAGTAACCTTGAGTGTAGCAAATGGAACAGCTCCTTACACCTATGTGTGGTCGAGCGGCCAAGTTACCCAGAATTTATCTGGACTTGCTCCAGGAACGTATTCGGTTACGGTAACCGATGCTGCTGGATGTACGGCTTCTGCCTCTGCCAATGTCCTCAACCTTGCTGGACCAACGGTTTTACCCAATTCCAATGTGGTGAGCAGCTACCAGGTCGTGAACGGTGGTTTTACCCCCCAATGGGTTTGTCCAAATCAGACGCTACAAACCGATGGTGGAATCATGAAAATTTATTTAGAATCAGGCGCTACGATGATCACAGGTGGTGGAATAGACACGGTGTATGCCAAAACGGGGTCTACCATCACCATGACGGGAGGAATTCATGTAATTTATCATGAGCCCGGTGTTACATTAAATATGAACGGTGGTATTCCAACGCTATTTCCTTGTTCCAGTTTGATCTTTGACTATTCTCTCGCTCCTGCAAACGGATGTGCTCCAATGATGAATTGCAACCTGTCTGTTGCTCTGGCGGTAAGTAACCCTATTGGAGGAGGAAATAATGGCTCGATAAACACAACCGTATCGAATGGGACTTTTCCATTTACCTATTCTTGGAGTGGCGGTCAAACTTCTGCGAATTTAAATAACCTAAGTCCCGGAGGATACCAGGTTATTGTTTCCGATGCTAACGGATGTTTGGATACTGCCGCAGCAACGCTTGTTAATCTTGCTGGACCAACGGTTTTACCCAATTCCAATGTGGTGAGCAGCTATCAGGTCGTGAACGGTGGTTTCACGCCTCAATGGGTTTGTCAAAACGACACGCTCTACACCGATGGAGGAATCATGAAAATTTATTTAGAGTCAGGAGCCACAATGATTACAGGAGGCGGAATTGATACGGTGTATGCTAAAACCGGTGCTACGATTGTAATGAGCGGCGGCATTCATGTGATTTATCATGAACCTGGCGTTAACCTCGTGATGAATGGGGGAATCCCGACCCTTTTTCCTTGCCCAAGTTTAGTCTTCAATTACACGCAGGCACCTGCTAATGGATGTGTTCCTGTTCCGGTATGCAACCTGAGTTCCACTGCAACTACCACGAACATCGATTGCCATGGAGCGGCCTCCGGTTCAGCTACCGCCAATGTGTTAGGTGGGGCCGCACCCTTAACTTATGTATGGTCGAACGGAGCTACAACACCAACGGTGAGCAATTTGCCTGCCGGAACCTATACGGTTACCATTACCGATGCAAACGGATGTACGATTAATCAAACCGTGACCATTACCCAAGCAAGCGTATTAAATCCTTTAACATTTAGCACCAATAACCTTTGCGCAGGTGAGAACAACGGCAGCATCGATTTAACCGTTGCCGGTGGTACCCCTCCTTACACGTATTCATGGTCGAATGGCAGCACGTCAGAAGATATATCCAACTTGGCGGCGGGTGTTTACACCGTCACCGTTAACGATGGTGCGGGTTGTACCGCTTCAACGAACGTTAACATTACCCAGCCTGCTGCCGTTTCCATTACGACCTCATCCACCGATGAAATGGTAGGAATGGATGGTACCGCTACCGCTACTGTATCGGGCGGTACTCCGAACTACACCTATTATTGGATGCCCGGAGGACAAACAACTGCCTCAATCGGCGGTTTAGCTGCGGGGATCTACACGGTGGTGGTATTAGATGCCAACGGTTGTGGGGATACCTTGGAAGTGGTGGTCGGTTCACAAGTTTCATTAAATGAAACTGGACTTGCCAATGCGTTGCTTTATCCCAATCCTTCCAACGGCAAAGTTTATCTTTCCTTTGAGAATGGAGGAGTAAAAGAGGGGGTTATTGAGGTTTACTCGATGGATGGAAAAAGAATGTTAGTTCAAACATTGAAGGATGATTCGCAGTATGAACTTTCGTTGAAAGACTGGGCGTCTGGAATGTACCGCGTGTCGATAAAAAGCAATTTAGGCACAGCGGTATGGTCCTTAGTTAAACAATAGAAAAAATCAAAGAAACAAGTAAGGGTCGTCCAGTGCTTGCCTTTTGGGGGGAACGATTCGTAAGATATTCAAAGCCTCTCTTTTTCAAATTGCAGTCGTTTTCCTTTTATGGAATCGTTGAACTCACCTTCGTTGTACACCATTTGTCCGTTGACCCAAGTGGTACAAATTTTACTGTTAAAATTCTTTCCTTCAAAAGGCGACCAACCGCACTTGTAAAGAATGTCGGTGTTGCCATCGGACCACGGTTTTTCCAAGTCAATGAGCACCAAGTCTGCGTAATATCCTTCACGTAGGTAGCCTCGATCCACCATTCGGTACAACTCGGCTACGTTATGGCTCGTCTTGGCAACAATTTCCGTTAAACTCAGAGCCCCCCGGTGATACCATTCCAGTAAAGCGGGTAGGGCATGTTGCACCAAAGGACCTCCTGACATAGATTTTTGGTAGGGCTGCAGCTTTTCTTCTAAGGTATGCGGTGCATGATCCGTTGCTACGATGTCTAGTCGGTTTTCTTTCAGGGCTTCAATGAGTCCAATTCGGTCTTTGGCGGTCTTTACGGCAGGATTCCATTTGATCAGGGCGCCTTTTGTTGCGTATTCTTCGTCGGTAAACGTCAGGTGGTGAATGCAGGCTTCGGCGGTGATGCGCTTGTTACGAAGCGGCACGGAAGCTTCAAACAAGTGGGTTTCTTTTTCGGTAGAAACGTGGTATACGTGCAAGCGGTTTCCGTGACGTTTTGCGATGTTTACCACCGTTTTTGTTGCATCATAACATGCTTGTTCTGAGCGAATAATGGGGTGCAATTCGAAGGGAATATTATCTCCGTAAATCGCTGAGTAATGCGCCAATTGGCGGTGGATTTCCGGTTCATTTTCACAATGTAGCGCCACCAGGGTCGAGCAGCGTTGAAACAATTGATCCAAAAAATCTGGATGGTTGCATAAGATGCTACCCTCTTGGTTGAAATAAAGTCCATCGTCGGTGATGCCACAAACCCACTCGTTATCAACTTTTAAGGCTTCTTCCAAGTTGGAACGGCTGATGCCCATAAAGAACGAGTAATTTGCAAGGGAGGATTGCTTGGCAATCTGGTATTTTTCCTCAAGCAGCGTTAAGTTGAGGGTATTGGGAAGCGTATTCGGCATATCCATAAATCCCGTGATTCCACCTGCTACCGCCGCTCGAGATTCAGAGGAGATGCTCGCTTTGTGCGTTAGACCGGGTTCTCGGAAATGCACTTGATCGTCAATCATTCCGGGAATTAATAAGCGACCATTTCCTTCAACGATGTGGTCGGCAGCGAGGTTAATGCTCCTATCAATCCGTTCAATGCGCTCATCCCGGATGAAAACATCTCCCATTTGGTCGTTTTGTTCGTTGACGATTCGAACGTTTTTAATAAGTGTTGTAGCCACAGTGTCTTGACTTTGCCACGAAGTTAAGGGTTATTTCAATTGGTTCAGGTTTCCTTGCTTCTTGGTAGTAGGATGAACTTCTGACTTGAAACGATTAGGCTAAAATATTCAGCAGATAATGGTAAAGTACTCCTTATTGAGTGGCTGTTTCCATCACCCAATAATCTTCCCATTCGCTATTTTCTTTGTGATAGTAACCAAGGCCGATGGATTTTGCATCCTTGTTTAACATGTTTTGGTAGTGCCCAGGACTCTCTAACCATTGGTTGAATGCATCTTGCGCTGAGGAACTACCAGCTGCAATATTTTCTGTATTGACATAACCGTTTTCTTGATAAAAGCGTTCACATCGTTCAAACGCATCAAGGGAAAGTTGTAAATCAGCACCAACTCTATTGTAGGTGTCGTGTTCAAAGTACCCTTCATTCGCCATATCAGCGGCGTGGTATCTGCAAGCATATTGCAGTGAGGTATTCAAGGTCAAGGCATTGAGTCCTTTTTTCCTTCTCAAAGCATTGATTAGCCCTAACATGATTTTTTCTTCACCATTGGACATATCTTCGATACGTTCGCTTCCATCGGGGTTATTCGAGAAATTGATGTCGCTAGCTGTAGTATTTTTGTTATCCAAGTTTGGATAAGCTGTTTCTGGGAAATGGAGTAGAACCCATGGGGTAATAAGTAATAAAATTGTTTTCGCAATCATTTTTTTATCGTGGAATAATTAAGACGGATTTTTCGGGAAAATTTCAACAGGAAATTCATTGCTTTGATAAAATGCGCACTTCAACCCGCCGGTTACTAATTCTTTCAGCCTCCGTTTTTTCGGGTAAGGGGAAAATAGGCCGCGAGGAGCCAAAGCCTTTATGACTTAACCGTTTCTTGGAAATTCCGTTATTTACCAAGTAATTGTATACGGCCTTCGCACGCATTCCCGATAAATTGAGTTCGTCGGACGTGTCGCAGCAAATGTGACCTTCAATGGCCAATTTCAAGTTCGGATTTTCTACCATGGTCGTGAGTAACTCAGACAGCGATGGTAAGGTTTCAGGTAGTAGTTGGTCTAATCCGGGTTCAAAATTCAACTGATTAATTTTTATTTTATCGCCAAACTTGGCCATTTTTATTTTTTCAGAGAGCTTTTGCTGAAAATAGATAACCACTTTTCGGTCTAAGTGATTTGCGCTAAGCACCTCCCCCTTTCCGATCACCGATGCTCGAATGGCAACCTGAGGATTTAAGGAGTCAAGGAGTTTTTTTACGTTTTGAGCTCTTCGTTGGGAAAGATCGAGGTTGTAAATATCCACCCCAAGGGAATCGGTGCTTCCAACAATTTGGTCGATGGAATATATGCTCGTTTTAAGGTATTTTTTTAGCCGGTTGACTTCACGTGTTGTCAACTGATCTGAGTTGAAGTTAAAACGAACTGCCAGCGAGTCTTGTGCTGCCAGGCACAAAGGAATGAATAGGAAAAAAAAGAGGAGTTTCACATGGGTTGAAACGATTCGTACTAAAACGGTTACACGTTTTCAATGAAGCGATAATTTTCCCGATCCCGTGGAACCCAAATCGTAAATGCTGGCGGGGTTCCCGTACAATTCAATGTTGCCTTCCCCTGAAATCTTGTAAAATAGGCTATCGAGGCATCGGAGGTGAATATCGCCCTTGGAGTCGTTTTCAACTCGGGCAGTGTTTGCCAATAACTCGGTTGCATCAACTTCCATAAGGGCATAATTCCAAAGTTTTAATTCTTGGCATTGTCCTCTTAATTGTACAGATCCACCGCAGGGAAAGTTATTCCAGAAGTAAAAGGTTGTGCACTGAACGTTTAGATCGGCTTGGTTCAACTTACTTTTAAGAATTAAGCCTAACTCATTTGCTACAACAGGTAATTTGCTGCGAATAAAACATGTTTCATTGGCTACGACTTTTGAAATTTTACTAAAATGAACTTTCACATGGATTTTATTGCTCTCAGGGAATAACCAAAGCATTTGATTATCATTCGTTAAGGTTAACGTGTTTTGGCTCAAATGGGGAGTGATTCTCTTCAAAAACCTTTCGTTTCCAATTATTTCCAGTTTGTTGAGGGAATCTTGAATGAGTTCTACATCAAAAACATCGGCTAAGACCAAGGTATCAAAATATCCTTCGATCGGCCGTTCAAGTACTGTGGATTCAGTTTTTTTACAAGCCGTGAATACGACAATTGTAAGAATTAAACTTAGGCAAATGATTGTTTTCATCGTTTAAAGTAATAACCAAAACCAAGTTCCGGGTAATCCAGAATGTGCAAATGGGATTTCATCGTCAGATGTACCAGCAGATTCGGTGTGCAACGCCATCGGATGATTCCACGGTTGTACATTTTTGAGGAGTGTAAAGGATTTTGCAACCCCAAATACCAACCTTCCTGTAAAATGAAACTGAAGTTGCCGTAGGCGATTTCTTGAGAAAGATGAACACCTGTGCTAATTTTATCGAGCGGTTTAAAAACGCTGTTCGGTTTTAAGGTCAATTCTGCCTCCGTTGAGGAATCGTAAAAAATATCCATTCCACCTCCAAAAAACAATTTATAGAAGGCTTTATATTTATATTCAGCGCTGAAAGATGAGGTAAAATAGAGTGTGCTCTGGAGCGCTCGCGTGTGTTTACCTCCGGCAGCATAGATAAAGGCGAATTCGTGGGAGCGCTTATATCGAGGTATTTCAGAACGTATGAAAGCATCCTGTTGACCAAGTCTTTTCGCTAAGCCTGCATGAACATAGAACATGTTTAAACCCAAATTAGGTTCGGCCATGTTGGCATTGGAAAAATGGGCAAAACGCAAACCCATTTCAGCATTAACAGAGGTGGTCAAGGGGAGTTTTAACCCCAACTGGTAGTCAAAATGCATGTTTAAATGCGATCCAATGGAAATGTTGGTTGGATTGGTATGTAAATCAAAACGGAGGGTAGAATACCCCAAGCCAAAGCCAAATTGGTGGAACAGGGAACAGGTTTTACGTCGGAAAAAATAAGTTCGAAAAAAAGGATATACGGCTAATTCATTGCCAAAAACGGAAGGGTTTCCCAAGGTGCTTAAGAACAAGGTGAACCCATACTCCGGGTAACGATATTGCTGTTCAGTAGTGTTTTTTCCGAGTGTTCGTTTGAGCCATGTGATTTCTGCTGACTGAAGCGTTGATTGAGACAAGTAGGCAATATTGCTGTATTCAGGTATGAGCCACCCCTGGTTCCATTTTACGAGAAGATAGGAATTGTTCCGCCAGGTGTTCTGGCTCACGGCCATGGTGACCCAAATTGAAAAAAACGGAACAACAAGGTATTTCACGATTTCCTTTTTCGGGGCTTCCCAACGGTGCTTTCTTCCTCAAATTTAGCCTTCATCGTCGGGTTGTTGTGGGTTAACTTTTTGATAGTTAGGTCTTGGGCCTTATCATTTGCCAAGCGCAGTTGATTTGCTGAGGTTAATAATTCCGATTTTACCTTATGCATTTTTGCGATGGAGGCGTCGATTTCTTTAATGGCCTGCTCAAAATGTGCTGAAGCAGATAGGTAATTCTTGGAGAATCCTTCCTGAAAGTTTGTTAATCGTTCTTCAAAATTCGTAATATCCACATTTTGATTGCGTATTTTGGCCAGTTCCTGCTTGTACGACAATGAATTGAGGGCAGCGTTTCGTAAAAGCGTAATTATTGGAATAAAGAATTGTGGTCGAATTACGTACATTTTATCAAACCGGTAGGAAACATCTACTATTCCTGCATTGTATAAATCGCTATCAGCTTCCAGCATACTTACTAGCACGGCATATTCGCATTTTTTTTCTCGTCGATCTTTATCCAATTCCTTCAAAAAATCTTCGTTTTTCTTTTTGCTGGAGCTGCCTTCGCTTTCGTTTTTCATTTCAAACATAATGGACAAAATTTCAACCTTATTTTCGTCATATTCCCGATAGATGTAATCTCCTTTACTCCCGGAGGAGGCGTCGTTGTCTTTCGAAAATTCGGCCCTGGGGAATGCCGCTGCACGAATTTTATTGAATTCGTTTTCACAATGCAATTCAAGGCTTTCTCCTACCATTTTGGTAGAAAGTTTCATTTTCATGTCCTTTACTTGTTTAATTTCTTCGTCCTTGTATTGAATGATTCCTAAATAACGGGTTTCCTCTGCTTGCATTTGTTGACGCAAGTTGGATTCAAGGTTTTCTTTTTCTAAGTCTTTCGTTAATAATGCATTTTTTAATGTATTGCACTCCTTTTCCAAAGAACCAACCGCTTGAGTCACCGCCAATGTTTTTTCGGTTTCGACGTTATTCAATTTCGCTTGTAATTCGGTTAGTTGTTTTTCTCTCTCCAAGAGGGATTCCCGAATTTTATTTTCGTTTTCTGCCCTAAGTAAAGAAATTTCTTGGTCTTTTTTTGAGAGCTCTGACTCATATTTGTTTTTTAAGGAGGCCTCTGTTAAGGCCACTGTTGATTGTTTATCTTTTTCGGCGGCAGTCATCTTCTCATTAATGTCTTTTTCGAATTCTGAATTTCGTACTTGTTTTACAATTTCAGCAAATCCTGCTTGATCAATGTTAAATACGGAATGGCATTTTGGACAAATTATATCTTTCATGGGGTTTGTGTTTTATACGTTATGGAGGCGTGCACATTTTTTGCTTAAGCATGTCGCACACCCATTTAGGCTGATTTCTTCCGTAAGGCTTCACTTCTGAGCTAGGCTTACCTAAGGCTCATTTCGAAAAGGTTTCAAAATACCCACGCTACTCCTCTTTCCGGGCTACTTTGAATAAACGCGAATCGTATCCGATTTCGTCCGCGAGTGACATAATGAGCTCATCAGTAAGCGGTGCATTTTTTGGGGTTGTAAAATGAACTGCCAGCTGTTCGTCTTTGTAGATGCTTTCTGCCCCTTTTTTTGTGAGTAAGTCCATGAATTTTGGTGAGAGAAAAGGGCACATCAAGGAGTGGGCTTCTGCTGTAACGGTGTAATAAATTTTACTTTGTGCATTTGCACAAAGCACAAATGTTAGACCAAGGATAAGGATTAAGTTTTTCATAGTGAATTTATCTAATAACGGTAATATTTCCATGACGCACGGATGTTCCACTTTCAATCTTATAAAAATAAACGCCTGCTGATAACTCTTTGGAGGATGAATCTAATCCTGTAAATGGAGTTTCATTTCTAGAAAAGCGATACACTAAATTCCCCCAACGGTTGTAAATGGACATCGTGTATTCTAAGCATTCGTCAAGAATTACGTCCATTTCTAAAGCGTCATTCACCCCGTCACCGTCGGCTGTTAAAACGTTCGGAATGGTTTGCTCTTCAAGGGTCTCTTCTGGGATTAAATCAATGTTTTGAGTAACCGAATATACGCATGGGTAGTCGTTGGTCACGATAAAGGTCACAGGGAAGGTACCGGAACTCAGAAATTGGTGTGAATACGTCAAAGAGTCATCTCCTAAATTTTGATTGTCAATGGACCATGTGATATTGAGAATGTTCTCGTTGGCAGGAAACTGACCGCTCAAGGCGGCAATGTAGTCGCAGAGCTGGATATAGGTGAAAGAGGGAATAGGGTTGGTAGGCACCTCTAAGGTTTGAGTAAGCGTATCCAAACACTGTCCTATCTGCGAAGTGATAACCAGGGTCATCGAAGCTAATCCCGATTGATTGTAAGTATGTGAAATCGTAGCATTTTGACTTTGCAGGGGATTCCCATTTACTGACCACTGGCAACTTAATAGGTCATTGAATACGGGATTCACCGTGCTAGTACTTGTGAAATTTACGGTGGTTGAATAACAATCAATGAGATAGGTGAAATCGGCACTCGGAATGGGGTGAGATTGAACGGCTAAAGTATCGGAATTGATACAACCATTTGTATCAACTACTTGCACAATTGCGTTGGAGGTTCCAATGGCCATTGGGTTGTAGTTGTAGTTGTTACCCGCGATTCCGTTCCAACTGTAGGTTACGGGAGAATTCGAGACAGCTGAGAGGATTACGCTATTACCCACGCAAACAAGGGTATCGTTTCCGGCAAAAATATCAGGGCGATCTACGACAAATGAGTCGCTTATAGCACAGAATTCAGGGACATTGTAAGTAGTATAATACATCCCATCTGCGAGGCCATTTGGCACAAAAACTCCTGCATTTGAAACATTGGACCCGCTCCATATTCCACCCGCAGGACTCCCCGTAAAGTTGACAGGGCCCGAACTACTACAAATTAAATCGGGAACGGTGGTTTGAGGATCAATTACATAAATATTTCGAACCATTGTATCCGAGGCTAAACCACAATTTGAGTAGAGATAAATTGTGTAAACGCCAGGGTTTGCAAATACCACCTCGGGATTGGTAGTACCATCAAAATACAAACTATCTATTTGCCACTGTTGAAAACACGTAAGTCCCACAAGGGTAATATTTGTCAACAGCACGGTGTCATTGACGCAAACGGTAGAGTCAGATATGCTAAAATTTGGAATACTGGTACAAGCCTGACAAACGTATTGATCGTTGGGAATAAAATTGAGCGAGCTGATGGCGGGCACATCATGAGTAATGTTAGTCGATTGAATACTACCGGCCGTTGTTGCCGTAAGCGCAACCGGTACCTCAATTAGTTGGGGAGAAAACATTTGACATCCAACCGTGCCCACACTATCAGTTTTGATGAATAGAGGATCGAAGCTTGCATCAACATTCCCAAAATATGGAGAAGTTGTAAACGCGGAAATGTTAAAGCCTGCATCGTTGTTGTATTTGACCCCTATTCCTTTATCGCGATCCTGACCACCGTAAGTCTTACTCCACTGCAAACTACCGTTGCTGGAAAGGGAGAACAATAGGATGTCTTTTTCACTGAGTGGTTCAAAAATGTTTGCCGCTGGGTTTATTCCTGTGCCAAATGAGTTGGTATGCCCAAGAACTGCGTAACCACCGGGGTGTTTAGTGATATCGCGGGATTGATCCCTTTGAGCTCCGCCGAATGCTTTGCTCCAAAGGACAGCGCCATCTGTTAGGGATAGTTTAGCTACTAAAATGTTTTCACTGGCCATTCCTCCGAGGTAGGTTGGGGAAGTTATCACTATGCTATTATCCAGGGTATCTACTAATCCTTTACACGACCAGGTAGTGTGGTCTTGATCAGACCATCCGCTGCCTCCGTAGGTTTTATTCCAGATGAAGTTTCCATTCGCGGTTAATCGAGCGACGGCCACGTCTTTGCCGTTGTTTGCTCCAACGCTTGTCAGTACAATGTCTCCATTGGTAACTTCATCGAGCCAAAGACCCATATCGCCCATGCCATTGATCTGACGACTCCATATAGGTAAGCCTGTATTGTCCGTTCGCATCAGAAAAAGGACTCCACTGTTTCTGCCAAGAGCGATGATATCGCCATTTGATGCCTCAAGGGAATACATCATCCATTCAAAATTATACCGTCGTATCCAAAGGACGTTGCCGTTAGCGTCTATTTTCATATTGAAGGCGCGATAGGTTGATGGAGAACCGGAATAGAGTCCTGAAACTAAGTAGTTTCCATCGTTCATTTGAAATATGCTTTTACCTCCTTCTTGCGCTCCTGTTCCGTAAATTTTAAACCAATCGATGTTACCACAAACATCCAATTTATAGACGTAAATGTCGCAGTCTCCGTGAGAACCGTTTCCTTCGTGCTGCCCCGTCGCTATGAATCCACCATCATCGGTTACCTCCATTTGTAAGGCTCCCTGCATTCCGGAAAGATTGTACTTTCGATAGAAGGTATTGTTCTGCCCAATGGCTAAAAAAACGTTAGATACTAGAGTTAGGAAGAATAAAAATTTAACCATTTATTTTACTTGCTAACGCTAAAGTAAAAAATAAATGTCAAGTTTAAATGGTTAAAATCAATTATTCTGCAAGGTTTCGTTTTAAGAGGTTTTCTCGGTTGGCAAGTGCCATAATAAAGTCTAAAATAAAATTGGTGCGCTTGTGATAAATGTCCCAATCGATAAAAGTGATATCGTCAGTGGGTTGATGGTAGTCTCCGCCTAACATACCGTCGTAAAAAAATACTACGGGGACTCCTTTTTTTGCAAAATTGTAATGATCGCTTCGATAAAAAATACGGTTTGGATCATTTTTTCGATCGAATTTTCCATCCAAGGTGAGCTGCTGGGTGTTGTCGTTGAGGGCTCGCAGTATCAATTGAGTTTCGGAACTAATACGACTTTGGCCAACAATACACACATAATTATTGCTATCGGCGGTAATTCGGTCGGGGTCAATTCGACCGATCATGTCGATGTTGATGTTACAGCTCACCTTATCTAACAGGAGGGTAGGGTGGTCGGAAAAGTGACTGCTACCCCACAGCCCTTTCTCTTCTCCGCTGAACGCTATAAAAACGACGGTTCTTTGCGGCCCTACGCCTGTTTTCTTGAGCCGCATCAAAGCTCCGGCCATAGCCAATAATGCAGCAGTACCGCTGCCATTGTCGTCTGCGCCGTTGTAAACAATGCCGTCGTCGATTCCCAGATGGTCATAGTGCGCTGAAACCACGACATATTCATTGGGAAAGGTGCTTCCATCAATGTGTGCGATGATGTTGTATGCTTTGAGGTTTTCTTGAGGAGTGCGGTACTCTTGCCGGTATTTTTTACCATTACCCGGGCTAAGTCCAAGGCGTAGGAATTCCTTTTCCAAGTAAACCGCTGCTTTTTCGATCCCGGGAGTGCCGGTTTCGCGGCCTTCCATTGCGTCGCTTGCCAAAACCTTCAAATGCCTTTGCAGGTCAATCAATGCGACCGTATCGATGGATTTTTGGCAAAATGAAAGTGTAAGGGCAAAAAAGAATGCCAAGGAAAATAAAGTTTTCATGCTACAAGGAACTTTGAAACGGGTCATGGTTACAAGTTTACCTAAAAAATGGTTGCCTCAGGATTATCCAATCGAACCATTCGTTGGTTAGGGTGTTTTGAAAATATGGGATATCGTATGCTATTTGTAGGTTTGTTCTGGTCTTTTGCGTTGCACGCCCAGGACTTACGAACCTTCAACGCGGAACGGAACAAGCGCGATCAAGCGTTGATGCTGAGCTTAGGTTCTTGGGCCAGCGCCAATGCCGTCACCGGAGCCATCGGATGGACAACGGCCAAGAATCCCGAGACGAAGGCATTTCATCAGATGAACGTCATGTGGAATGCGGTAAATCTCGGTTTGGCGATTCCGGGGTATTTGAGAGCGCGCAATGCGAAGGCGGTTATGTCCTTGTCGGCGACCTTGAACGAGCAGCAAAAAACGGAGCGCATTTTTCTTTTCAATACCGGCTTGGATATTGCTTACATCACCGCTGGGTTTTTATTACGCAGCATGGCGCTTAATAACCAAGCCAAAGCAGACCAACTCAACGGTTTTGGTAAAGGGCTCATACTTCAAGGTTCTTTTCTTTTTGCTTTCGATCTAACGGCCTTCGCTATTCACCATCGGCATGGAAAGCAAGTCTTGAGAATGGTTGAGGAGAAGGAATAGGGATTAATATACACGCTACTTTTTTACCGCACCCTTCGGTACGCCCTGCGGACTACTCAGGGTACGTCAATGTAGCAAAAAGCTCGGTGCAGGGTTTAAGGAACGGCGCTCCACCCCTGAAAACTGACCGTTTCGGCGATCCTTCGGCTTCCTCACAGTACCCAGTTTTCAGTTCGCTTTACTTGTCCCTTAAACATGCGCCAACGGCATTCAACGTTTTCCGGCACTCGGATGTTTTGGTTTCAGCGCCGAACTGAGCCGCTTTTTTTTTGGAGGTAGTTGAAAAATCACCGACAAAACAGCGGCTCAGGAGGGGATGAAATGGTTCGATTGAAGTGGAATTGTAAGAGGGGAATAATTTCCGAACCAAGAAGCAATCCCGTGCCTTGATTTTTTGTTTCTTTTGTACCAAGACAAAAGAAAGTCTCCTCTTCCCTACATATTCCTGCGGTACTGACCGCCCACCTCAAACAAGGCCTCCGTGATTTGTCCCAAGGACGCGTACTTGCAGGCTTCCATCAGTTGCTCAAACATGTTGCGGTTGTTGATGGCGGCTTCTTGCACTTTACGGATTTGTTCTTGCGCAGCAGCTCCATGCGTGCGCTGTAATTGTTCCAACATGCTGATTTGGTAGACTTTTTCTTCTTCGGTAGCACGAATTACTTCCTTGGGCAATACCGTAGGCGATCCTTTCGAACTCAAAAAGGTGTTCACCCCAATGATGGGAAATTCCCCGGTATGTTTTAGGGTCTCGTAATACAGGGATTCCTCCTGAATTTTGGACCGTTGATACATCGTTTCCATCGCCCCCAATACGCCGCCTCTTTCGGTAATTCGGTCGAATTCCGAAAGCACAGCCTCCTCAACCAAATCGGTTAATTCATCGATGATAAAAGATCCTTGAAGTGGATTTTCGTTTTTGGCAAGACCCAGCTCACGGTTGATGATTAACTGTATTGCCATCGCTCTACGCACCGATTCTTCCGTTGGCGTAGTGATCGCCTCATCGTAGGCATTCGTGTGCAAGGAATTGCAATTATCGTAGATGGCGTATAAAGCCTGCAAGGTCGTTCGAATGTCGTTGAAGTCAATCTCTTGGGCGTGCAAGGAGCGTCCGGAGGTTTGGATGTGGTATTTCAACATCTGCGCTCGCGCATTGGCGCCGTATTTTTTGGCCAGGGCTTTCGCCCATATCCGTCTTGCCACACGGCCAATGACGGCATACTCAGGATCAATGCCGTTCGAAAAGAAGAACGAAAGGTTGGGTCCGAAGTCGTTGATGTTCATGCCTCGACTCAAATAATACTCCACGTAGGTAAATCCGTTCGCGAGGGTGAAGGCTAGCTGGGTTATAGGATTAGCACCCGCCTCTGCAATATGGTACCCGGATATGGATACCGAATAAAAGTTCCGCACCGCGTGGTCGATAAAATACGACTGCACGTCGCCCATTAACCGCAAGGCAAACTCTGTGGAGAAAATACAGGTATTTTGGGCTTGGTCCTCTTTAAGGATATCGGCTTGTACCGTTCCGCGAACTTGTTTTAAGGTATCGGCTTTGATCTGTGCGTAAACGTCTGCTGGTAAGACTTGGTCTCCCGTTACCCCAAGAAGCATGAGGCCTAATCCATCGTTTCCTTCGGGCAGTTCACCCTGGTAACGCGGTCGCTCCGTGCCTTTCTCGCGGTACATGGCGGCAATCTTTGCTTCCGTTTCCTCGCTTAAGCCCTGTTTGCGTATGTACTTTTCACAATTTTGGTCAATGGCGGCATTCATGAAAAAACCAAGGAGCATGGGCGCAGGCCCGTTGATGGTCATCGATACTGAGGTATTTGGATGACTTAAATCGAAACCTGAATACAGTTTTTTGGCATCGTCCAAACAACAGATCGATACCCCCGAATTGCCAATTTTACCGTAAATGTCCGGTCGAGTAGCCGGATCATTTCCATACAACGTAACCGAGTCAAAGGCCGTGGAAAGGCGTTTTGCTGGCATTCCCAAGCTTACATAATGAAATCGCTTGTTGGTTCGTTCAGGTCCTCCTTCACCGGCAAACATCCTTGTAGGGTCTTCGCCTTCTCGCTTAAAGGGAAATAAACCAGAAGTGTAAGGAAATTCTCCAGGAAAATTTTCTTGCAAAACCCATCGTAGAATGTCGCCCCAACTCGTATACCTGGGTATGGCTACTTTGGGTATCTGTTTGTGAGAAAGCGATTTCGTATGGGTATTGATGCTTAAAACTTTGTCACGGACTTTAAATTGATATTCCGGGTTCTTAAACGTTTGTTTTTTAGCGTCCCAATTTTGCAGGATTCCCCAATTTTTAGGGTCAAAGTTCAGTTTTTTTTGTTCCAAAAGTTCTTGAATTTCTTTGATTAATCGGTCTTTATCGGATAAGTTACTTTTGGCTAATGTATCTATGGAACTTTGTAATCCCTGCAATTGGTTGGCAACTTCCACCTGTTGGTCAACCCACTGATCGTAAGTTCGGTTGTTTTCTGATATTTCGGATAGATAGCGCGTGCGATCGGGCGGAATGACGAAAATTTTCTCCGACATTTCGCGGGTTATTTCGAAGGTCGATGCTAAGGAAGCCCCCGTTTTTTCGACTACCTTATCCATGACAATCTTGTACAACGTATTCATTCCAGGGTCGTTGAATTGTGAAGCAATGGTGCCGTGAACGGGCATTTCATCCAGGGGTTTATCCCATAAATTGTGGTTGCGTTGGTATTGTTTGCGAACATCTCGCAGGGCATCCAAAGCTCCACGCTTGTCAAACTTATTCAAGGCAATCACATCGGCAAAATCCAGCATGTCGATTTTCTCTAATTGCGTTGCTGCGCCGTATTCCGGGGTCATTACGTACAACGCTACATCGCTGTGGTCCAGGATTTCAGTATCCGATTGACCAATGCCTGAAGTTTCTAAAATTATTAAATCAAACCCTGCAACTTTCAGGATTGAAATGGCTTCAGCGACGTGCTTCGAAAGGGCTAAGTTGGATTGTCGTGTCGCCAAGGATCGCATGTACACGCGGTCGCTTTTAATGGAGTTCATTCGAATCCTGTCGCCCAACAAGGCGCCGCCTGTTTTGCGTTTGGAAGGATCGACTGAAACAACGGCAAGGTGTTTTTCGGGAAAATCGATCAAAAACCTGCGTACCAATTCATCCACCAGAGAAGATTTTCCTGCACCGCCGGTTCCTGTAATCCCTAAAACGGGGGTAGCAATAGTTTCCGCTCGGGTGCGGATAGCGTTCAAGTCCAATTCGTGTTTTGCCGCATAGTTTTCTGCTGCGGAAATCGCGCGAGCGATTTTGGGCACTTCGGCAACGGTAAATTCTGTGCTGTGCTCGGGCAAGGTTTCTCCTAGCGGGAAATCGCATTGTTGCACTAAATCGTTGATCATACCTTGTAATCCCAGAGTTCGGCCATCGTCGGGGTGATAAATGCGAGCAATACCGTAGGCATGAAGTTCATCAATTTCTGAAGGCAGTATAGTTCCTCCGCCACCGCCAAAAATTTTTATATGCGGGGCTCCTTTTTGCTGCAGCAAGTCGAACATGTACTTGAAATACTCCATGTGCCCTCCTTGGTAGGAGGTCATGGCAATAGCTTGAACGTCTTCTTGTATGGCACAATTGACCACTTCTTCTACCGAACGATCGTGTCCAAGATGGATTACTTCACAACCGGTTGCCTGAATGATTCTTCGCATGATGTTGATGGCAGCATCGTGTCCATCGAACAAGGAGGCTGCAGTTACTATGCGAATTTTATGTTGGGGCAGGTATGGGCTTACGGGTTCCATGGTTATATTTATGCCGTAAAATTAAGGAATTTTAGCCGTTCATAAGTGCTTCGAATTCGGCTTCTGTTGAGGGGGCATAAGGAGGTGCCGCTTCGACCATTTCCTGGATTCGGATTTTTTCAAAGTAGGTTTTAGCCTGCACTTCATGCACCAAAGTTTTAGATCCAAGGCACTGTATTTCAATGAAATGTTCGTAGTCCGAAATTTTATACAGGTTTTTTCCGCTGGTATGTTTCCGGTATAGAGGGAAAATCATGCTTGTTGTTGAATGAACTCAATGGCAATTTTATTGAAAGCTTCGGGTTGTTCGACATTTACTACATGACCGCAATCTTGGACAATTTCCAACTGCATGTTGGGGTTGCCGTGCACAATGTCTTTGGCCGGTCCCACAAATAAGTGGTCTTCGCTGCCCATGATGTACAATGCCTTGTCGTCTTTGTTTTGGTGATGCAGGTAGTTTAAATACTTCGCGACTCGGTTTGTAAGTTTGAACCAGCGATTGAATTCTTTTTTCGTGAGTTGTTTAGCCTCTTCGATAAAAATACTTCGCGACTCCTTGTGGTTATCTTTTGGCATAATGATGTTGGCAAATAACTTGTATAAAGTCATGTGAGGAAGAATAGGTTGTAAGGTTCTTCCCAATTTAAGAAAGAACCGCGACTTTACATCGAGTTGGGTTACAGCTCCCGCGAAAATCATAGATTTCACTAATTGCGGATAGTTTAAGGCAACCTGACGGATGATGATACTGCCCAAGGATAACCCTATAAAATGTGCTTTTTTAATGTTCAGGAATTCTAAGACTTCGGCGACATCTTTGGCGATGAGTGCGAAAGAATATTTAGCTATGTGAGGTAGGTTTTGCGACTTTCTGTGACCACGGAGATCGATTAACAGCAAGTTAAAATGTTCATTGAATGCTCGGGTCTGTTTAAACCAAACGTTGGAACTCCCCCCAAAACCATGGATAAATACGGCCCACTCAGAACTGTTGGGATTTAATAGAATTTTGTGATGGAGCATATGTAAAAATAGAAAAAGGGCCTGTTAAAACCCTTTTTCACGCTGTTTAATTTCCGTTACTTTTTATCGCTTACCTCTTCAAAGTCAACGTCCGTAACCTCATCTTCGGGATTCCCCGCCTCCGCAGTTGTACTTGAATCGTTTCCAGCGGCTCCCTGAGCATTCGATGCATTGTACAGGTCTTGGGAAGCAGCTTGAAACACTTGGTTTAGTTTTTCCATTGCAGGCTCTAAATTTTCCATGTTTTTAGCTTCGAACTCCTTTCTTAACTCATTCAGGGCATCTTCTATTGCTTGTTTTTTGTCGGCAGGGATTTTGTCTCCGTATTCTTTTAGCTGACGTTCTGTTTGGAAAAGGGTTGAATCAGCCTTGTTGATTAAGTCTGCTTCATCTCGTCTTTTCTTGTCCGTGTCAGCATTAGCTTGAGCCTCAGCTTTCATGCGCTCGATTTCCGCATCACTTAAGCCCGATTTGGATTCAATTTTGATGGATTGCTCCTTTCCTGTGCCTTTGTCTTTTGCCGAAATATTCATGATACCATTGGCATCAATGTCAAAGGTTACTTCAATTTGGGGTACACCTCGGGGCGCAGGTGGTATGTCAGCCAATTGGAATCTCCCAAGGGTTTTGTTATCGGCAGCCATGGAGCGCTCACCTTGCAGTACATGGATATCTACAGCAGGCTGGCTGTCAGCGGCAGTGGAGAAAACCTCCGACTTCTTTGTGGGAATTGTGGTATTCGCATCAATTAACTTGGTAAAAACGCCTCCCATGGTTTCGATACCTACCGATAAGGGAATTACGTCCAACAATAACACGTCTTTCACTTCACCCGTTAATACGCCTCCCTGGATAGCAGCACCAACGGCTACTACCTCGTCCGGATTGACGCCCTTCGAGGGGGCTTTCCCGAAAAACTTTTCGACAGCATCTTGGATAATGGGAATTCTCGTCGAACCTCCAACTAAAATGATTTCGTTAATGTCTTTTGGACTCAAGCCGGCATTCTTCAATGCTGATCGACATGGAGCGATGGTTCGTTCCACTATGGTGGAAATCAATTGCTCAAATTTCGCCCGTTGCAAAGTTCTAACCAAGTGTTTTGGTATACCATTTACTGGCATTATGTAAGGCAAATTAATCTCACTCGATGTGGTTGAGGACAGTTCGATTTTGGCTTTTTCTGCAGCCTCTTTTAAACGTTGTAGCGCCATCGGATCCTCGCGAAGGTCAATGCCTTCTTCCGCTTTGAATTCTTCAGCTAACCAGGTAATTATCGCGTTATCGACATCATCGCCTCCTAAATGCGTATCACCGTCTGTAGATAATACCTCAAATACGCCGTCTCCCAATTCTAGAACCGACACGTCGTGAGTACCACCGCCAAAATCGAATACTACGATTTTTTGGTCTATGCCCTTTTTGTCAAGACCGTAAGCTAGAGCTGCTGCAGTGGGTTCGTTGATGATTCGTTTAATGGTGAGTCCGGCAATTTCTCCGGCTTCTTTCGTAGCCTGACGTTGAGCATCATTAAAATATGCTGGTACTGTAACAACCGCCTCAGTGATTTCGGTTCCTAGATAGTCTTCGGCGGTTTTTTTCATTTTTTGTAAAATGATGGCCGAAATTTCTTGAGGAGAGTATAATCGATCATCGATTTTCACCCGAGGCATATTGTTATCGCCTTTGACCACCTCGTAAGGAACGCGTTTGATTTCTCTTTTCGATTCATCGTAGCTGCTTCCCATGAAGCGTTTGATTGAATAAATTGTTTTTTTCGGATTGGTGATTGCCTGACGCTTTGCAGGATCTCCGACCTTACGCTCGCCTCCTTCTACAAATGCAACAACCGATGGCGTTGTTCTCTTTCCTTCTGAATTGGTAATAACCACCGGCTCATTACCTTCCATGACTGATACGCATGAGTTCGTGGTACCTAAGTCAATTCCAATTATTTTTCCCATTTTATGTTATTTAAATTTTAACGTAGAGAATGGCTCAAGGAACGTGCCATCAGGAAGAGTATGACAAACAAGGAAAAATTTTCAAAAATCAGTGACGATTTGTCATAAATAGCACGATAAATTCTAAATTTTGTGCCGTTTTTACAAGTTTTATCCGGTAGTTGATCGTGCAATGCCCCGTTTCACGATGAAAGGACTTAATCTTAAAGATGGATGACCTCACCGTATGCGGCAGCTGCGGCTTCCATAATAGCCTCAGACATGGTAGGATGGGGGTGCACCGTTTTGATCAAATCCATGCCGGTAGTTTCCAATTTGCGGATGGCCACGATTTCTGCAATCATTTCAGTTACGTTGGCTCCAATCATGTGGGCCCCTAAAAGCTCTCCGTATTTTGCGTCGAAAATTAATTTTACAAAGCCGTCCTTTGCTCCGGCAGCACTGGCCTTTCCAGAAGCAGAGAAAGGAAATTTCCCGATTTTAACGTCAAGTCCTGCAGCTATGGCGGCTTTTTCAGTCATGCCTACCGAAGCGACTTCAGGAGAGCAATAGGTGCAACCGGGCACGTTGTTATAATTAAGCGGATCAGGATGATGACCTGCCAATTTTTCAACGCAGATTATTCCTTCGGCTGAGGCTACATGCGCTAAAGCCGGCCCTGGCACTAAATCTCCGATGGCATAGTAACCGGGAATGTTGGTTTGATAAAATTCGTCGACCATAATTTTTCCTTTATCTTGAATGATGCCAACTTCTTCTACACCTAATTCTTCAATGTTGGCTTGCACACCAACTGCAGACAATACCACATCGCATTCTATTTTTTCTTCTCCTTTCGAAGTTTTAACCGTAACAACGCACCCTTTCCCTTTTGTGTCAACAGATTCCACTGAAGTCTCGGTCATAATAGTAATACCTGATTTCTTGAACGATTTTTCAAGTTGCTTGGATACATCTTCATCCTCCAACGGAACGATATTTGGCAGGTATTCAATAAGGGTAACTTCCGTTCCCATAGCATTGTAAAAATAAGCGAATTCCACCCCAATCGCGCCTGAACCCACCACCACGAGTTTTTTCGGTTGTTGGGTAAGTGTCATGGCTTGTCGATAACCAATAATTTTGTTTCCGTCTTGAGGCAGGTTTGGAAGTTCTCTAGAACGCGCACCTGTCGCAATAATCACGCCCTTTCCAGCACCATAACTTGTTGACTTACCTGCTTCATCGACTACAATAACTTGTTTGTTAGGAGCAACTTTGGCTGTTCCTTTGAGGACATCGATTTTATTTTTTTTCATTAAGAATTGGATACCTGCGCTCATGCCATTGGCGACATCCCGGGAACGCTTCACAACGGCACCGAAATCAGCAGAGGCTTCTTTTACGGCAATTCCGTAATCAGCCGCATGCTGCAGGTATTCAAAAACTTGTGCGCTTTTTAGCAACGCCTTAGTTGGGATACAGCCCCAATTTAAACAAATTCCCCCTAGCGATTCCCTCTCAATAATGGCTGTTTTCATTCCTAATTGTGAGGCTCTTATTGCTGTAACATAACCGCCCGGACCACTTCCGATAACTATAATATCATAATTCATACCCTTTTATTTGGGATCAAAATTAACGAAAATAGCTGAATGCATAAGTATCGGGCAGGTTGCGTTTTTATCGCATGAAAGGTTAAATTTCCTCAATTTCCCGATGTTAGTTACAAGGATTGTTTCTGGTAAGATATGGTAAAGAGCGAAAAAGTGTATAAAATTTGCGGCCATTAGAGTTTTTTTTTCGATCAACGATTAAACAGCTGAATTGATCAAGATCGGAGGCGTTTTTGGCTGATGAAATTGCTTAAAGCCCAACACCTTGGGTTAGATGTTACAACGAAGAAATTTTTACACTTAATTACTTTCGTTTTGTGCATTTGTAATATATTTGCAAAACGCAACTTAGTTGCATTAATGAATTCTATGTACAAGTATCTTCTGTTCTTTACTCTTTTTTACTTAAACTTGACCGGAAATGCTCAGGCCATACAAGTCACCGTTTTAGACAGTACGGGCAAACTTCCGATTTCTGGGTGTACGGTGTATTTTCCTCACTCAGATCAAAGTTACATTACAGATGCCGCAGGAAGAATTCAGTGCACCTCTTGTAAAAGCGGGTTGAATCCTGTTAAAGTGGTGGCGGCAGGTTACCGTATTTTTTACGATGAACTTTCATTCGACGCTCCCAATGTGACTGTTTATTTATTGGCTAAACACCTTGACCTACATGAAGTAACGGTTTCTTCAGGTGCAATGGTGTTGAAGAATAAGAATCCGTTCCATGTAGAAAGCCGAAAGTTATCGGATTTAAACGCTATTTCTTCGGTTAATTTAGGCGAGCTAATAGGTAAAATTCCGGGTGTTTACGCAGCACCCTTGGGCAATGGTATTAGTAAGCCGGTGATCCGCGGCATGCAAGGTATGCGTATTGTTACTCTATTAAACGGGATGCGGCTAGAGGCACAGCAGTGGGGAGGGGATCATGGTATAGGGCTTACTTCTCTCGGTATTTCAGGCGCTGAAGTGATCAAGGGGCCGTCTACCTTGTTGTACGGCGCGGACGCCTTGGGAGGGGTTATCTATCTGGTAGACGCTCCGTTCGTTCCGCTCGGGTCCAGGGCAGTAGACGCAGGCGTGGAAGCATTCTCAAATTCTATGGGTGGAAGAGTTCAGGTAATGTTTCGGGAATCCTACAAACGATTTCGTTGGTTATTTGCATTGAATTATTCGAACCACGCAGATTTTCAATTGCCAAACGGAACTTTTGCCAAAAATTCAAGGTTTAACGACATCGGTGGAAAACTCAACCTTTCATATTCTGGAAAGCGAGGCCTCTATGCCTTAAGATATACAATGAGTCATTCGATAGTCGGAATTCCCGGCCATACGCACGACTCAACAGCAACCCCATTAACTTTTCAGGTGGAAGAACGTGGTAGAAACTACGAATTACCGGCACAATATTTCCAAAACCATTTGCTCCAGGCAAGTGCGCATTGGTACCTTGATAAGTCAGACCTGCAGTTGATGATGGGAGGTACCGCAAATCGCCTAATTGAATACGATGAAAAAATAAGCGTTCCCTCATTGAGCATGTTGCTTTCGAATACCATTGCACAGTTTAAATGGACTTATAAATGGACTTCCAAGATTCGCTCAATTACAGGCTTTCAAGGCATGTTTCAGGACAATTCGAATGTTAAGAACCCGTCTGACACGTTGATTCCGAATGCTCAGGTACTGGATGCGGGTATTTTTACTTCCCTAACTGCCGACTTCGGTAAATGGAACTTGCAAGGAGGTATTCGGTATGATTTTCGGGGATTAAATGTGGATATGCAAGGTCAACCGGCATTAAATTATTACGGATTTAATGGAACTTTCGGGGCGGTTCGATCTTCTGGCAAGAGCATTTTAAGGGCGAATGTGTCCACTGGTTTTCGTGCCCCACACCTCACGGAATTGTTTTCAGACGGATACCATCATGGTGCACTGAGGTATGAGGTTGGAAAAAAAGACCTAAAGTCTGAAAAGGCAACCCAATTAGACTTAACATTCGAACGTCAAACCGAACACGGAGTATTGTTGGTCAATCCCTTTGGCAATTATGTGAGAGATTACATCTATTTAGAATCGCTTGATACGTTAATGGAGGGAATTCCTGCTTTTTCTTACGTTCAAAATAACCAGGTGTTATTTTACGGGTTGGATTTAGGATTCCATTTTCACCCTCATTTCGCCCACAGACTTCATTGGGAAGTTTCGGTTTCATACATTGCCGTAAATGCTTTGGGTGACAGTTCCGTTTCTCTCATTCCTCAGCCTCGATTGATGAATTCCCTTCGCTATGAACTGAATTTGGGTAAAAAAGTAAGTTTGAGGGATTTCGTGGTCCAATCGACCTTAATGGGGCCTCAAAATCAAGTTGCCTTCAATGAAACCGCATCACCAGCTTACCACGTACTAGACGCTGCGATCAGCGTTGTTTTTGGAAAGAAAGAAGCACTTACCTTAAAAGCAGGTGTCCGCAATTTGCTGAATACGTACTACATTGATCATCTTTCGCGTTTGAAAAACATTCAAATGCCTTTTCCAGGAAGAAACGCATACTTGAGTGTTTCTTACGCCTTAACTAGTAATTTTAAATCCTCAATACCATGAAAGTAATTTTAATGACGTTCTCGTTTGCCCTTGCCTTTGCCTTCGTTTCTTGTAAAAAGAACAAATGTGCAGACTGCCATTATGATAAGGATGGCGCCGAAATTGAAATCGGTGAAAAATGCGGCGATGAAATAGAAGAACTGGAAGCTAACGGCTACACAGATTCTACTGGCACATACGTTGTGCATTGTGGACATTAAAGTCTGCTTGTCGACCTCTTATAAAATCCCGTTTACGGGATTTTTTTTTGTTCAATCTGTAAATTGAGGTCTTGAGATATTGATTATTTTTGTACAAATTCATCTATGGAATTAAGTGTGCAGAAGGCAGCAACTTTGGAACAGGCTCGCGATCTTGGGTTAACTGCAGAAGAGTTCGAGGCCATTCAAGGAATTTTAGGGAGAACTCCAAATTTTACCGAAACTGCCGTGTATTCCGTCATGTGGTCGGAGCACTGCTCTTATAAAAACTCCATTCTTTGGTTGAAAACGCTTCCTAAAGACGGCCCTCATATGCTGGTTAAGGCGGGAGAAGAAAATGCAGGTATTGTGGATATTGGCGATGGACTAGGATGTGTTTTCAAGATTGAATCGCATAATCATCCGAGTGCTTTGGAACCCTATCAAGGTGCTGCAACAGGTGTGGGGGGTATCAATCGCGATATTTTTACCATGGGTGCTAGGCCTATTGCGCAACTGAATTCCTTGCGTTTTGGTGATTTGAACCTACCAAGAACTAAGTGGCTCGTAAAAGGAGTTGTTAAAGGCATTGGAGATTACGGAAATGCTTTCGGAATTCCTATTGTCGGGGGCGAGGTTTTTTTTGACAGTTCTTTTAATACAAATCCCTTGGTTAATGCGTTTTCTGCCGGATTAATCGATACCAAGAAAATTATTTCAGCAACGGCTAAAGGAGTTGGAAATCCCGTGTTCATTGTGGGGTCTGCCACCGGTAAAGACGGAATTGCAGGAGCCGCTTTTGCATCGAAAGATATCACGGAGGACTCAGCGAATGATTTACCCTCCGTTCAAGTCGGGGATCCTTTTATGGAAAAACTGCTTTTGGAGGCGACCATGGAGTTGGCTCAAACGGATGCTGTTGTAGGAATGCAGGACATGGGGGCTGCCGGAATCACCTGTTCTACCACAGAAATGTCCGCATCGGGTGGGGTTGGAATGGACATTTATTTGAATAAAGTACCCACGCGTCAAGCGAACATGCTTCCTTACGAAATCCTTCTATCGGAGTCGCAAGAGCGAATGCTGGTAGTAGTTCATCAAGGAAAAGAATCTGTCGTAACCTCAATTTTTGAAAAGTGGGATTTGCACGCTGAACAGATAGGCCATGTCACGGAAACCGGACGCGTTAGGTATTTTATGAACGATGTTCTCGTAGGGGATGTTCCTGCTGATTCCCTGGTTTTAGGGGGTGGAGCACCTCAATATCGCAGAGAATATGCAGAACCGGCTTATTTTAGGGAGGCACTTAGTTTCAAGTCCGATTCAATTCCGGTTCCAAAGGACCTTAAAAATATTGCCTTTCAGTTACTGGGTTTACCAAATATTGCTTCAAAACGTTGGGTTTACGAACAATACGATTCCATGGTGGGCACGGTCAATATGTCCACAAATGCACCAACGGATGCGGCTATTGTGTCAGTGAAAGGCACAAAAAAAGCACTCGCGATGACGGTAGATTGTAACTCTCGATACGTCCATGCAAACCCCGAGGTTGGGACCATGATTGCCGTAGCGGAAGCGGCTAGGAATATTACCGTTTCAGGGGGTGTGCCTTCTGCGGTTACCAACTGCTTGAACTTCGGAAACCCGCATAATCCTGAGAGTTACTGGCAATTCGTCGGATCCATTAAGGGAATGAGTGCTGCTTGCATAAAGTTTTCGACTCCCGTAACCGGAGGAAATGTTTCTTTTTATAATCAAAGCATAATTGGGGGCAAAGAAGTTCCTGTTTTTCCAACACCAACTATTGGTATGATAGGGGTTTTAGAGGATAAAAATCGGTGTATGACCTTGGATTTTAAGGACAAGGGCGATTTGATATATCTGGTTGGAAATTATACCGATGATTTTAGTTGCTCCGAATATTTGTATTCCATTCATGGAATTAAGTTATCCCCCGTGCCTTACTTTGACTTGGATAAGGAGTATGAAATGCAGGCAACCGTCCGAAAAATGATCGACTTAGGATTGATTAATGCTGCTCACGATGTTGCAGACGGTGGTCTTTTTGTCACCCTTACGGAAATGGGCTTGCCCCGAGGCTTAGGATTTGATATTGAAACGGATATGGAGGTAAGAACCGACGCATTTTTATTTGGGGAAGGACAGGGGAGAGTGGTCGTGACACTTCCCGAGGAAAAACGCGATCAATTCAACGAATTCTGGAAAAAAGCCACGGTTCCGGTAGTATTATTGGGTCACGTCACGAAAGGTAAATTGCAAATTGATTTAGAACCTTTTGGTTTTATCGATGAAGCGCGCGATATTTACATGAATGCTTTAGGGCAAAAAATAGAAAATTAAATGGAATACAATACCACGAGAGGGGCACTTCTCCTTCCAGAGTATGGGAGAAACGTTCAAAACATGATTGCTCATGCCTTGGAAATAGCAGATCGCAAGGAACGAAATAGGGCTGCTCAGGCAATCATTGAAGTAATGGGCCAATTAAATCCTCATCTACGTGACGTAGATGATTTTCGTCATAAACTATGGACGCACCTGTTCGTTATGTCAAACTTTCAATTGGACGTGGATTCCCCGTACGATACACCAAAGGCAGAGTCGCTAAAGGAAAAGCCACAACGAGTTGAGTATCCCAATAGCAATATTAAATACGGTCATTATGGAAAGTATATACAAGAGATATTGGAGTCGGCTTCAACCATCGATTCGTTGGAGGAGAGGGAATATCTGAAAATTACCATGGCGAATTTTATGAAAAAACAATTTTTGGCATATAATAACGATACGGTCGAAAACAATGTAATTGCTAATCAGTTAAAAGAATTATCAAAGGGAGCCCTTGTTTTGGAAAATCCGGATGAATTGATGAACACCAACGTCTTACTTAAATCAATGGGCATTGGAACTGCGAATAAAAAATTCAATAAGAACTTTAAGCAAAAACAAAAGAAAAAATTTAGGAAATAATGCCATCTTTCGAAATTCATGGAGGAAAGTGCTTGAAGGGGGATTTATATCCTCAAGGAGCAAAGAATGAAGCGCTTCAGGTTCTGTGTGCACCCTTGCTAACCCCAGAAAAAGTCACCATTTCCAATGTTCCAGACATCATTGATGTTAATAAATTAATAAGCCTCTTGCAAACTATGGGGGTGAAGGTGGAAAAAGTCGAGAAAGGAACTTACATTTTTCAGGCGAAAGACATTGATTTATCGTATCTCGAAACCGAAGACTTTAAGAAGCGTGCTTCATCACTTCGGGGGTCAATCATGATTGTTGGTCCTTTATTGGCTCGGTTTGGCAAGGGCTTTATCCCAAAACCCGGCGGGGATAAAATTGGTCGCCGTCGATTGGATACTCACTTTGAGGGTTTTACCCTTCTTGGTGCAAAATTTAACTACGACGCAGGAGAGCACTTTTACTCTATTGAAGCAAAACAATTAAAGGGAACTTTTATTCATTTAGATGAGGCATCTGTCACAGGTACTGCAAATATTTTGATGGCGGCTGTTATGGCGGCTGGAAAAACCACTTTCTACAATGCTGCCTGTGAACCCTACATTCAACAATTGTGTAAAATGCTGAATTCTATGGGAGCCAAAATTACCGGTGTTGGTTCTAACTTGTTACAGATTGAGGGAGTGAAAGAGCTTAAAGGCTGTTTTCACAGAATTTTGCCTGATATGATCGAAATAGGTAGTTTTATCGGATTAGCTGCAATGACCCAATCGGAAATTACCATTAAAGATGTAAGTTGGGACAACCTTGGAATCATTCCCAACGTTTTTCGCAGATTAGGGATAAAATTGGAGCGAAGGGGAGATGATATCTTTGTCCCAAGGCAAGAAAATTACGAGATTGACACCTTCATCGATGGTTCAATTTTGACCATCTATGACGCTCCTTGGCCCGGTTTTACCCCGGATTTATTGTCGATTATTTTGGTGGTCGCTACCCAAGCAAAAGGTTCTGTTTTAATTCACCAAAAAATGTTTGAGTCGCGCTTATTTTTCGTGGATAAATTGATTGATATGGGAGCACAAATAATTCTCTGCGATCCACATCGAGCAACGGTAATAGGTTTAAACCGCGAACATCAATTAAAGGGAATCTCGATGACTTCTCCTGATATAAGGGCGGGGGTATCGCTCTTAATCGCAGCGCTTTCAGCGAAAGGAAAAAGCGTAATTCACAATATCGAACAAATCGATAGAGGATACCAGGATATCGAAATCCGCTTGAACAATATCGGAGCAGATATTCGGAGAATACGATGAATAAATTTAGATTATTTGCCTTACTTGGTGTTTGCGTAGTGATAGCATGTGCCTCCTTTGTCTTTGTTGAGAAAAATAGCGTTCCCAATGGACTCGCTCCAGAAATTACCATGGTTTCTCCTTCGGGTAAAAAATTGAAACTTTCCAAATTACGGGGAAAAATGGTGCTTATAGATTTTTGGGCATCATGGTGCGGACCGTGCAGAAAGGAAATGCCGAATGTGGTGGAGGCCTACCGGAAATACAAAAAAAAGCGCTTTCAACAAGGTAAGGGTTTTACCGTATTTAGTGTTTCGTTAGATCGCGAGGCCTCCCTGTGGAAACAAACTATTGAGTCCGATAACATGACGTGGAAATACCATGGACTTGATGAGGGAAACGCAATCTCCGACCTTTACGGGGTTAATTCCATACCAACTGCATTTTTAATTGACGGCACAGGAGAAATCATTGCAAAAGGAAATGAGCTAAGGGGACTGAACCTGCATATCACATTGGATAAGCATTTAAGAGAATGAGTTAAATCCTATCGAGCACGAATTTAATCAGGTTTTGCATTGCATCTTGGTATCCTTTGGAAAACGTGGTTTTTGGCCTGTTAGCAATGCCCAAACAAATGGTGGCACAACGATGTCCGAGGCTTTTTCCAAGGGCAAATAAGGCCGAACTTTCCATTTCGAAATTGATAAGCCGTAAGTTATTTTCCGAGAAATATTGTGCCTTTAATTGAATGCCTTCTAGCTTAGTCCCAAGCCTCAAGGCACGACCTTGCGGACCATAAAAACCAGAACTGGTTATTGTAATCCCCGGAAAACATTGAGAACCTGTTAGCGCATAGGTAAGGTTGTCATCCGCAGCAATAAAATATGTATTGATTTCTCTTGGAAGTTGAAGAAACGCTCGTATTCGTTCATTCATTGCTCTCTCCAAATCATTGAACGGTATATCGTAAAAGTGCGCTACGTTATCCAATCCAAAAGCATGAGTTGACACTAAATAACTGTGAACGGGTATTTCCGGCTGCAAAATTCCGCAGGTACCAATGCGAATCAAGTTCAGCGACTTTTTTTCAGCTTTTTCGTTACGCGTGCTCAAGTCAATATTGACGAGAGCGTCTAACTCGTTGACCGTAATATCAATGTTATCGGTTCCGATTCCCGTTGATAAGGCAGTTACCCTTTTTCCTCGATACCTACCGGTGTGGCACGCAAATTCCCGGTGTTGGCTTTGATGTTCAATGGAGTCAAAAAATGCCGAGATAAGAGGCACCCGGTCTTGGTCACCGACTAAAAGAACCGTTTCCGCAATTTCATGCGGAAATAAACCGAGGTGATAAATCTGTCCTTTAGAATTTAGGGCAAGTTCAGTGGGGGGATAAAATTTCAATGGAATGAGTTATAGGCTACCGAACACCCTTTGCAGTAGGTCTGTTACCCTTGCTCCCGGATTTTTACGGATTTTATTTTCTTCTTTTTCGACTATAACGAAAAGGCCTTTGATTGCCAACCGGGTTACGTAGGTATCCAGGTCCGGATTGATTTTTTCACCTCCTGTAAATTGAGTAACCGCATTGTATTTCGTAATAATTGGATTCCAATAAGAAGTTAATTGGACTTTGCTGGTGGCATTTTTAACTTTGGGAAGAAAGGCGACAACAAGGCTGTCTGTGGTTTTATCTTTTAAAAACTTTGTAGCTGATCCATCACCTCCTTTTAAAATAGCGAACCCATCCTGTATCGACATATTTAAAATGGCTTGCTTAAATATAGGCAATGCTTCTTTTACTGCTTCCTCGGCAGCTCTGTTGAGCGTAGTTTCAAATTTGTCCACTTGTCCTTGCATGCCTAAACTAATTGCCTTTTCTCGGACTTTCATCGCATCTGGAGGAAAAGGAAGCCTAATGGCAATGTTTTTTAAAAATCCATCGGTAATGGAAGTTGAATCCACAGAGTTTTTGATCCCAATGGAGAGCGCTTCTTTCAAGCCTTTGATAACTTCGTCGTTGGTTAATTGGGGCTTTGCGGACGGAGTTGAAACTATGGGTAAAGAACTTAACTCAATTACGCCGCAAGCAACGAAACTGAAAATAAGAGCTGTCAAGACAATGGCCTTATTCATAATTTACCTAAGAACATTGATAAATCCTTGCTTTATTTTTTTACCGTCGCTGTCACGTTCCTTGTACCAGGCTGTCCATGTGTAAATTCCCGGCATAACCTTATTCCCAGCGTACTGACCATCCCATTCTGCCGAAGCATCATAAGTTTCCCAAACGATTTGTCCCCACCGATTGTATACCACCAAGTGAAAACCTGATGGATCAATACCATCCACATAAAATTTCCAAGTTTGATTATGTTCGTCGTCGTCCGGTGTAAAGGTGTTCGGAACATAAAATACCACATCAGGAATAATCTGAAAGGGAAGGCTTACCGAGTCGGAGCATCCTTGAGCCGTTGTCACCGTTAAATGAATGTAATGGGTTCCAACTTGACCTTGCGGAAATGTGAATGTTGCACTCATTCCATTGCTCGTAATTTGCTCCGCACCCGCACAGCTCCACTGCCAATCAACAATATTTCCTTGGGAGTTATCGTTAGCTTGCACGTTCGTTTCAAACCAAGTTACAGGATTTCTTGAGAGCACGAAATCCGCAATCGGCAACGGGGTTACTTCAACCAAATCTTGTATACTGTTCGAATAGGCACAACCATAAATTGAAGTGGTAGTCATACTAACGGAATAAAATCCAGGACTCGAGAAAGTGTTTGAGAAACTTTGGTTTCCCGGCACAACGATTTGATCGCCGTTTGAAAAGGTGTATTGGGTTGTTGCAATCTCAGAACTGTTGCTGGAGTTGTTGCTAAACGTGAAATTTCCCGGCATGCAGAGTATAGAATAATTGGGGACGATGCTTGGAACTATCGGAGTAGGAAACGTAATTGTCAAACACTCCTGAACACTAGGCGATCCGCACTGCTCGGAAAGCGTAACACAATACTGCGTTGGAGTCCCTGATGGATCAACGGTCACGGAACTTCCCGGTCCGAATACATTACCTGCGTTGTCAACCCAACTGTAAATGTAGGGAGAAGATCCCCCTGTACCCAGAGCCGAAAGTACGATACTTGCCGCCGGGCAAATCATAGTGTCTTGTGTCAAAGACAAAATGGAAAGAGGAGGGGGTTCACTTATTACGATGAGGGTGTCTACCGTACATCCGTTTGCATCGGTTACGATTACGGTGTGCGGCCCTGCTCCTAAATCGATAGCTGAATTCCCCGTAGAGGCCGAACCTCCAACCCATTGATAACTGTACGAAGGCGTACCTTGTATTACACTTACCGTTGCTGTTCCGTTCGAGGCACTGTTGCAGTTCGCATTAACCACATTGGATAAGGTAAGTTGCATACCCGGGATTTCAGTAATTGTTGTACTTACCGATCCCGAACAACCCGTGGGTGTCGAAACAACGCAAGTGTAAGTGCCGGCAGCTAATCCCGTTGCAGTTTGAGTAGTTTGACCATTGCTCCAGGCGTAGGTGGTACCAGCTGCAGGTGGGATAATTTGGGCAGTAGCAGTTCCGTCGTTACCCCCAGGACAACTTACTTGGGTCATGGTAGCTGAGTATTGGGCAGGGGTGTCACCAATAATTCCAGTTCCGGTTGCTGGACAGCCACTTGCGTCTTGAACACTCACCGTATAGGTACCCGCAGGTAGGTTGTTGACCGTTTGGGTGTTGCCGATGTTGGGAGTCCAGGTGTAGGTAAAAGGAGGCGTTCCTGCAGTAGGATTGGCGGTAACTGATCCAATGCTTTGTGAGCAAATGTCATTGACCACGGTAACATTTACTGCTGCTCCCCCAATGGAAAGCCACGTCGTATCATTGGTAATGGAACCTACATTTGCGTTACAGGCTGAGGCGGATAAATAATAGCCCGTTGGGCCCGGCGAAGGGATGTTGTTGACAACGAGAACACCGTTGTTGTAAGGAAAGGTTTGCCCTAAAGTATTGACCCAAAGAAAATTCGTTCCGGGACTGGAAACCAAAATATATGGAATTTGAGAGATGGTGTATTGGTTCGTATTGTTTGGAGCGGTTGGCGTGAACCTTCTTCCATCTTGGTTTGCTCCCCAAACGGTATTATTTCGACCAGGTGTAATGTGAGCAACCGTCATCGGATTATTTTCGGATCCTTGGATGGCCAATCCACCATTCCAACCTTGGCAAATAGGTTTGTTTCCAATATGCAATTCAAACACGTTGGTGGTTTCGTATAATACAATCGCCATGTAATTGCATTGTTGGGTGCAACTAAACATCATGATATTTTTGTAAAGAACCACAAAACGTCGGTTGGGTGCCACACCAATCGTTTGGTATTGAATTTGTCCTCCTAGACTTGGGTTGATATCTTGGTAAGTCAACATGATGGAATTTCGTGCGGAGGTTAACTGCATATTTGGTAGGGGAGGAATTCCTCCTAACGACCAGGGACAATAACCGTTAGCGTTATTGAGATTAAAGGATATAAGCCCGTTCGAACCAATGACACATTGCGTGTAATTCTGTCCATAAAAATTAAATGGAAATCCGACGTTGACTACTCCTGACCACTGGTCATCGGATAAATTCACTTGACTCGGTTGATTTAAGTAAATTCCGGCTACATTGTTGATGTTTCCAACGTTACAATTGTTGATGGTAACAGATTGTCCTGGGCATGCTGCAGTGTCCTGCCCCAAGCACATGACAATTTGCGAGTAGCTTATTTGAACTACATATAGACATATGGCAAGAATAAATGTGCGCATCCAGTTGACGGGTTATAGAGTTTCTCCGTGTACGAACAAGCATCTTTTCCGTTGCTTGTTTAAGTAAAATTAACAATAATTTTTTGAAGTTATCAGTTGAAGACTTTTTTAGCCAAGATTGTTAAGGGGCGTTACCTACACCGAATAGGGTGCAGTGAATCCATTTACAGGTTTCTCATCGTTTCCAGTTTTCCTTGATGCAGCTTGTTCCCTTCAGCATTACATGCCTGTAGGTATGCAGGGAATTTACAATTTCTTAGGCTAAGGTATGGTGTATCATCGCAACAAGGTAACATGTCCAACAAAGGCCTTTCTTTCATCCCGATAGGGTGATTTAATGATGATTTTCCAGGTATATACGCCGTCTTGAATGCTTGATCCGTTAATCCTACGACCATCCCAGCCAACCAAATGGTTATGGTTTTCCCAAATCAATTCTCCCCATCGATCGTAGATGTAACAAGAGTATTCATAGGGATCAAAATCTGCGCTGATGACTGGAAACCAAGATTGATTGTATTCATTGCCATCGGGTGTAAAGGTGTTCGGTACATAGATTAACTGTGTTTCGTTGAGTGTTACCACGCGGTTGGTCGTATCAGTGCATCCATATTGTGTGTAGACAATCAGCGTAATCAAGTAATTAGCTGATGTAGTGTTTGGAAAGAAGTGTAAGGGTTCAAATTCTGTAGAACTTGTACCATCGCCAAAATCCCATACATAAGAACTACCCCCATTACTCTGGTTAATCATGGTGCTGGTATTTTCTAAATCCGTAATAACCATCGGGCTTGGTTCAAAATCGGCAATGGGTAAAGGGTAAGCGCATAAATAATTTTGAACTATGGTTTCCCATTCACATCCCAGTGCTGTAGTTAAGGTTAGTCCTATATCGTAGCATCCTGGGGTATTGAAGGTGTAAGAAATTGGGCCTGAACCAAATGCCGTGGCGCCATTACCGAAAGACCATTCGGCAGCCGTAAAGGGTGTCCCTGTTGATGTGTTGTTGAGTATGAAGGTGAAAGGAATACAATCGGCAAGCACCGGAGCAGTAAACGAAGGAAATGCCGCATTTTCAATAGTTATTGCCATTGTATCGGTATTTATACATCCGTTGATGTCGGTCCCAGTAACTGTATAGTTATTGTTAATCAGAGGAATGAAGTAGTCGTTATTTATCACACCATTGTTCCAAACATAACTCACCGCACCGCTTCCCGATAACACGGTGGAATCACCTTCACAAATGATTTGATCGTTTCCTGCACTTACAACGGGATTAGCCCAAACAGTTAGCAACATTTGATCAGTGTCAATACATCCGTTTACGTCCGTTCCTGTCACGGTGTAGGTCACTACTCCCACGGGAGGGGTAAATGTTTGACCATCCAATAATCCATTATCCCAGGAATAATTGGCAACACCAGAACCGGTGATGGTTACCGAACTTCCATCACAGACGCTAACATCCGGTCCGGCAGCCACGATGGCTGCAGGATACAAAGTAACGTACAAGGAGTCCGAGTTCACGCAACCGTTTCCGTCGGTTCCAGTTACCGTAATCATTTCACTGGAAGGAGGAATGTAGGAACCTCCGTTTGTCGTACCCGTTTCCCATACATAAGAAACCGCGCCCGTTGCTAATAGAGGAATGTTAAAGCCAGGACAAATAGTGGTATCGTTCCCTGCAAAAACAGGCGGAAGCGGATGAACGGTTACCGCTTGATATAACGTATCCACACAACCACCAATATTCGTTGCAGCTAAACCCAATTGAAAAGTTCCCGGGTTTTGATATACATGCCAAGCGTTCGTGGTTGTCGCATTTGGGGTGTTGTCTCCCCAAATCCATTGGTAAGTCACGGCTGCTAAATTTGGGTCATTAGTAAGGTTGGTCGTGTTAACTGTGTCAAAAACGCAAGCGTTGTTGAAGTTGAAATTGATAACAGGAGGTGGGAGTACGTTGATGGTTTGTGAAATCGTGTCACTGCATCCGGCTTGAGTGAACACAATATGGGTTACCGTGTAGGTCCCCGGATTTGCGTAGGTGTGCGATGGGTGTTGGTGAGCACCTGGACCATTTCCTGCAACGTTGCCGTTGATGGTTGATCCGTCTCCAAAATCCCAAAACCATGAGGCGGCACCTCCGTTTGCCAACGGGACTCCGTTGATGGATGTTGGGAGAATGGTTGGAGTACTGGTGAAAAGGGTAGGAGACCAAGGACAGGCTTGAGTAACCGTGAAATTATTGCTCACGGTGGTTGGAATAGCTTGAGCAGTCAGCGATACCTGACAATTTCCCTGATTTGAAAACGATTGCATGGTAACTGTATAGTTGGGCTGTGCCAATGCCGCCGGAACCGTTATAGATTGGGTGTTCTGACCGCTACTCCAGTTATAGCTCTGGAAACCGGCAGGACCCGCAATACTAATGGTGTTTGCTCCAAAACAATAATCCAAGTCAAGAATCAATGGCATACAGTCTGCCACAACATAGGCATACCCAAAGTGCCCTGAATAATCGCAATCTTTTGTGGTGAACTCGATGGTAACTTGTTGATTTGTGTAGGCAGTTAGGTTAATTCCTACAATTGTCCAGGGTAACCACTTGACCCCCCCACAGGTCTGAAAATTCTGGCCTGGTTGACCTGCATAAACGGTATATTGACCACAGTTACCACCTATTTGATTTCCAGCTGGACCCAGTAAACGCATTTGAAAAACAGGTTGGGCGTTCGGTGGATGTCCGGGATCTTCAAGCACAACAGCATATTTGTAAATGAATAGGGCGTTTTGTGGAGTAACGGTCATCGTGTAGCGTAATTGCTCTCCTTGGGCTCCCGTACCCGAATTACCAAGTCTTGCGGATGAAGTACTTCCTGTCGGTACTATTGGCAACCCTCCGCAGGAAAAGGGATCAGTTCCAGCTCCGGTCATAATGGTGTGGCGACCATTCACAATCCCCATGGCTGCCGCGGGATTTGAATAATTTCCCGTAAAACCTTGCCAATTGTTAAAATTCCCCATGCTCAAATTAGCATTCGGACAACCTGGGTTATTTTGCGCAAACCAGTGCGGACACGCGAGCAAGAGGCATAGAAAAAAGAGCGTAGTGGTTAGGTTCACGTGGTGATTCGGTATGGCATGACAAATATGTTATTTTTTTTCGGAAAATACAACATACGTAAATATACGAATCTCCTTTATTTTGCGTTGCCTTTGCCTTTGAAAAAAAACTTGGGTTAGTGTCTTTATGACACTTATTGGACGCTGAATTTGTGAGTAAATTGAATCAAAAACTTTATAACTTTACCCAAATTTTAAACTCATCGGTATGTCAAATATGTTCCAAAACGAAATTGATGCCTTCATGGAAAATGTTAAGATCAAAAACGGTCATGAGCCCGAGTTTTTGCAGGCGGTACATGAAGTAGCTGAGGCCATTATTCCTTTTACTGAGGCGAATCCAAAGTATAAGAATGCCAAAATTTTAGAGCGAATAATAGAGCCCGAAAGAACCATTATTTTTAGAGTTCCTTGGTTGGATGATCAAGGGAATGTGCAAGTGAACCGGGGATACAGGGTTGAATTTAATTCAGCTATCGGACCCTACAAGGGAGGCCTTCGATTCCACCCTTCAGTTAATCTTTCCATCCTTAAATTTTTAGGTTTCGAACAAATATTTAAAAATTCCTTAACAACACTGCCCATGGGTGGAGGTAAAGGAGGTTCAGATTTTGATCCTAAAGGGAAATCCGATAATGAGGTGATGAAGTTTTGTCAATCTTTTATGACGGAATTAAGCCGACACATTGGGGCTGATACCGATGTTCCTGCTGGGGATATCGGCGTTGGAGGACGTGAGATTGGTTACATGTTTGGCCAGTACAAAAGAATTCGCAATGAATTCACGGGTGTTTTAACAGGAAAAGCGCGAAATTGGGGAGGATCCTTAATCCGCCCAGAGGCAACCGGTTATGGTACCGTATATTTCGCAAAAGAAATGCTAGCTACCAAAGGTGATTCGTTCCAAGGCAAGACCGTAGTGGTATCTGGTTCGGGGAATGTTGCCCAGTTTGCTTGCGAAAAAGCCACGCAGCTTGGAGCTAAGGTAGTGACCTTTTCCGATTCCTCCGGTTACATTTATGACTCCGATGGAATCGATGCTACCAAACTTGCGTTCGTGATGGAGTTGAAAAATGTACAACGTGGTAGAATTGCGGAATACATTAAGAAATATCCGAATGCTAAATTCGTGGAAGGGAGACGTCCATGGGAAGTTAAGGCGGATATCGCATTGCCATGCGCTACGCAAAATGAGCTAAACGGTGACGAGGCAAAAGCGTTGATTGCCAACGGCGTTAAATGCGTTGCAGAGGGTGCAAACATGCCATCCACACCTGAGGCCATTGCTGCGTTTCAAGCGGCCAATATTTTGTTCGCTCCCGGGAAAGCTTCTAACGCGGGAGGGGTGGCTACTTCAGGTTTGGAAATGTCGCAGAACTCCTTGCGTCTTTCATGGCCGGCAGAAGAGGTTGATCAACGCCTGCATGGAATCATGGTTTCAATCCACGAAGCTTGTGTAAAATACGGCACCAAGAGTGACGGAAACGTGGATTATGTTAAAGGAGCCAACATCGCCGGATTTGTTAAAGTAGCGGATGCTATGATGGATCAAGGATTGGTTTAAGCTAATACATAATTCCCTCTAAACCCACTTCGGTGGGTTTTTTTATTTCTTAATTTTAACCCGTGGAAAAACAACTCGAACAATTATCCCTTCGCTTCAACCGTGAAGGCTTCAGCAACGAGGAACTCCTGGAAATTTACAAAGCCCTCGTTCTACCGAGGCTGATTGAAGAAAAAATGTTGATTTTACTTCGTCAAGGAAAAATCACGAAATGGTTCTCCGGTTGGGGCCAGGAAGGAATTTCTGTGGGGTGTGCCTACGCTTTGGAATCCGATGAGTTTATTCTACCAATGCACCGAAATCTGGGGGTTTTTACCACCCGGAACATTCCGTTGAACCGACTTTTTGCTCAATTTCAAGGGAAAATGTCCGGCTTTACCAAGGGGCGTGACCGTTCTTTTCATTTCGGCTCAGTGGAACATCATTTGGTGGGCATGATTTCACATCTGGGTCCTCAATTGGGTATTGCTGATGGGATTGCTCTGGCGCAAAAACTATCGAAACGGGCTAAGGCTACCTTGGTGTTTTCGGGGGATGGTGGCGCATCGGAAGGTGATTTTCATGAGGCGTTGAATGTTGCGTCGGTTTGGGACCTGCCCGTGATTTTTTGCATTGAAAACAATGCTTGGGGCTTATCAACCCCTTCCAATGAACAGTTTCGATGCCAGCAATTTATTGACAAAGGCATAGGTTATGGCATGAAAGCGGTACAGGTGGATGGTAACAATATTTTAGAAGTCATTCGTACAGTACGAACCATCGCTGAGGAAATTCGGTTGAACCCTAAACCCTATCTTGTGGAATTAATGTCCTTCCGCATGCGCGGACACGAGGAAGCTTCGGGAACAAAATACTACCCTGAAGGGCTGCAAGAAAAATGGGCATTGAAGGATCCAGTCCAAAATTATGAGTTGTTTTTATTGAAAGATGGAATTATTTCCGACCAAGATGTTGCTGAAATTAAAGAGGATTTTAAAACCTTGATTCAATCATCCTTCGATGCTGCGAACGCTGAACCTGAAATTCCTCTTAACATGGAAAGGGAATTTACGGACCTATATGCCGAACACAACCAATCGTTAGTTTCACCCTCCGGCGCATTGAGAGAAATGCGGTTTATCGATGCCATTCAAGATGCCCTTGCACAGAGCATGGAGCGACATCCGAACCTCGTACTGATGGGCCAAGATATTGCTGAGTACGGTGGAGCCTTCAAAGTTACGGAAGGCTTCGTCGAGAAGTTTGGTAAGGACCGCGTTCGCAATACGCCCCTGTGCGAGTCCGCGATTGTGGGCGCTGCTTTGGGGCTGTCGATTTCAGGTATGAAGGCCATGGTGGAGATGCAATTTGCTGATTTCGTCACCTGCGGTTTCAATCAAATAGTCAACAATTTAGCCAAAATTCATTGGCGCTGGGGCCAAAACGCCGACGTGGTAGTTCGAATGCCTACTGGGGCAGGAACCGCTGCTGGCCCTTTTCATTCGCAGAGCAATGAGGCCTGGTTTACCCATACGCCTGGACTCAAAGTCGTTTATCCATCGAATCCCCATGATGCAAAAGGATTGCTTAACGCGGCCATAGAGGATCCTAATCCGGTGTTGTTTTTCGAACATAAAGCCCTATACCGTAGCGTTAAAGGCGAGGTGCCTTCTGCGTATTATCAATTGGAAATTGGCAAGGCAGCCGTGGTTTCCTCAGGAGATTCGGCAAGCGTAATTACCTACGGTGCGGGCGTTCATTGGGCTACAGAACTGAAGGAAAGATTGTCGCTCGACCTGGAAATCATCGACCTTCGAACCTTGTTACCGTTGGATACAGCCACTATTTTTGCTTCGATTAAAAAAACAGGTAAAGCGCTGGTTCTTCACGAAGATTCTCTGTTCGGAGGCATTGGAGGGGAAATAGCAGCACTGATCAACGAACATTGTTTTGAATACCTTGATGCTCCGGTGAAAAGGGTAGGGTCTTTGGACACGCCGGTTCCTTTTTCTGCTATTCTTGAGGAACAATATCTACCTATCAAACGCTTTGAAAGCGCCATACAAGAACTTCTTGCTTATTGATGGTTTCGCGGATGGTAGGTGAGGATGGCATCGCGTAAAAAGCGTTGATCCATGTGGGTGTAAATTTCTGTTGTCGTGATGGATTCGTGTCCCAACATTTCTTGGATGGCACGTAAGTTCGCCCCTCCTTCCAGCAGGTGGGTGGCGAAGGAATGACGAAAGGTATGCGGGGAAATAATTTTTTTGAGTCCAATGGCTTGCGCTAGTTGCCGAATGATGGTAAAGATCATGACCCGAGTTAACCGTTGGCCACGACGGTTCAAGAACACAATGTTCTCATCTCCTTTCAGGATGTTCATGTGCTTGCGCTCATGGTCTAGGTAAAAAGACAGTTCCTTTTCTACTTTTTCGCTGACGGGCACCAGCCTTTCTTTGTTCCCTTTTCCAATGACCCGAATAAAGCCTTCTTCAAAAAATAAATCGGAGAGTTTTAAATTAACCAGTTCACTTACGCGAATACCGCAACTGTAAAGCGTTTCCAGTATTGCCCTGTTGCGGTGACCTTCTGCCTTGCTAAGATCCACCGCCGAAATTAAGGCATCGATTTCTTGAATGTCCAGGACTTCGGGAAGTTTTCTTCCTAGCTTGGGTTGTTCTAAAAGTTCGCTTGGGTCGTTGGCTATAACTTGTTCTGCAAGCAGAAAACCAAAGAACTGTTTAATGCCCGATATGATGCGTGCTTGGCTTCTTGCGCTCAGCCCTAAGTCATAAAAAATGGAAACCAAATCCTTGAGGTGCTCATAGGTTACCGATTCTACTGCCAATTGACGTGCAAGGCAAAAGTCCATGAGCTTTTGTAAGTCCTGCTGGTAAGCTAAACAGGTGTTCTCCGAAAGTCCTTTTTCAATGCGCAGGTATGCAACAAACTGCTTGTGTAGTGAATGCCAATTCAATTAACGCGATGCTTAGTTCTCCATAATTATGTAGCCTTCTGGTATTATGAATTCCGAAGGCATCATTTTTGTTTTCAAGACAGAAGACACTTCAAATTTGACCTTTGTTCCATCCGACAATGTTCCTTGGTGTAAAAGGGGAAATCCTGAGGGGCGAGAAGCCGAGGAGGAAAGGTATTGACGAAAAGGGCCAATCAACAAGGGGTTGAGTTTTAAATCGCTCGCGTACCACGTTTTAACTTCTGAGTTACCTTTGGGGCTAATGCATTTTTGAAGGTATTCGTCGCAAGGATAACCAAGCAGGGTTTTCTTATTGCCCGTTTTTACGAAGGTGCAATTGCAAACTTCCAGGGTGTCGAACATTGCTTGTTTCATTTTAATTGCCATGTTCTGTTGTGGCATGAGGTTGTATGTTCCTCTATCCAGCAAATTAAGCATGATCATTTCCATGCCTTCCATGACAAAGGTGGTTTTGGACGCTTTTTCTGAAATGGTAGACCGATAAGCAATTTCGTTTTCTCCAACAGTAACCTTACAATCAATCTGATATTGAGCATTCGTAAGAATTGCAAATGAGCAATAAAATAGGAGTAAACGGACTTTCATGATGGGTTATTTTTCACCGAAGATAGAAATTTTTGAGGTTTATTGCTTTTCACGTACCTTTGATGGATGAAAATAGCCATTGTTAATGGCCCTAATCTTAACTTGCTCGGACAACGAGAGCAGGGCGTATATGGGTACCGTTCTATGGAAAACTATTTTGACGAGCTACAAGGCCAATTTAACGCGGAGTTGTTGTATTTTCAGTCCAATGTTGAAGGAGAATTGATCAATTACCTTCAAGGATTTTCAGGAGATGGTATTGTCTTGAATGCCGGTGGATACACCCATACCAGTGTGGCATTGCGGGACTGCATTGCAACTTTATCAATTCCCGTTATTGAAGTGCATATTTCCAATGTAGCAGCTCGGGAGTCTTTTAGGCACGAATCTTTTTTAACGCCCGTTTGCAGGGGTTTGATTATGGGTTTTGGCTTAGAAAGTTATGCCTTGGCCCTTCGTTTTTTTGAACCTCAATGAACCTAGATTAAGTTGAAGTGTATTGGCGTTAAATTTTACGCCATGAAACATCTATTTTTTGCCCTTGCCCTTTTTAGTTTAAGCTTCTATTCCTTTGCTCAAATCAGCAAACGCAAGGTTCAGTTGGTCATTTTATTCGATACGTCTAACAGCATGGACGGCCTCTTAAATCAGGCAAAATCGCGCATTTGGGCCATCGTTAATGAGGTTTCCAAGTTGCGTTTTCAAGGGGAAATCCCTCAACTAGAAATCGCCATGTACGATTATGGAAACCAGGCTTTACTTCTTAAGGATCATTATGTTCGGCAGCAATTGAATTTTACGCAAAACCTCGATTTGGTGTCGGAGAAATTATTCGGTCTTACCACGAACGGTGGCGATGAATTTTGCGGAGCAGTTATTCAAACCTCGTTGAAGGATTTATCTTGGTCAAACGATTCAAAAGACCTGAAGATGATCTACATCGCAGGAAATGAACCTTTTAACCAGGGTCCGGTATCGTACAAGGAGGCCTGCGCTTTTGCAAAGTCCAAAGGCGTCCTCATCAGTACCATCTTTTGCGGTGCCTACGATGAAGGAATTAAAACGTTTTGGCAAGACGGAGCAACGTGTTCAGGCGGCGATTTTTTCAACATTAACAGCGATCAAACCGTACAGTATATTTCCACTCCCTACGATTCTTTAATTCAAAGCTATAATTATAAACTGAACGGAACCTATGTTTCCTACGGGAGCGAAGGTTTTCTTCGAAAAAGCAAGCAAGAACGAGAAGATGACAATGCGGGTGCCATGGGTGAATCCGTCATGGTAGAGCGAATCAATGCTAAAGCCAGCGCGAATTACCGCAACGGAGATTGGGATTTGGTGGATGCCGTGGCGATGGATTCTACCATGTTAAAAAAATTGACTCAAGAGCAATTGAGCGACGAATTGAAAGGTAAAACGGAGGAGGAGATTAAAACCATCGTAGCGGAGAAAACGAAAGAACGCGAAAACTTTAAAAAAGAAATCGGATTTTTGAATTTACAGCGTGAAGCCTACATTGCAGAACAAACTAAGAAATCCGAAGGAAAATCGGACGATTTTGGAACGGCGGTATCGAAAAGTTTGAGGTTGCATGCAGAGCAAGTCGGTTTCGATAAAACTTCCGAATAATGTGGGATAATCGGTATATTTGCCAAAAAGTATACCATGGCATTGCAACGAGATGATCGGATCAATTATGTAAATATTGGATTGATGGGGATAACTGCTGTGTTGGCATTCTTTTCGCCCTTTGAAACCTTTTTGTTTGCGTATGCTTTTCTTGGACCACTGCATTATTTAACGGAAATGAGCTGGTTGCACGATCGCCAGTATTTTGCGAGGGGGAAATACGATTTTACCGTGTTATTGGTAATTGGTGTATTGCTGTCGACGGCTGCTTTCGCCAACGATTTTGGTTATGATTGGGAAATATATACCCAATTTGTCGAATTGAATTTGTTTGATAAACTGTTGGTATTTGCCCTTTTTTCCGCCATACTGTTTGCGCTTGTAAAGAATGTGTTTGTGAAAATCATCAGTTGTTTACTTTTATTCGTTTTTGTTTCGGGGTGGTTAAGTAAGGAAAACGCTGTTACCAATGAAAGCAGCACCACCATTTTCGCTTTAACCTCCCTGCTTCCGACGCTAATTCACGTTTATTTGTTTACAGGCCTCTTCATGTTGTACGGAGCCTTAAAGTCTCGAAGCAAGTCGGGCTTGTGGCAAATGGTCGCCTTTATACTTTTCCCCTTGATGCTTGTTTTCTTTATACCTGTGGATAAGGAGAAAAGTGCTCCTTCTGATTACGGGAAAAGAGCTTATTATGCGAATGGCAATGGCTTTCATAACACCAACTTGAGCATAATGTCTCATTTCAAGTTCATTCCGCAGGTATCGAACAACGATTATGTCAACTACGTTCTAAAAGACCCAAAGTACATTCCTGACTCCATTAAATATGCCTTTGTTTTGGATAAATTATATACCAACAAACGTTTTTCAGTTGTCGGTAAAGATACGATGGTGAATTATCGGTTGAACGGCCCGAGGTATGAGGATATTGAATGGATTGCTTCAAGTCCCGTGTCGAAACCGGAAAAAAGCTACCTCGACTCTATTTTTCCTTTAGAAAAACAAAAATTCATTGATGCACAAGCAGCTCCTTTTTTAGCTCGTAAAAATGAGCCGTTCATGGTCGACAATCCGGAATCTCCTTATTACATGAAACCGATTACCATTGCACAGTTGATTCCTTCGAGCCATCCCGCAATTTTTGATTGGATTTATCACTCTCAAATCGGCATCATGCTCATGCGGTTTATTGCTTTCGCCTATTTATACCACTATTTGAATTGGTTCAGTAAAACAGAAATCATTCAGTGGCACAAAGTGCCGAAGGTGCGCTTCATTGCCGTGATCATTCTTTATTTGGCGGCCTGTGGCTTCTACCTTTACGATTATGGCTTAGGGCTTAGCGTGTTATTCTTCCTGAGCTTTACGCATGTTTTATTGGAGTTTCCTTTGAATATTGTTTCCATCGTAGGAATTGGTAAAGAAGCCTCCGTAATTTTCAAGCATGGCTTCAAACCTTTAAAGACGGATTCTTAGCTTTTAAAGCCGCGATAAACCCAGCCTCGTCGGCAGGAGATATTAAGATTTCATCCCATTTTCCGTAGGATACCACCAGTCCTTTCCATGCAGTGTTAATTTTCAGCCCCGCGTACAGTCCTTTTTGCTGTTCGATTTTTGTAATGTTTTCTATGGATATGTTTTTTCGAAAGCCAAGAATGTGACAGGTTAAGTAGACATCGTTAACGGTATAATACGTAGTTTTTATTAGAAGATAAAGCAACAATCCCAAGGCTAACCATACAGCACCTAAAACGAATAAATCCGATATTCTTCCACCGGAATAAAGGATAAGGCAACCGATTATTGAATAGATAACGAGTACAAATCCCCAAATAATGGGAAAGGTCCAATCTTTTTTCGATTCAAAGCGTGTTACCACGCAAATAAGGGTTTCGATCCCATCAAATGTTGGACTTCTCTTTTAACTGCATCAATATTCGACTCAGACGTATCGGTAAGGGTTCGGTCGATGAGGTCAACCATGTTTTGAATTTCCGCCACGCTAACTCCTCTCGATGTTATTGCTGCTGTTCCTAAACGAATCCCAGAGGTAACAAAGGGCGATTCCGTATCGAAAGGAACCATGTTTTTGTTGACGGTGATGTGTGTATTGCCTAAGGCTATTTCAGCGTCTTTTCCGGTAATTCCTTTGTTGCGCAAATCAATCAGCATGCTGTGGTTGTTCGTCCCTCCTGAAACAATGTTGTACCCGCGTTGTATTAGAGCATCTGCCATTGCTTGTGCATTGTTCTTTACCTCTTGGCAATACTTGCGGTATTCAGGACTAAGGGCTTCGCCAAAAGCAACCGCTTTTGCAGCAATTACGTGTTCGAGTGGGCCGCCTTGAATGCCAGGAAAAACGGCAGCATCCAGCAACGCAGCCATGGATTTTAAATTCCCATTGTTCCATTTCAATCCGAAGGGATTGTCAAAATTGTGACGCATCATGATGATTCCACCACGAGGTCCGCGAAGCGTTTTGTGGGTCGTTGAAGTAACAATGTGGCAATGTTCAAGAGGATCGTTCAGAAGTTTTGCTGCAATTAATCCAGCCGGATGGGATATATCGGCTAACACCAAAGCACCTACAGAATCCGCTATCGCTCGTATTCTCCCGTAGTCCCAATCCCTCGAATATGCGGATGCACCGCAAATAATCATCTTGGGACGTTCTCGTGAAGCCGTTTCCTCCAGGCTGGTATAATCCAAAAGTCCGTCCTCTTGACGAACTCCGTAGAAGAAAGGTTGGTATAATTTTCCTGAAAAATTTACCGGTGAACCATGGGTTAAATGGCCTCCGTGGGATAAGTCAAAACCTAAGATTTTGTCACCTGGGTTCAAGCAAGCAAGAAAAACAGCCGCATTGGCTTGGGCTCCTGAATGGGGTTGAACATTGGCCCATGAAGCACCAAATAGTTTGCACAAGCGGTCAATGGCCAATTGTTCTACTTGGTCCACCACTTCACAACCCCCATAGTAGCGTTTTCCGGGCAAGCCTTCCGCATATTTATTGGTTAAAACGCTTCCTATGGCCTTCATGACGGAGTCACTCACGTAATTTTCGCTGGCAATCAATTCAATCCCAATGGTTTGCCGAGTACGTTCCGCTTCAATCAAATCGAACAATTCTTTATCCATGCGTTTTTTCATTGGTGATTAGCGATAATTTAAGCAAACCAGATTCGAGGTTGATGGTGGGTTTGAATCCTGTGAGTGCGTACAGTTTTTCAGAGGATCCAATTCTTCGCTCCACTTCATAGTCGTAGCGTTTCTTGGGCGCATCTAAATACTTAATTTGTGCTTCAGATTCCCATAACTCCAAGATTAAATACGCAAGATCGTTAATTGTCCATTCACGCTCGTTGGCGATGTTGACAATATGAAATCCATCGGTTTTTTGAAGTCGAACGCAGGCCTCAATAAGATCTTCGATGTAGGTGAAATCGCGTGTTTGAAGGCCGTTTCCAAAAATCGTAATTGCTTGATTATTTTGAGCTTGTTCAATGAACCGTGGAATCACCATTCGGTTGTCTTGCCGTTCACCGTACACGTTGAAAAACCGTAAGGCAATGGTGTTCAATCCTGTCTCTTCAAAATGACTGGCTAAATAGATCTCGTTGTAACGCTTGGCCATGGCATAGGAGGTTCTCGGGTCTACTAATACATCTTCACTTAGGGCAGTTTTAACGATGGCCGAGTGGCTGTAAATTCCGCTGGTAGACGCATAGAACATCTGTTGGACTCCGTGTTCCAGGGCGGCATTTACCACGTTTCGGGTGCCAATGACTTCAACGTCCATGGTTTCCACTGGGTGGTCGGCAACCACATCAACGCCTAAAACCGCTGCAAAATGGTAAACGGTATGCACTCCTTCCATGCAAAGGGAAACCAATGCCGAATCACGAACATCGCCGATATGCAATGTTATGTTAGGAAGAAGCTGTTCAGGGATTTTGTTTCCCTGCAACAAGTTATCAAGCACTACGACTTCGTGTCCCAAAGAAACCATTCGTTCAACCAAATGGCTTCCGATAAAACCTGCTCCTCCCGTAATGAGTATTTTCATGATGTTCTACAAAGATGCAAAATTACGACGAAATTTTATTGTAATCTGCGCGCGGAATGAAATCTATGAGTAATTTCTTGAAGGTCGTCATTCCAAATATTTCCGTCAACCAAAGGGTCGATACGAACTCGACCTGAAGCGTGAATGACTTCTCGACCATTTAGGGCAATGGCGACGTGCATGATGTTCCCCGCCGTATTTTGAAAAAAGATAAGGTCATCTTTTTGCAAGCTGTCTAATGCAATAACATGACCACATCCTTCTTGGTCTTTTGCGTCCCTGGGTAATTTGATGCCAAGAGTTGTGAAGTACAATTGACTTAAACCCGAGCAATCAATGCCAAAACTGCTTTTACCGCCCCACAAATACGGTACATTGAGCAGAATGGTCAGAAAATCGCTGGGATTCTCAACCGATTCTGTTTTTAACAGGTCAAATTGTTCTTGCCCAATGTTGAAACGGGCGTTGTGACCTAAATAACTTCCAGCAGGTAGTTGTAGTTTACCCCACGATGCACCGACGCTAGTTAAAAAAGAGCTTGATACGCACCGAAGGTCGTGCCATCGCTGAATTTCTTTTTCCGTAAGACCAATGAGGTGTCTGCGGTCAACGTAACCTTCATAGCCGTCACTTAAAGATTGTACGTTGATCCAATGTTCATGTTGGCCAATTACCTCGAAGGTTTCGCCAAACACCAATTGTGTAACCATTTCGGAACTGTCCGATGTATTTCGGCGCACTGCGCATACCGGGGCATGGCAAAAACCAAATTTTTGATGATTCAAAAGAAGTTGCATAGACCATTAATTACAGCGTAAAAATACATAGACCGGCAGAATAATCCTTATTTTTGTTAAGATATGGAAATGCAACAAAAATTGATTTTGGTTACCAACGACGATAGCGTTAATGCGAAAGGAATACATTCACTCGTTAAAATTGCATCGAAGTTGGGACGGGTGGTGGTGGTGGCTCCGGATAAGCCGCAATCAGGGATGGGACACGCTATCACCATTAATGATCCCATTCGTATGAATCGAGTCGAAATGTTTGGTGAGGTAGAGGCCTACTCAACAACTGGAACCCCAGTGGATTGCGTAAAATTAGCCATTTATGAAATCTTGGGTCAAAAGCCGGATTTGGTTCTTTCTGGAGTAAACCATGGTGAAAATTCGTCAACCAATGTGCTTTATTCAGGAACCATGTCGGCTGCCATTGAAGGTGCCATGGAGGGCTTACCATCCATAGGTTTTTCCTTGGCAAATTATGCCCACGATGCTGATTTTTTACAGTATGAGTCTTTTATTTCTCGCATTATTGCTCATGTTCTTCGTGAGGGAATGCCCGAGCACACCTGCTTTAACGTAAACATTCCCAACATTGCTAGCGAGGCAATTAAAGGCATAAAATTTTGCATGCAGGCACACGCTTTTTGGGCCGACCACTTCGACCGGCGTCTAGATCAATTTGGTCGGCCATATTTTTGGTTGACGGGTGAATTCGGGGAGGTTAATCCAAAAAAAGACTCTGATTTGCACGCAATGTCGGAGGGATTTATCAGTATTGTGCCAACCCAATTTGATTTAACGAATTATGTGGCGTACGAAAAATATAAATTCGTCGAATTGTGAATCAATCAAAGGACACGCTTTTAGGAATGTTGGTGGGATTCGGAACCCTGATAATCAGCTTACCGTTGGTGCTGTTGATCCTATCTTTGGCATATTCCTACGAGTTCGGGTACTTTTGGAATCAGTTTACTTCATATTCGGTTTATACAAGTAAATACTTGTCCTTGGCGTGTTTACCTAATCTTTTTTGGTTTTATTTTTTCTTGAACCGCGAACGATGGGCTCGCGCTCGCGGTGTTATTTTTTCCGTATTGGTCTTAGTTCCTTACGCAATTTATGTTAATTTTTAATGACGGCTAAACGCATTTTTATCTTGTGTGGAGAAGCTTCAGGTGACTTGCATGCCGCCAACTTAGTCAGAGAGTGGAAAGCCATGGACAGTGAGGTCGTCTTTAAAGCCTGGGGAGGGGATCGTTTAAAAGCAGAAAATGTAGAAGTTTTAAAACACATCAAAGACCTCTCTTATATGGGGTTTGTTGAGGTATTAAAGCATTTTTTTACCATCCTTAGGAATTTCAAAGAATGTAAAGAAACCTTATTGGAATTTAACCCTGATGCGGTTATTTTGGTGGATTTTCCCGGCTTCAATTTACGCATTGCTCGTTGGGCAAAAGAACGCAACATTAAAGTTATCTACTACATTTCTCCGCAACTTTGGGCGTGGAAACAAGGACGGATTAAGCAGGTTAAAAGGAACGTCGATCATATGTATTGCATTTTGCCATTTGAAAAGGCATTTTATCAAGAACACAATTTTAGCATTTCCTATTATGGACACCCGCTTTTGGACGAGGTGAGTCGATTCAGAAATCTCGAGGATAGGCTGAACTTAGGCCCGAAACCGGTTATTGCCTTGTTACCGGGAAGCAGGGTTCAAGAGATTCGCAGGAAGTTGCCCATTATGTTAAAAGCCGTGAATCATATTACTGACCATCAGATTGTAATAGCCTGTTCTGACCAAATCTCCCCTGAAGTCTTTCAGGTTTTTGATACAAACCATGCAAAGTTGGTTTTTGGCCGCACCTACGAGGTGCTAAATGTTGCGAAATTAGCTATTGTGACCTCCGGTACAGCTACCCTTGAGAGCGCTTTATTTCGTGTACCTCAGGTGGTATGCTACAAGAGCAATTTCCTGTCTTACCTTATCGCACGTCAAGTTGTTCAGGTAAAATACATTTCTCTTGTCAATCTTATTTTGAATGAACCCCTTGTACTCGAATTAATACAGCAGCATTGCACGGAAAATTCGATCAAAGCAGAGGTATTAAAAATGATTGAAAATAACAATCACCGAGCTGCCTTGTGCGCGGGTTACGATCGGTTAATCAAGGAGCTCGGCAGTGAAGGGGCAAGCAAGAGGATTGCAAAAAGCATGCTTGAAACTTTTTAGTTACCATTTCAGTAAGAACCTTATGCTTCGGATAGCCCTTCTCTTTGCGTTAGGAGTTTATTTCGCTTTTTTCAGCAACGCCCAGCCTCTTAGAATTGGAATAGCACCTGCGAAGAAGTTCACGAGGATTAAATTTTCCAATGCGTCAGGAGACTATTTTATCGTTGCAGACACCTCGTTGATCGGAATCTTGAACCCTACATCTTCTCTAGAAGTAATTTTTGATGAAAAAGGTAAAATGGATTTGATCTTTGCAGGTGCGAGAAGAAAGGGGTTTAACAAGATTAAAGCCATTACCGCTGTTTTGGGACAGTCTTTGGAATTCTCCTCCTCACTACCTCTAAACAAGGCTCGCTCTTTTGAGGGGGATTTTGAAATTACGTCATTAAATGACCGACTTTTGGTGGTCAATGAGGTCGATTTAGAGACCTACTTGGAAGGCGTATTGGAGTCGGAGGGAGGAGAGGGGCAACAAAAAGAGTATTATAAAGTTCAGGCCGTTATTAGCAGAACCTTTGCCCAAAAAGTCATCAACAAGCATGCTCATGAGGGGTTTAATCTCTGTAATCAGGAGCATTGTCAAGCATACCTTCACAAAAGGAATGGAAGTTCAATGATCGATAGCGCCGTTTCTCAAACTCGAAATCAAGTATTAAAAAATGAGGGCGATGCTTATGCCCCAACTTTTTTCAGCGCAAATTGCGGAGGAGAAACGTGCGACCCTTCCTTTATTTGGAACGAAGAAATTCAAGGCCTAATCCCGATGCTTGATACGTTTTGTACACGAACCAAACAAGCCACTTGGGTCAAGCGAATAGATCCTACGGAATGGAAAACCTTCTTCGTCGAAAAATATTCGTTCCCAGTAGACGACTCCGTCAGCTACCAATTGTTGTTTGAGTCCAATTTGGAGCACAGAAAGGCTTTTTTTATCCATCCGAGATACGGAATTCCATTGCGAGACATTCGTGAGAAGTTCGACCTAAAGTCAACATTTTTTTCGGTACGTTTCGACAACAACCAGGTGTTGTTGTCTGGGCGCGGTTATGGACATGGTGTAGGGTTGTGTCAGGAGGGAGCAATGAATATGGCTCGGAAAGGGTATGATTATACCCAAATTTTAGGGTACTATTTTCCCTCTTTTCACCTCGTATTTACTTCTTTCGAGCGTTACTAGGGATAATAACAAAGATATCCTCGTCTTTTGCTTTGAAAAACTTTTTCGATCTCGCGTAATGCTCCAGGTAGTACACTTGATCAAGTTGTTTTAGCGCTAATTTATTGCTGGCTAATTTTTCCTTAATAACCTCATTTTGAGCTATTAAATCGTTTCTCTTTTTGATATTAGCATATACGGTAAATATATCGGTATCGTCTAAGAAAAGAACGTAGACACTGAAAAGAAAGAAAGTCACGTAGAACTTATTGCGCAAAAGTTTCGGAAGTTTCATCCGTTAAATTTCGTGGAAAAGGGGCCTTTTGAAAAGGTATTTGGCACTAACTTATCCAACGTATAATGTTAACATCACTCGCCACAATTATTAAATTCTGTTGTCATGAACGCCATAAAATCCCGCTCCTCGCTAAGCCATGGCGATACTATGTTGAGTAAATCGCAGGCCTTAGTGGAATTTCCATCCCTGGTTTTCATGAGTAGAGCACTTTGCATGACCCCAAACTTTAGCATTTGAATGTCCACGTTGGAAATGATGATGCTTGTGCCCATGTCATCTTTGAACTTTTTTCCGTAGGTTGTTTCAATATCTAGATCGATGTATTTTTTTAACTTAGGAATTTCAGTATTCCAAATTAGGTTGGCGCCCTTGGTATCTTTCTTCATATATTTTGTGGCGGCTTGAAAAAAACTGGAGGTGATGGGAGCAAAACTTATCTGGCTGTAGATATCAATGTTTTCGACCAAAATTTCAAAGGCATCAACCTCTGTTTTCGGATTGGCGCTTACATTATCCTTGATATTTTCATCGAACACATACGACTCTAATTCCAACAAAAAGCGTTGATGTTCATCGTCAAAAATAACGCCGTTCTTATCAAGTTCGCGCGCTGTATTAAAGCTGGTAATGCATTCTTCCATGGCCGATTCAAATCTCGGATCGTTGTTGGTGCTTTTTACCAAACCCAGATAACCCTTGGCAAGGAATAAATGGGGTGTTGGATCATTTGCGTACTTGGGTTTTACGGAATATTCTGAAGCTTTTTCAACTAGTTTGACGTAATTTGGAGTAGGTTTTTGAGCGTAAATTGCGGCCAGTTCGGGAAAAACACTACGGACTGAAATAAAATCTTCGATTTCCCCGGAGTACTCATTCTCTTCCTCCTCGAATTCTTCACCCACTTTTTTCTTCGAGGTTACGGTTAAGGTCAATGAAACCGCATAATTTCCCACTCTCGTAAAATACACTTTTAATTTCTCTCCTGTTGTAGTTTGGCCTTTGGGTAAAACCCAACCCTTACCAGCTTCTGTGGATCCATTGATGGCCCACTGAAATTTTTGGGTTCCTTGAAGATTGATCGATTTTGGTACCATGCAACTAATCTCTACCATATCCTTAGTGTCGAAGGTCTTGTCGTCGTTCAATACAACAGGTTCCATTAACCTCCTATTCGCCTTGAAGGATAAATCTTCCTGAGAAAAAAGGCATAAGCCCAAGGATAAAAATAAGCTGAAAAATATACGATTCATGGTAAACTGTTTTTGATTCGAAAAGTCCCAAATATAATGCCGAAGTTACAATTTAATCATGACTTTTTATGAGCAAGGATAATATTTCTTGCGCAGCAGCGGATAGTTTGGTTCCGGGCCCATAAATGCCCATAACTCCATGGTTTAGTAAAAAATCATAATCTATTTTCGGAATAACTCCACCAACAATAACAAGAACATCGCTGCGTCCAAAGGTCTTTAAAGCTTGTATTAAAGCCGGAACCAATGTTTTATGCCCGGCTGCAAGGGAGGAAATACCTACAACATGCACATCGTTTTCGATGGCTTGTTTTGCTACTTCTTCAGGCGTTTGAAAAAGAGGGCCTAAATCGACATCAAACCCCAAATCAGCAAAGGCTGTTGCGATAATTTTAGCTCCCCGATCATGGCCATCTTGCCCCATTTTAGCCACAAGTATTCTCGGTCGCCGACCCTCTAAGGCCACAAAGCGTTCACACATGGTTTTCGCTTCAATAAATTGCGGATCTTTCATAGCATATGTTTGATAAACTCCTTGTATGGTTTTCATTTGTGCTTCATACCTTCCAAATACCTTTTCCAATGTCGTCGAAATTTCTCCGAGGGTGCACCGTGCAAGGGCGCATCTCACAGCAGCGTCTAAGAGATTGCCGCCGTCTCCGGCCGAATCCTCTAAGTGGGCTAATGTTTCGCGCACATCCGATTCGTTGCGTTCTTTTTTAAGACGCATTAATTGCTCCGTTTGTTGGTTTAGGACTTTACTCGGATCTACTTCGAGAAGATCAATGGTGGCCTCATCTTCGACGTTGTAGCGATTGACGCCAACTATTATGGATTCTTCGGCATCAATCTTTGCTTGTTTGATAGCTGCCGCCTCCTCGATGTTGAGTTTGGGTAAACCGGATTGAATGGCTTTTGCCATACCTCCCGCCTCCTCCACGCGGCTCATCAGGGTTCTTGCCTCAGCGATCAGTTCATCGGTAATGTCTTCCAACATCCTGCTTCCTCCCAGCGGATCAATGTAAGCTGTTAACCCTGTTTCCTGTTGAATAATAAGTTGGGTATTGCGGGCAATTGCTGCGGAAAAATCCGTAGGCAGAGCAATGGCTTCGTCCAGCGAGTTGGTGTGCAGGGATTGCGTTCCTCCCAAAACAGCCGCTAAAGCCTCCACGGTTGTTCGCGTTACGTTGTTGAAGGCATCTTGTTCGGTTAACGACCAACCCGAGGTTTGGCAGTGAGCTCGCAACAATTTCGATTTCTCATTTTTTGGGGAAAACTGTTCCACAATTTCGGTCCAAAGAACCCTGCCAGCCCGTAATTTGGCAATTTCTACGGGGAAATTCATACCAACTGCCCAAAAGAAACTCAAGCGTGGGGCAAATTCATCGATATTAAGTCCCGCTTTAATTCCTGTGCGTAAGTATTCGAGGCCATCGGCAAGGGTGTAGGCTAATTCTTGGGCAGCAGTGGCGCCCGCTTCGTGCATGTGATAACCTGAGATGGAAATGCTGTTGAATTTTGGCATGTTTTTGGCCGTGTATTGAAAAATATCGGCGATGATTCGCATTGAAGGATCTGGCGGGTAGATGTAGGTGTTTCGAACCATAAATTCTTTGAGGATGTCGTTTTGGATGGTTCCTTCCAACCGGTCAAGGGGAACCCCTTGTTCAATTGCGGTCCCGATGTAAAAGGCCATAATGGGGATTACCGCGCCGTTCATAGTCATTGAAACTGACATTTCCCCCAACGGAATGCCATCGAATAAACGCTTCATATCTTCGATAGAATCGATGGCTACACCGGCTTTTCCAACGTCTCCTCTCACGCGAGGGTGGTCGGAGTCATAACCTCGGTGTGTTGGCAAATCGAAGGCAACCGACAGCCCTTTTTGGCCTGCCGCCAGGTTGCGCTTGTAAAAGGCATTGGATTCTTCAGCGGTAGAGAAACCTGCATATTGGCGAATGGTCCACGGTCGGATGGTATACATTGAAGCATAGGGACCTCTTCGAAAAGGAGCAATTCCTGAAAAGCCTATTTCCGTTGGCTGAGCTTCGTCAGATGGTTGTAAGTATTCTGACCAAGATTTCATGGGATGAAGTTTTGAAAATAAATCGCTTTCTTTCCAAAAATCCCGGGGAGTTCACGAAATTGTTGCTCACCACTTTGCGCATTCAATTGCGTTTGCACCCGTTTTGAACTTCGAATTTGATGGGTTTGTGCCATCTCGCTCAACAGATTGGATTCAAAAGATGCTTCGGAAACGTTTTGAGTCATGGACCAAACCTTATTGCATAAAAATTGGGCATGATGTTGAATAATGGGGCTTTTTTCGAATGAAAAATTTTCCAGGTTCAATTGAGCTTCATTTTCCAAAATGTGGAAGGTGTTCAGTGCCATACGTCGCACAAACAGATCCTCCTTGGTTGAATAGGCAAAATCGTATGGGGTAATACAAAGCTCATGAACTCCGGAAATGATACCACAGATCGCCTCCATCGTTTGTCGAATTTGGTTATCGTTCGCTTGGACTGAGGATTTATTTCTCCAGCCTGATTTACAACGAAGTTTGATTTCAGGAAAGTGCTGATGTTTTTCAAGGAGCGCTTGTATCAGCCAGTCAATGGCGATAAATTTTGATAATTCTACGACCGTGTTTTCACCAATACCCAATTCGATGGAAATGGGGCGCGGTGAATTTTTCATAAGAAATTGGTCCAGACGAAAAGCAAGGTATGCCAATTCTTGAGCGGCATTGCACCCCCCAGAATAGGCATTGAATCCAGAAATTAAATACGCCAGTTGTGGATGTGATTCAGGCACACTTTCAAGCTCTGTTTCCAGTGAAAAGCGACTGGGTTTATTGACGTTCATCCATGCAAGGGGGGCTGTTATATCAACCTCTTTTCTCAGGGATACTACGGTTTGAAGGTGTTCAAAATGTATTCCTTCAAAAAGAGTATCTAGGTTTGGAGTTTTATCCCAAGTAAGTAAAATACCCTCACAGCCATGGTTTAAATCGTGCATGAGAATCGCATGGCCTTGCTTCGCGTCAGAAATAGGGTGAAAGGAGAATGGGACGGTTCTTCCGGTATGTAAGAATTTCGATTTCCAGGTTGGTATGGTAAGGGATTGATCGCTGAAAGAATACGTTATACCCTCAATGTCGTTTACAAAATCGGGTAGAGGGTCGGTTTTATACTCCTTTTTGAGCTGAGCAATCCACGGGTCCATACAGGTGTTTGGATTCAAAGGTAAGGAAAGTTGATTATTCCCCGGTCTCAGGGCAGTTATTATGCAAAACCTTCACAAAAGCAGAATCGGTCGTTTCTTGAAATATTTTGAAGTTTCGGATGTCGATCGAAGTTTATTTTGGGGTTAAATTTGAAAAAAAACCTTAACTATGCATGTTTTTAACATGAAGCTATTCCAATTACATAGGCTTTTATTGCGGTTCGTAGTTTGTGCTTTTCCTTTTGTTGATTGTTGTGCGCAAGGGTGGGCTCCAGCCGGAGGGCGATCTCGTTCTATGGGCGATGCATCCGTTACCCTCGCTGATGTTTGGGCATACCACCACAATCCTGCCGCAAATGCAACATTAAAGCAATGGGGCCTCGGGGTTGCTTACGAAAATCGTTTCTTGCTCAAGGAACTCCAAACCCAATCATTTGCTTTAGCGCTTCCCTTGAAAAAAGGCGTCCTTTCTGTCGGCGCTCAGGTGTTCGGTTATTCTCAATTTCGAAACATAAAATCTGGCGTAGGGTACAGCCTTGCCCTCACCGAATTAATTTCGATTGGATCTCAAATCAACTTACATCAGGTGCGTTTGGGACAAGGTTATGGAAATTCGTTGAAAGCAACAGGGGAAGTAGGGGTTTTGGCTCAAATAAAAGACGAGTGGAATATTGGTTTTTCTGTGTTTAATGTTACCAGAACCATGTTGAGTGATTACGAAGAGGACCGGCTTTCGGCTTTACTTCGGTTAGGTACTTCCTATCGGTTCTCGGAAAAACTCTTGGTTTGTATCGAGGCAGAAAAAAATGTAGAATTTCCCTTGAGGACTAAATTAGGTTTGGAATACTTGCCCATGAAATCTTTTGCCTTGCGAGCGGGTTTTTCTACCAACCCGACGGAATTAGATGCAGGTGTGGGGTATTGCCACAAGGATTTGTATTACCTCGATTTTGGTTCCTCTTTCAATCAATATATAGGCTGGTCGCCCAATGTTTCTTTTTCTTACCGTCTGAAATGAGGGCTTCGATAGGCTTTTTGTGTCTTTTTGTACTCATGGTACTCCCTTCTTGGGCTCAAGTCAAAACCGAGATCATTCAGCAGCGCATCGAATTCATATCCGAGCGTTTTCAATCTGAGGCCATGGATCTTACCAACATCATCGAACAGTTAAATTATTTTTACGAGCATCCGATTAACCTCAATGAAACCGAAGGAATAGAGCTCGAAGACTTAGGATTATTAACGACCATTCAGATTTCCGACTTGCTACGACATAGAAAGTTATTTGGAAAACTGATAACCATTTATGAATTGCAGAGTTTAACGTTTTGGGATTTACAAACGATTGAATTGGTGCAACCTTTTATAAGGGTGGATGATAAGCTTGATAATATCCATGTAAGTTTTAAAGAAGCGCTAAGGCAGGGTAAGTTTGAGTGGTTTTTAAGGTATCAACCCACAGTTGAACCGAGGTTGGGGTATGAAAAAGTGTCGGATAGCCTACTTGCGAACAGCAACAATTATTACTACGGAAACAGCGACAGGTACTACACGCGTTTCAGGTACACCTACAAGACCAATTTTAGTTTAGGAGTTACTGCAGAAAAAGATCCGGGAGAGGAGTTTTTTCGCGGTTCACAAAACAATGGCTTCGATTTTTATTCGGCCCATCTTTTTTTTAAAGGAGGAAAGTATGTGCGGGGGGTCGCATTGGGAGATTATCAGGTACAGATAGGACAAGGTATCGGTTTCTGGTCGAGTTATGCTTTTGGTAAAACGGCTGAAATTGCTACTGTAAAAAGAACAGCGATTCCCCTCAGGGCATATACCTCGGTCGATGAAAATCGCTTCTTACGTGGCGCAGCAGTTGATTTGGGATATAAGAATTTTGGATTGCTCTTGTTTACCTCGAGCAAACGGGTCGATGCGGCAGTAATCGCAGATTCCGTATACGATGATTTGGAGTTTATATCAACCTTGGATTTGACGGGTTTACACAGAACGAATCGGGAAATTTTGAAGAAAAATGCTTTAAGGGAAAATATTGTTGGAGCGAACCTCAATTTTCACAAAGGATTGTTTCGAATCGGTGCAACGGGCGTTTATCAAGGCTATGATAGGCCTTTTCTTAGAGATTTAAAAATTTACAACCAATTTGACTTCAGGGGACAACACCATTTCAACTTTGCGACGGATTATTCTTTCAATTACAAGAACATAAGCCTTTTTGGCGAAGTGGCCAAGGCTTTCAACGATTCGCTTTCAGCGATAAGTTCGGGTTGGGCAATGATTCACGGGGCACTCATTTCTTTTGACTCGAGAGTTAGTTTTGGCCTAGTTTATCGAGATTATCAACGCGATTATTTTTCCTTTTACAATGCTGGTTTTTCAGAAGGAGGTAACACCCAGAATGAACGCGGACTTTACAGCGGGATTAAAATGAAGTTCAACTCCAAATGGAGTTTGAACGGCTATGTCGATTTATTTAAATTTCCGTGGATGAAGTATAGTGTTGACGGCCCAAGTCGCGGGCATGAGTTTTTAGTTCAGCCTGTCTACAAACCCAATAAAATATTGGAGGTGTATTTTCGTTTTCGTCAACAATTGCGAGAGCGAAACAGTTCTGTCTATGAAGGATCGGTAACACCTATTGAAACCTACACGCAAAGAAATTACCGATTGAATTTAACCTATGTGGTTAGTGAGTCCTTTACCTTGAAGTCGCGGATTGAGTTTTTAACCATAAACAGTCAGAGTAAGGGCCTCCAGAAAGGCATGATTGCGACGCAAGATTTTTTATGGAAGCCGAAAGATTCTCCCATCGACTTTGCGTTACGTTATGCACTTTTTGATACCGACGGTTACGATACTCGAATTTATTCTTTTGAAAACAATGCGCTGTACGTTTTTGCGGTACCTGCCTATTATTATCAAGGCAGCAGAGCCTACCTTTTAGTTCGGTATTTTTTCCTGAAACGCTTCGATTTATCCATTCGCTATGGGTATTTTTTGTACAACAACCGTTTTAAATTGAGTTCAGGTCCCGAACAAATAAATGGCAGCCGAAAATCCGACTTTGTCATTCAGTTGAGAATAAATTTTTAATTTTTTTGTTACGAAAAGAGGTTAACTGCGTTACTTGAAATATCAGGACTGCAAGCCTGTATGTTTAACCTTTAAATTCTAAGTGTATGTCTGCCTCTCTCCAAATCTCCAAGCATCAGCCACTGTTCGATGAAGTAGCACAAATAGACCGTGCTAAAAGAAATCCTGCTCACTTCGCACCTTTGTACTCGTTTTACCACGAACGCATTTTTATGTACATTTTTCGGCGCGTTGAGGAGGAGGAAACAGCTTACGACATAACCTCGTGTGTTTTCGTCAAAGCCCTAACTTACCTCAATCGATATGAGCATCGCGGCTTGCCGTTTTCCTCGTGGCTATTTCGGATTGCAAAAAGTGAATTAAATCAATCTTTTCGCGATAAGAAAGTTCAACGTACGGTAAGTATTGATTCTATGCAGCTCGGTGTTGTGATGGAAGAATTTAACATAGACGAAAACGAACATCAGCGAGAAATTTTGATAAAAGTCCTCCCGCTGTTGAAAGAAAAGCAACTGCAACTCATCGAGATGCGTTTCTTTGAAAAGAGATCTTTCCGTGAAATTGGTGAAATACTGGATTTAACAGAAAATAATGCGAAGGTGAAAACATTCAGGGCATTAATAAAGCTGAAAGAACTGTATTCAAAACATAACCCTCAAAACAGATAGAGTATGATTAAATTTTTAATTGACCGAAAAATTCCTTCGAGACTAACCATTAAAAACCGCCAAGATTTCGAGACAATTTTACGTAAAGTACCGAAACATAAAAGTTTGAACAACCCTTGGTTTTACGGGGCCATTGGTTTTTCATCGCTAATCCTATTTTTAATTTTTTTATCTGTTTCGTAATATTTGGATACTTTTTACTATTTTAGCGCGTGATTCGGTGCATTACATTTTCATTTCTAATTGGTTTATGCTCTAATTATATTGGGCAGAGAATAAATTTTAATACCCAGAAAAATTGGTCGCTCAACAAAAAAGAATTGTTGCTGAACGTTGGTGCAACTCAATTTTTAGGTGATTTAGGAGGTTCAAATCCTGGTGGTTACGATTATTCATTGCGTGATTGGGATTGGGAGTCCATTGGATTCAATGTGGGTGTTGGTTACAGGTATCGTTTTCATCCGATGTTTGCCACAACCTCTATGTTGAGCTATGTGATGGTGCGTGGAGATGATGCACATTCTGAGGAGTTCGTGCGGAAAGCTCGCAATTTGCATTTTAAAAGTTCCATGTTCGAATTACAACAACGCTTGGAAGTCATTTTGTTCTCCGTAGAGAAATTTTCTCCTACTTACAACCTACCGGGTCAGCGAGGAGGGAAACGCAGAAACCAGCAATATTATATTTTTGGTGGAGTTGGCCTGACATACTTCAACCCGAAAGCGCAGTATACGGATGGTAGATGGTACGCTCTTAGGCCGTTAATGACGGAAGGCCAAGACAAGCCCTATTCTCCCCTTGCCTTTACCTTACCCATGGGGTTCGGATTTAGGGTAGGCCTTGGCGCTGAGTGGAGAATTGGTTTAGAGGCAAGTTACAACACAGTGTTCAGCGATTACTTAGACGATGTTTCAGGCGTTTGCGGAGATCCTGCTTCCTACAGCAACGATCCAATAGCTGCATATTTTGTCAATCCCTCAGATCCTGCGATTACCATTCAGGTTCCCAGTGGGAGTGTTGGTGGATATAATTGGTTTGGCCCGGGTTATCAGCGTGGAGATGATAAACAGCGCGATTCTTACTACCGATTGAACCTAGTACTGGTGAAAAATATCACTTATAAGGATTACGGTAGGCAAAGAATTAAAACCTCAAAAACGAAAGTTAACGGAACTAAAATCCGCTAATCAATGGCATACCGCCTCACGAGGTTTTTCTTGTTTTTTTTAAATGCTGAAAAAGCCCACTACCTGTCTGTTTTTCTGATCCATGTTTTTCTCAAGATTCCCGTTTTAAGAAATGTTCTGTGCGCGAAAGAGGATGACCCGAGACTTCGTCTGACTTTGTGGGGTTTAACCTTCAATAATCCCATCGGTTTAGCTGCCGGTTTCGATAAAAATGCGAGTTGTTTTGAAGATATGGGGAGCTTGGGTTTTGGTTTTGTGGAAATTGGAACGGTAACTCCTTTACCCCAAGACGGAAATTCAAAACCTCGGCTTTTTCGTTTGAAAAAGGATAATGCTATCATTAATCGCATGGGATTCAACAACGATGGAGCGGTTAAAATCGCAAAACGTTTGGAAAAACGAAGGAAGGAGGATAGGTTAATTATCGGTGGAAATATTGGAAAAAATAAATGGACGCCGATTGAAAAAGCAGAGGAAGATTATCTCAAAGTATTCGCTGAATTATACCCATATGTGGATTATTTTGCAGTGAATGTGTCTTCACCTAACACTGAAAACTTACGGTCATTGCAGGACAAAGAGCCGTTGTTAGCATTGCTGAGAAATATCCAGCAAAGGAATTTTTCCATGGGAAATCCCCGGCCAATTCTGTTGAAAATTGCCCCGGATCTCAATAATGAACAATTAGACGATATTATAGCTATTGCACTTTCTTTAAAATTGGATGGAATCATCGCAACCAATACCACTGTTTCCCGCGATAATTTGATCTGTGGCGATAAAAAGGTGCAAGCTATCGGTGCCGGCGGGCTCTCAGGGCTTCCTTTAAAGAGTCGTTCAACAGAGGTAATTCGCTATCTAAATCAGGGACTAAAGGGGGCTATTCCAATTATTGGGGTCGGCGGCATACACTCGGCTCAAGACGCTTTGGAAAAGCTCGAGGCTGGTGCAACTCTGCTTCAGTTATACACAGGATTTATCTATGAAGGGCCACGATTAATTAAGGACATAAAAAGCGCAATTTTAACCGATGTTACATAATCTTGTAAGTATCACAGAATGTCCGCGCGACGCCATGCAGGGGATTCATGCATTCATTCCAACCGAAAAGAAAATAGAATACCTAAATGCGCTGTTAGCTTGTCAGTTTTCACGTTTGGATTTTGGCAGTTTTGTTTCACCGAAAGCAATTCCTCAACTCAGGGATACTGAGGACCTTCTGCCCCATTTGAATTTAGGGTCCACTACGCAATTATTAGCCATCATAGCGAATGAAAAGGGGGTCGAAAAAGGCTTATGTTTTGAGCAGATTGCTATTTATGGGTACCCTTTTTCGGTTTCTGAACAATTTCAAATACGAAATACCAATGTGGGAATTAAGGAATCAAAGAGCCGACTAAGAAATATCGCTTTAACGGTTTCTGAATCGAAACGCACGCTCCTCGTGTACCTTTCTATGGGTTTTGGAAATCCGTATGGAGATCCCTGGTCAACCCGCTTAGTGCTTGATTACGCGAAAGAATTATACGAAACGCTAGGAATCTCGCATTTTGCCCTGGCCGATACCATTGGTTGCGCCAATCCCGACCAAATTCGAGAGTTATTTACGCAAATTACCCATCAATTGCCCAACGTTGAGATGGGGGTACATCTGCATGCTTTGCCGGAGAACGCGAAGGCCTTGATGACCGCAGCATTGAAAGCGGGTTGTCGAAATTTTGATACCGCTCTTCTGGGTAAGGGGGGCTGTCCAATGGCTAACAACGAGTTAACGGGAAATTTAAATACGGAAACCTTATTATCTTTATGCACGGAAAAAGAAATGCGTGTGACAGTTGACCCAATGTCTTTAGAAGCAGCCCGCCAAATAGCCAGAAACATTTTTACTACCTACTCATGACAGACCGAAGAATCTCTAAAGGGTGGATTGTTGGACTGGGATTGAGCCTTTTCTTCGCGGGACTATTCTTGTATTATTTCACGCAAAAGTCTTCTAAAAAACCGAAAGAGCCGCTGGACCCGGTAATAACTGTTGAGAAATTCGATATTGATTTTCGAAATAATGTATTTGATGACGGAATTGAGGTATCGCTTCTGAAAGAACTGCGGATTTGCGATAGTTCAAAAGTAGGCGATAATATGGGAGCTTGCTCCCCAAAGTTTTTTCATTTTATTCCTTTGACTTCATCAAAACCTTTGAAAGACGCTTTCATTTTACTCATCAATGGCTTGGCTTTTGCGGATCCAGAGGCCAAATTTCCGATACGCAGGACCTTGATTTTTGAACGCGAACGAGGGGTCTTAACCGCTGTAAATAAATTCAAAGGTAACATTATTGAACGGCGAAAGGTTGAGGGTTCGAATTACGACGATATTGTCATTCGTTTTCGTCTTGATCAATACAGCGAGTCTTACCATGTGGTGTATTCTTGGAAAAACAACCGCTATCAATTTAACCGATGCGAAGAATTAAATTCTTTTTACAATAAGGGAAAGGTACGGCCTGAACTAGTTGACTCGGTGTCGAAAGAGGTGCAGAAAATTCTGGTGGAGGAAAACCTGGTTTTTTAAAATTGTTCAAATGCCCCGAGGCCGAATAGGGCAAAATCTAGTTTGGCCGGATCTTCTGGGCTTATTACAGAACAATGCCGATACAGTTCTTCGCTGCTCTTCCAGTCGTTTTGTTTTCGCTGTAAAATACCCAAACTTCTGGCTGTTTTTCCGGTGTGTACGTCTAAAGGAATCCTGAGATCCTCTTTCGGGATGTTGTTCCAAAGTCCAAAATCTACCCCTTTCGCGTTTGAACGAACCATCCATCGCAGGAACATGTTCAAGCGTTTGCAGGCGCTATTTGCCAGAGGATTTGATATGTGTTTTTGCACCCGAGGCTCGTTGAAATGGTTCAGCATGGCGTTTCTAAAGTGATGGATTCGCATTCCATGATCCTCGGAAGGTTGTTTATAGAAACTTGCCTGTAATCCGCCTTTTTCATAAATGCCTCGAAGGGCAACAATAAAACTCCGAAGGTCGTCGCCAGAGAAGGTTCTATGCACAAAATTGACCGGGGTGTCAAGTTTGAAATTCATCACAAAGTCGTAGGGACTTTCTCCAAAAATAGCAAGGAGTTTTTCTCCACTTTTAATAATCGCTTTTCGGTTACCCCAAGCAATAGAAGCCATGATGAGCCCGACAATTTCAATATCCTCTTTATGTTTGCAGCGATGGGGAATGGATATAGGGTCTGTTTCAATGAAATTGGGGTGTTCGTACTGCGCTGCTTTCCACAAAAGGAATTCGTCGCGTTCCAGTTCTGTCATACGATTAACCCGTCTTGCAGGGTAATAGTTCGGTCGGCCTGTTGGGCTAGAATGGCGTTATGGGTCACGATAATAAAGCTTTGCTTAAATTGGTCGCGCAGTTTAAAAAATAATTCATGCAATTCTCCTGCATTTCGCGAATCCAGGTTCCCGGAGGGCTCGTCCGCAAAAATAATTTTGGGTTGGTTAACAAGAGCTCTGCAAACAGCCACCCGCTGCTGTTCTCCGCCTGATAATTCATTCGGCCGGTGAGCGAAACGTTCCGACAAGCCTACTTGACTCAACAGATGTGCGGCTTGTTCTCTTGCCTCATTTTTCGATAAGCCGTGAATCAATGCGGGGATCATAACGTTTTCGATGGCATTAAATTCAGGCAACAGTTGGTGAAACTGAAAAACAAATCCGATATTTTTATTGCGAAATTGCGCCAGTTCTTTTTGGCTAAGAGAAAACGGATTGGTTCCATCGATGGTAAAGGATCCGGAACTTGGTCGATCTAAGGTGCCTAATATTTGAAGGAGGGTCGTTTTTCCAGCGCCCGATGATCCAACGATGGAAATGATTTCGCCGGAGGCAACGGAGAAGCTAATCCCTTTCAATATCGACAAGGAACCGTAATTTTTGGTAATCTGTTGCACTTCAACCATGACCGTCTAAATTTAGGTCGTGGCCCATTCTATCGCGCTTGGTTTTTAAATAACCTGAGTTGTGTTGGTTGCTTTTAATTTCAATTGGAAGATTTTCAACAATTTCCAAACCATAAGCAAGTAAACCTGTGCGCTTTTTGGGGTTATTCGACAATAAGCGCATTTTCGTCACACCAAGTTCGCGGAGTATTTGTGCACCTACACCGTAATCTCTTTGATCAGGTTTAAATCCTAATTTCAGGTTCGCTTCAACGGTATCTAGCCCCTGTTCCTGTAATTTATAAGCTTTTAATTTGTTAACCAAACCAATTCCTCGGCCTTCTTGGTTCATATAGACTATAACTCCCTTGCCTTCTGCCTCAATCATCTCCATTGCCTTGCGCAACTGAGGACCACAATCGCAACGGCAAGAACCGAAAATATCACCTGTTAAGCAAGAGGAATGAACCCTCACCAAAATTGGTTCATCCTTTTTCCAAGTACCCTTGACTAAAACGAGGTGGTCTTGGTCGTTGTTTTTATCCTTAAAGGCATGCAATTGAAATTCTCCGATTGTTGTAGGCATATGCACGTCAACAATTCGCTCTATATGTGTTTCATGAGCTAGCCGATATTTAATAAGGTCTTCAATGGATACAATTTTCAAATCAAAACGTTTCGCAATTTCCAAAAGTTGTGGCAGTCGGGCCATACTGCCATCTTCGTTTAGAATTTCGACAATAACGCCAGCTTCCTCAAAACCAGCCATTCTCGATAAATCAATGGCTGCCTCGGTATGTCCGGCACGCCTTAAGACACCGCCTTTTTTGCCCTTTAAGGGAAAAATATGTCCCGGTTTCCCTAATTCTTCTGGCTGAGTAGCAGGGTTGATTAAAGCAAGGATCGTCTTTGAACGGTCACTCGCAGAAATCCCGGTAGTGCATCCATGACCAATTAAGTCGATGCTTACGGTGAAAGGCGTTTCATAGGCCGCAGAATTGCTACGAACCATCATTTCTAGCCCAAGTTTGTCGCAACGGTTTTCGCTTAATGGAGCGCAAATGAGTCCTCTGCCGTACGTTGCCATAAAGTTGACGACTTCAGGAGTGGCGTTTCGAGCCGCTGTAAGAAAATCGCCCTCATTTTCGCGATCCTCGTCATCGACAACTATGATAACCTGTCCTTTTTTAATGGCCTCAATAGCTTCTTCGATAGTATTTAATGAATTTGCCATTAGTTCTTGTTCGGAATGTTTTTTAGGGTGTCAATTAAAAAGGACCAATATTTTTGCACCGAAGAAATTTGAACTTTTTCGTCGGGCGAATGTGCAGCACGTATGTTGGGGCCGAAAGAAATCATTTCGACTTCGGGAAGGTGTTTTCCGAGGATTCCACATTCTAATCCTGCATGGCAGGCTTTTACTTTTGGCTCTTCCTTGAAGAGGTTTACGTAAATGTTTTCCATTACTTTTAAGATGGAAGAATTTCGGTTCGGTTGCCATCCCGGATAATCACCTGCTTGTTCAACTGTCGCCCCAATATTTTCGAAGGCAGCTCTTACGGCCATACATACTTCGGCTTTGGTGCTTTCCACAGAACTCCGTTGTAGGGATTGCGTGGAGAAAACTCCTTCCTGAATCCTAACGCGGGCCAAACTCGTAGAGGCTTCAACAAGTTGAGCGATTTCAGGGCTCATTCTAAAAACTCCATTGTGCACAGAACACAATACGTTTAATATTTTAGTGCAGTCCTCGTCGGAGAGGGCATCGCCGCTGCTTACAACGTTTTCGATTTCGAAGCGGTGCTCGGGCTCAATCGTGCGGTATTCATCGCTAAGTTGCTTAATGGAATGTTCCAATATATCACTAGCCTTGGCGCTATCGGCAACAGCAATTCTGCAAGTAGCCTCCCGAGGTATCGCATTGCGAAGGCTTCCACCATCGAAAGAAATAAGCTGCATCGGAATTTCATTATGCAATTCCTTAAGGATCCTCGCCATCCATTTATTGGCGTTGCCACGGCCCTTATCAATGTCCATTCCGGAGTGTCCTCCCAATAATCCGCGTAATTTAATTTTCAGCACCTGCCAACCCAATTGAATGCTTTTCTCCCGATAATGATACGTCGTGTTGGTATCAATACCCCCTGCGCAACCGATGGATAATTCGTCGTCGTCTTCGGTGTCCAAATTCAGCAGAATTTTTCCTTGAAGCAGGCTGCTATCCAGTTCCTTTGCACCGGTCATTCCTGTTTCTTCATCGATCGTAAATAGAGCTTCTAAAGCCGGGTGTGCAATATCTTTCGAGGCCAATAAGGCCATAATTGAGGCAACCCCAATTCCGTTGTCGGCACCTAAGGTGGTACCTTCGGCCATTACCCAATCTCCATCTGCTCGCATGTTAATTCCTTCGTTATCAAAATCAAAAACGGTTGACTCGTTCTTTTGATGCACCATATCGAGGTGCGATTGCATAATGACGGTATTGCGTCCTTCCATTCCGGCAGTAGCCGGTTTTTTTATAATAACATTTCCAATGGCATCCCCGAGGGTTTCAAGGCCAAGTTTATGGCCAAAGTCCAGCATAAATTGGCGTACTTTTTCTTCTTTTTTTGAGGGACGAGGAACAGCATTAAGATCGGCAAAAGCGTTCCATAAAGCTTGGGGTTCTAAGTTACGAACTGAACTCATCAGGGAAATTTTGGAAATTGTTGGAAATTTGGGTCGCGTTTTTCAAGAAAGGCATTTTTACCTTCTTGCGCTTCGTTAGTGAGGTAATACAGGAGGGTTGCGTCGCCCGCAAGTTCCATGAGCCCATGCTGTCCGTCCAATTCAGCATTCATGGCGCGTTTTATCATCCGAATGGCGAGCGGGCTGCGTTTCATAATGGTTTTGCACCATTCAACCGTGGTATCTTCTAATTCATTTAACGGAACCACTTTGTTGACCATGCCCATTTTTTCTGCCTCCTCGGCGTTGTATTGGTTGCATAAAAACCAAATTTCTCGCGCTTTTTTCTGACCAACGTGACGTGCAAGAAAAGACGAACCAAAGCCACCGTCGAAACTCCCTACCTTCGGACCCGTCTGTCCAAAACGGGCGTTTTCTGAAGCGATGGTGATGTCGCATACCACGTGAAGAACATGCCCACCACCAATGGCGTAACCATTGACCATGGCAATAACGGGTTTAGGCAAAGATCGTATTGCTTTGTGCAGGTCTAAAACGTTTAGACGTGGTACGCCGTTTTCTGAGATATACCCGCCGATACCTTTCACATTTTGATCACCTCCGGAGCAAAATGCTTTATCTCCAGCACCCGTTAGGACAACAACGCCTATGTCATTGCGCTCTCGGCAAATTACCATTGCATCAAGCATCTCCATGTTTGTTTCCGGCCGAAACGCATTGTGTACTTGTGGGCGATTAATGGTAATTTTGGCAATGCCTTCAAAAAGCTCAAATTTGATGTCTTGGTAAGACTTGATGGAAACCCAATTCCGCATGACTTTATTTTTACAAAGGTAATAACAATCGATGAAGGGTTGGGTTCAAAAGTTCAAGAACCTCGTAATAGGTCTATTTTATGAGCTCTTTAATTCCAGCAACCAACTCGTCCAGGTCCTCAAATGAGGTGTAAACGTTGGGTGTAACGCGAATACCATTGACTTTTTCATATTCAATGGCCACCGTATGAACTTTGCGGTTTTTAAATAAAGCAGCCTCAATTTCGGACCCCTTCATTCCTTGAATCCCAATGTTTGCAATAGCGCACGAATAGTTTTTATCCAAGGGCGAATAAAATTTCACTTCCGGTATATTTTTAACCTTATCGGTCCAGTACTTTTTCAAGGCGAAAAGCCTTTTCTCTTTTCGTTCTGAGCCGATGACATTGTGAAAATCAATGGCGCTACCTATGGCCATTTCGGAGGCAAAAGAACGGGTGCCGAGCGATTCAAATTTTCGGATGTTGTCTCCGTCGGGCTGGTCGTTTGAAAGCAAAGCCCAGACCTTCTTAATCTTATCTTTTTTAATGTACATCAATCCGCTTCCAAAGGGAGCGCACATCCACTTGTGCAAACTTGTTCCGTAGTAATCGCAGCCAAGATCGGGGATTTTATAGTCCGTGTGCGCGAAACTGTGAGCTCCATCTACGATTACTTCAGCACCGTTTTTGTGCGCTAAATCAGCAATTTTTTTCATGACTGAAACAGGAATAATTTGGCCTGTCCAATTGATTAAGTGAGTTAGGTAAACGAGTTTTGTACTTGGCGTGATTGCCGCAGCGTAGCTTTCATAAATGTAATCGTCATCGGTGGTAGGCATGTTCAAATCGACCCATTTCAATGAGATTTTATCCCGTTTCTCCCGCTGTCTCCACGCGTTACGCATGTTAGGATAATCGTATTTACCTACCACCACCTCATCACCTTCTCGAAGGTCTAAACCAAATATCAGGGTGTTCAATGCTTCTGTTGCATTGCGGTTGATGCTAATTTCTTCGGCTTCTGTTCCACAAAATTTGGCCAGCTTTTTCCGTAAGGGTTCGCGCCCTTCGTCCAAACTCCTCCACATGTAATAGGTTGGAGCTTCATTACACCATTGATAATACTTGATGTGAACCTCCTGCACCTGCTTGGGTTGAGGACTCACCCCGCCGTTGTTGAGATTTATGATGTTCGAGGAGGTAGTGAAACAAGATCTTACCCAAGCCCAAAAATCGTCCTCATCCATTCCCGGCACGAATTCATAATTGAGGGAAGGAATATGGCTAGCCGCGTGAACCCAAGGATCGAGGGCAGAAGCGGCGATGACACCGCCCGCAAGAGCGGCAGTTTGTTGAATGAATTTTCTTCTGCTGGACATAATTAATCGTTTGAATGAAGGTAACTAAAATTACTTAATTACGAACTCATCGCAAAAAATCCAAGGAATATTTCCTTCCCCGGGGAATCCGATTGGAATGGTTTTCAGACCTTCGATATGCAAAAAGATATGATCGCTTTTTGCCTGAAATTTTAAGTTGCAACGTTCGTTGTTTACCTTGTATGACTGATCTTTACCACGATTCGTAGAAACCCGTATTTCCAGAGGAAGATGAATCCACGAGGTGGGCTCGTACAAAAAACCCAGTTCCAATTCCGTTATCCGAATCCTTTTTCCAAAATCAAGTCTTACTTTCACTGTATTTGTATCGAATCCCGCCCACTGATTACCCCTCCAAGGACGTGCTCCAAATTGACCGTCTACCAGGGTTAAATCCCCAGAATTGTAGCGTTCGTTGGGAGGAGTTTCATAGCTGACTTGGGCTCCTAAACCTTGATGCGAAATGAGTGTTAAAGAGTCTGCGCAACAGGGGGAGAGAAAGGTTAGATTATACAGCCGTGTTTTTTTTATGGTTCTTTTGAAATCAAGGGTTTTTTCATGGTCCAACCAAACGCCATCATGGCCATCATTGGAACTTACTGCCACGGATTCACGGGTGTCTTTGAATTCAAATCCCAGCGATATTCCATTGGGTATTCTTTTGAATTTGAAGCTTGGTTTCATAAAACTCAAGGAAGTATGGGTATTTAATATCGGCCCCATAAGCCTTGGAATATGATGGGTTTTAAGGACTTCCTCGAACGTTTGGTAGGGGGCTTTTGATCCACCCCAAAGCACTTGACTCAAGGCTATCGCTCGAGGGTAGGTCATGTAGGTTAATTGATCGAAGGAAGGGATATATTCCGTCCATAAATTCGCCTGTCCTCCTAAAATGAATGGAGCTTCTTGGGCGCTTAGCTCTTGGGGTACAGGTTGAAAATCGTATACCTTTTCCAGCGGGGTGTAACCGCCAATGGCCAAAGGTTCCGAGGTGGATTTTGATTGATAATGATCGAAATAACAGTGAGATCCTGGGCTCATGACTACAAAATGACCTTGTTGTGCAGCCGCGATTCCACCTTCCGTTCCTCGCCAAGACATCACCGCTGCACCGGGCGATAATCCTCCTTCCAATATTTCATCCCAGCCCATTAAATTTCGTCCCCGTTTTTTCAGGTATTGGTCCATTTGACCGATGAAATAGCTTTGAAGTTCGGTTTCATCCTTTAACTCTAAAATGCGCTTTTTCTTCTGACAATTCGGACAAGTTTTCCACCGAGTTTTAGGCACTTCATCACCGCCAACATGGATGTATTGACTGGGAAATAATTCCATAACTTCCTCCAGGATGTTTTGTAAAAAGTGGAGGCTACTATCTTTGGTGCAAAATACATCTTCAAATACCCCCCAAAGCCCAGGTACCGGTTGTTGTTTTCCGCTGCAGGAATATTCAGGGTAGGCGGCCAAGGCAGCCCGCGCATGTCCGGGCATTTCAATTTCCGGTACAATGGTAATTTGTCGATCAGCGGCATAGGCAACTACTTCTCGGATTTGTTCTTGGGTGTAAAAACCGCCGTAACGTTTTGTGTTCCAAGTTCTCGGAGACGTTGCGTAATGGTTTTCTACGGTGCTGTCGCGCCATGCGCCGATTTCGGTTAGCTTCGGATACCGTTTGATTTCGATGCGCCAACCTTGGTCGTCGGTTAAATGCCAATGAAAAATATTGAATTTATACATCGACATGAGATCGAGGTATTTTTTCACTTCATCTACGGTAAAAAAGTGCCTTGCCACATCGAGGTGCAGTCCTCTCCAACTGAATTTGGGATAATCTTTCACGAAACAAAGGGGGAGTTTAAGGCTCGAATCCACGGGGTTTATTTGGATGAGCTGAAACAAGGAATGGAGGGCATAAAAGCACGATGCCGGGCTGGTGTAAGCAATACGTATTTCTTTCGAAGTAATATTTAAGGAATAGGAATCCGGGTATCCACCCGAGATATATTGAAATTTTATGAGCCCTTTGTCTGCTTTATGGTCCAAATAATTGTGGGCTGAAGGCAAATAAAGTTTGGCTATTTCGGCGAAGATAACGTTGATTGGTTCAGGACAAGCATTTGAATCGAAACTGAGTTTTTGGGTTTCGAGAAATTCGTTTCCGCTGCCCGCTTTCACAAAGGTTACCGGCGTTGGTAGAATGTTGCATGTTGAATTTTGGGAAAAAAAATGCAAGCAAATCCAAAAATTACCCAAAAATAGCAGGCTGCGCATGGGTTAAAATTACACCAAAAAAGAAAAAAGCTACTCGCTGCCCGATTCTTAGTTTTTGTGAAGCGGTGGCAACTTAAGTTTTGTTTTGTCTTGTTCCAACGATTTGCTGTAATTCAGCAAAAATATGACCGTTGAAATCGGCACGTTTGGTCCGTTTTTTAAAGGGTTTTGTCGTTTGGTTCTTTTGTATTTTTGAAACATAGGCGTTTTTTTTGTGATTTAACGTAAGGTTTGTTGGATTATTGCCTTGAAGAATGTTGAGCATTATTTTTATCTTTGTTTGTCAGCATTAATACCCTATGCAAACAGCTATTCTTCCCGGTGTTGCCCATGGAGATCAAGTTCAGGCTATCTTTCAATTGGCTAAGTATAAAAAGTTTGCGCTGCCGGCAGTTAACGTGACCAGTTCTTCAACGGTTAATGCGGTCTTGGAGACTGCTGCTAAATTGAAGGCTCCGGTAATCGTTCAATTCTCTAACGGTGGCGCGAGTTATTTTGCTGGGAAAGGCCTTGCGAACGGGGGAGAAAAAGCGGCAATCCTTGGGGGGATTTCCGGTGCTCGACATGTGCATGAATTGGCCGAAGCCTATGGTGCAACCGTTATTTTGCATACCGACCATTGCGCTAAGAAGTTACTCCCCTGGATTGACGGATTGTTGGACGCGGGCGAGGTGCATTTTGCCCTGACGGGCAAACCGCTTTACAGTTCTCATATGTTAGACTTATCGGAGGAGTCACTTTATGAGAATATTGAAATTTGTAAATCTTATTTGGAAAGAATGTCCAAAATTGGCATGACCTTGGAAATCGAATTGGGCATAACGGGTGGGGAGGAGGACGGAGTGGATAATTCGGGAGTAGACAGTTCCAAACTGTATACGCAGCCCGAAGAAGTTGCCTTTGCGTATGAAGAATTGATGAAAATTTCTCCAAGATTTATCATTGCAGCAGCGTTTGGGAATGTACACGGCGTTTACAAACCGGGTAATGTGGTTTTGAAACCCGTTATTTTGAAAAATTCGCAAGATTACATCCAAGCCAAATTTTGTACAGGACATAATCCCGTGGATTTTGTGTTTCATGGGGGTTCGGGATCGCCCTTGGAAGAGATTCGTGAGGCGATCGATTACGGGGTGATTAAAATGAACATTGATACCGATTTGCAATTCGCCTTTACGGAGGGAGTTCGCGATTATGTTGTTAAGAACGTTGACTACCTCCGGACGCAAATTGGGAATCCAGAAGGCGACGATAAGCCCAATAAAAAGTACTACGATCCGAGAAAATGGATGCGCGACGGTGAACTTACGTTCATGAAGCGTTTGGAACAAACCTTTTCCGATTTAAATAACATCAATACATTATGAGTTGGTTTAAAAGAAACAAAGAGGGAATTACCACCAAAACAAAAGATAAAAAAGAAAGTCCCGATGGTTATTGGTCAAGGTGTTCGAATTGTAAAACCCTCTTTATAACGGAAGATTTAGCGAAAATGAATTTCGTTTGCGACCGTTGTTCACACCATGAGCGAATCGATGCACAGACATATTTTAACATGATTTTCGACGAGGGTAATTTTTCAGAGTTAGATGCATCGCTCAGTTCCGGAGACCCTTTAAAATTTGAAGATACTAAGAAATACACCGACCGTATTAAGAATACCCAAAAGGTGACAGGGTTGAAAGACGCTATTCGCGCTGCACATGGTACCGTGGAAGGGCAACCTCTGGTAGTTGCGGCCATGGATTTCGGTTTCATCGGCGGATCCATGGGAAGCGTAATGGGAGAAAAAATTTCTCGCGCCATTATGAAAGCGATTGAGCTTAAAGCAGCATTTATGATCATATCGAGGTCAGGAGGCGCCAGAATGATGGAAGCCGGTTATTCCTTGATGCAAATGGCGAAGGTTTCCGGTAATTTAGGATTGCTCTCAGAGGCGAAATTACCCTACATTTCCTACTTAACCGATCCTACTACCGGGGGGGTAACCGCTTCGTTCGCTATGCTTGGAGATATCAACATCGCAGAGCCCGGTGCACTGATTGGTTTTGCCGGACCGCGAGTAGTGAAAGAAACCATTGGAAGAGATCTTCCCGACGGTTTTCAAACCTCGGAGTTTTTATTGGAGCACGGATTTTTAGACTTCATCATTGATCGAACGGAAATCCGACCTAAATTAGGGCAGGCCATAAGGCTGTTTATGAGTTGATGAAATTTACTAAACTCACGGACGACAGTTCTTGGTTGATTGAAACGACCGATTTTTCCTTGGTGATTGATCCGTGGTTTACCCGTTCTCAAGTAGACGGTTTTGCATGGTTCTCATGGCAAGAACGTTCTAAAACCTACGGCCCTTTTAATTTTTCATCGATGAAAGGATTGACCGTATTGGTCTCTCATCCTTTTTCCGACCATTGCCATAAAGAAACCTTATTGACTTTTCCCGAAAATACGGTTGTCGTGGCGGAGTCTCGTGCCTTAAAGAAAATTCAATCATGGCGATACTTTGAACACGTGCTACCGCTTGAGCGAGCTCCTTTTGGCGTCGAGCAAATTACCACGCCGAGTCTATTGAATCAAACCCATCACGCCTTTTTATTGCACTTGGAGGGACTTCATGTGCTATACGCCCCTCATGGTGTTCGAGCTAACGATTCGTTGCCGCAGGTACATGGACTCATTACTACAACCACTACCTATAAATTACCCTGTTTCCTCGGTGGAACCGTCAATCTTGGACTTCGAGAAGCGGAAAAGGTCTTGGCTAAAACTGGAGCAGCTTGGGTACTCACCACCCATGATCAACCAAAAGAAAGCAAGGGACTAGTGGGGTTATTTGCCAAACCTACTTATGAGAGCAGTCCTGCATTTCATGCGTTGAAAGCCGGAGAATCCTTAACGCTTACTGAGCTTGTTTAAGGTTATGTGACGCTGGGCATTGGATTTAAACGCTGTTACCCCATCAATGCGTTTCTTGAGGTGCTTCAAGGATGAATTTTCAACCCGTTTGCGCCAAAGGATGTAGCTGCTTCTTTTAAGTTCTTTTCGCATTAGCGCACGCACCGCACTTTCAGACAACTGAAATTGAGCCTTGATGGCATCAAAGGGAGTTCGGTCTTCCCAGGCCATCTCTACGATGCGATCTACGATTTCCGGACTCATGATTTGATGCGTGGAGGCTTATCAGGTTTCGCATATTCAAAACGCTGCACCAAGGTTCCTCGCGTGTAGGCATCCAACCCGATGCACCCCACAATACCAGCCTTAGTTAAGTCGGCAAAACCATCGGGGGCAACAATTTCTTCGGGGTACTTAATCCACTGTACCTCGCCAATTACCAGATTTGTTCCGTTGAGCGGTATGGCGATATTATTTCGAAATGCAACTCCAATGGCAATAGGTGAACTGGCCACGAGGGGTGCGTGAAAGCCCTTGAGGTATTCGGCATCGAGCCCCGTTTGATCAAATTCTGATTGTTCTCTTAAATAACGGGCTGCGGTTTGGTGCGCCGCTGCGATGTCGCTTTCAGCAATAAGATTTACCGTATATTCTTTGGTGGATAAAATATTTTCGTACGTATGTCGTTGGACGGAATCCGGTCTAAAAATAATGCCCAACAGAGGAGGATTAGAACCGATGTGAACCAAGGAATTGAAGATGGCAAGGTTGGTTCGGTCCTGAAAATCCTTGGTGCCAATCAGGCAAATATTTTTATGCCCGACGATGCTGTTAAAATACTGCGTCCTGTAACGCTGCTCTAGGGCATCGTATTCCGAACGTTTAAGAAGTCTTTTTAACATATGTCAATAACCATTTTTCTTGTAAATTGTTTGATCATGTACCCCGATGAGTCGGCGTTCCGGCAAGAAAATCAAAGTTTTGAGAAAATCTAGCGGTCTTCCTCAACCTTGATGGATTTTTTTAAGAAGGGGAACATGTATTACCTTTACCCTATGAAAATTGAACAAATTTACACCGGATGTTTAGCTCAGGGGGCTTATTATTTAGTTTCTGAGGGTGAGGCGGTTATCATAGACCCACTCCGCGAAACAACCCCCTATCTTCAACGACTTGAGACGGATAGGGTTCGGCTCAAATACATTCTTGAAACGCATTTTCATGCAGATTTCGTTTCAGGACATGTGGATTTGTCGAAGGCTACTGGTGCCCCCATAGTTTATGGGCCGAATGCTATGCCCGATTATGATTTTTATGCGGCAAAAGACGAGGAGGTGCTTGTTTTTGGCGCCTGTTCGATAAAAGTGCTGCACACTCCAGGCCATACGATGGAGTCGACTTGTTACTTGTTGTTGGATGAACAGGGCAAAGAAAAGGCCTTATTTTCAGGAGACACCCTTTTTATCGGAGATGTTGGTCGTCCCGATTTAGCACAAAAAGCGGCTTCCATGACCCAAGAAGAGTTAGCGGGAACCCTGTTCGACTCACTGCGTCAGAAGATCCTGACCTTGCCGGATGATATCAGCGTATACCCGGCTCATGGGGCAGGAAGCGCTTGCGGCAAAAACATGTCGAAAGAGACGTTTGATTTATTGGGAAATCAGAAGAACTCCAATTACGCTTTAAGAACTGACATGACCCGAGAAGAATTTATTCAAGAAGTTACCGATGGTTTGCTGCCACCTCCGGCTTATTTTGGGCAAAATGTTGCTATGAATAAATCGGGTTATACTCCTTTCAACGAGGTAATGACAAGCGGGTTAACGCCCTTGGATTCTTCTTGCATTCAAGCCATGGAGGAGGATGTGTTGTTGTTAGATACTCGTTCAGCAGGGGAATTTGCGAATGGATTTATTCCAGGTAGTATTTTCATTGGGCTTGACGGGCAATTTGCTCCTTGGGTGGGGGCCTTAATTCCCAGCGTGGAACAAAAAATGGTGTTGATTACCTCCGCAGGTAAAGAAGAAGAGGCAGTCCGAAGGTTATCCCGGGTTGGGTATGACCACGTGATGGGATATTTAGAAGGAGGATTTGCTGCATGGCAAGGATCTGTGGATCGCATTGAACGCTTGGAAGCCGAGGATGTTGCGAAAGGACTAGCTTCTGATGCAACACTCATCGATGTACGAAAACCGGGTGAATACGACGCGGATCACTTAACGGAAGTCCCGAATATCCCGTTGGATTTCATCAACGAACGCATGGGAGATTTTCCACGAGACGCTTCCATCGTGCTGCATTGCGCTGGAGGATATCGGAGCATGATTGCAGCATCCATCTTAAAAGCGCGGGGATATCAAAAGGTTAGGGACGTTGTTGGGGGCTATAGCGCCTTGTCTAAAACAGATTTGCCTAAAATGAGTTCGATTTGTACCAAGGGTTGAACTAATTTCTAACCTTGCCAAATCGATGCACGGTAATGCTGCCGGCACTGTAGGAACAAACCCAAGCTTCTAAACTTTCGTTGTCTTCATACACGTCCACTCCGACAGGCTTCCCAGGGCACTCTATGGAATGCATCAATTGAAAGCGGTCGTCGAGCACTTTGTACACCATCAGCCGGTTACCGGAGTAACAGGTAACAAAAAGGTATTCTCCGGATTTGGATAAGGCCATCGTTCTCGGTTGGGCCTCGGTGCTTGCCTTGAACAACATGGTCCCAGTACTGGGATCAACGCAGGCAATTTGCCCCGCTGAGTTGAACGAAACTAAGAGCCTTCCTTTTTTATCCTGTAAAATGTGCCGTGGATTCGAAACCACTTTAATTTCCGTTGTTTTCTCCCACGTTTTGTTGTCGATTATGGCTAGGCTAGAGCCTCCCATGATCGCGACGTAGGTTAAGTTCGCTGTTTCGTCCATGACGATTCCCCTCGGAATGCTGCTTACGGCTGTATTTTTAATCACTTTTCCGAAAGGATACGTTCGGTTGTTGATTTCTAAAACACTGACATTGTAGGAATGCCAATTGCTGACCATCAAATAACGGTCATCGGAGGTACAAGAAATGACTTTCGGCGTTTTACCGGTTAAAATAATGGGACTGTAAAGCGTGTCTTGGGTTATTCCTTGGGCATTTTGGAGGTAAATCAACTTGTCGGTTTTTCCCAAGGGCTTGTTTTGGGGGTCAAATAGCCGTATGGGGACGATGCCTCCTGCGTTGTGCAAAGAAACCCAAAGAATGCTGTCGTGATGCGTGAGAAAAGCTTCCACCGGCTTTTCCTCGTAAGAATCAATCTCTTTACCGTCGTCGTAATCCCAGCCTTTCCCTGGGGTAGCTTTGAATTGAAAGATGCGGGTTATCCTCCGTTGCTTTCGGTCGAATTCGTAAACCGACATGCCTTCGAGGTTCATGGCATAGAGGAAATTCATGTTCTTACTGAATACGACCGATTTCGTGCCTCCGCTCGCATCCAAAACTGCTCTTTCCAAAAAGGATAGGCTATCTGAGGGTTGGAATTCATGGGATTGCCGGACTTTGTTTGGTGGCGAACTTTTCGAAGGCTGGCTGGTTTTGGAAGGTTCTCCGGACTTACAGCTCAGGCCAATCCACAAGAAACTTAGGGTTAATAACCAAGTTGTGAAGCGTTTATTCATGATGTTTTTTGGTCATTAAATGGAATCCAAGACCAGCACTGATACCGTATTGAGCTAAGGAAACGGAGGACAAGGGCGTCTTTCGAATCCATCCATTGCTAAAGTTGATTTCTGCGAAAAAGTGGCAGTACTTTGAAAAATAATAAGACGTACCTGCCTTCAATAGGTAGGAAGGGCATGCACTCCATTTAAAACGCGAAGGAACATTGACGTAAGGATCTTGAGCCATTTCGGCAAGTACCATTCCCGGTTCGGCATGAAGGTTGATTTTCCAGTTCTTCTTACCCAAGTGATAGCCAAATCCAGCATAGATGGAAGCATAATTACGGGGGAATTTTTCGGGTGAATTGGTGAACAAAAGTAGACCGTTGGGAGCCATGAAGTTGGCCTCACCTCGAACACTGATCTTGGGTTCTAAAACATACTCCATAAATCCATGGATCAAGGCTACGGTAGTTTCTTGCATGTAGAAACGAGTGGGTGCTATGGTGGCGCTTGCGCGCAACAAGGAGGGCTGAAAAAAGCATGCCTTTTCTTGGCCATATGCCAGGGTACTTGCGATCAAGAATAGACCTATTATCTTTTGGTGAATCCCCATAATCTGGCAATTTTATAATTGAAACTCAAGGTAACCAGTAAGTGACCCGCCAAAGAGGCTCCTTTATGCTCATGGAAACTCAAGGTGTTGGAAGTGAAATCATAATCGGTTTCGATGTGATTACCTAAGTGTATCATGTACTGCCCGGTCAGTGAAATGTCGAATTTTGGCGATAATTCCAGATGTGTTCCGAGTCCAGCTTGCACTGCAGAACTCCATCGCTCGGCATACAATGCTCCGTCCAACGCATTTGTGCCATCTTTCGCCTCAATTTTGGAATAATCAAAACAATGGCCTGCCAGGATGTATGGACGGAATTTAGGTTTAAATTGCGCTGTTTGACGGAAATAGTCAAAGCTGTTAATTGGATAAAATAAGACACTCCATCCGATGTGGGAATCCGTTCTATGGGCATAATTGAGGATGTCGCTGGTGATGTAATCAAAAAACCAATCGGTATTGACCGCATCGGAAAAGCGTAAGCGAAATTGTCCGCCAACCCCGGTTCCTGTCATTTCATTTTTATGGTCATTAAATAAACTTACCGTAGTTCTTCCCCCTAAGGAGAGCATTCCTGCAGGATTGAATGTTCTTTGATCTTGGGCGTTGACCTGCAGCGCAAAAAAAAATAGCAATAACAGGAAAATCGGTTTCATGAATACGAAGTTAAGAAAGAATTTGATTTTGTATCTTCGCAAAAAGAAACGGTATGCGGGTTTACTTGGACAACGCGGCTACTACACCGATGGCGCCTGAAGTGGTTGAAGCGATGAGCGATGTGTTGCGAAATCATTTTGGAAATCCTTCCTCCTCGCATGCCTTTGGTCGTTCCTCTAAGGCCCTGTTAGAAACGGCGCGAAGGAATATTGCCCGCCACCTTAATTGTTCGTCCTCCGAATTGTTCTTTACTTCCGGAGGAACTGAGGCAGATAACCTCGCTTGCCATATTGCCGTCAAAGAGTTAGGAGTTCAGCGCATTATTTCAACATCGATTGAGCACCACGCTGTTGGGCATGCCTTGGAAATGTACCGAGAATGTTCGAACGTTCGTATCGATTGCTTAAGGCTTGATAGCCAGGGGCATATTGACCTAGAAGAATTGGAGGCCTTGTTGCAAGAACCCATCCCCACCTTGGTTTCTTTAATGCACGCCAACAACGAAATTGCAACCTTAATTCGGCTCGAAGAAGTAAATAAGGTGTGTCGAAAATACGGGGCATATTTTTTTTCAGATACCGTACAAACTGTCGGGCATTATGCCTTCGATTTGGCCGCTCTCAATATGGATTTTATTACCTGTGCTGCGCACAAATTCCATGGGCCAAAAGGCATTGGGTTTCTGTACGTAAACCAACGCATTAAAATGGCACCAATGATTTTAGGCGGATCTCAGGAACGCGGGTTTCGCGGTGGAACGGAGAACCTATCAGGGGTTGTTGGTTTATCGAAAGCCTTCGATTTGGCCTACGAGAACCTTGAGGTTCATCAAACCCATATTCAAGGATTAAAATCCTACATGATGGAACGGTTAAAGGCGAATTTTTCACAAATTACGTTTCACGGGGATGTTACTCCGGAAGGTTCGTTATACACGGTGCTCAACGTTGGTTTTCCACCGACTGAGAAAGCGAGCATGTTGTTGTTCACCTTAGATTTGAAAGGAGTAGCGGCAAGCGGGGGCAGCGCCTGTACCTCAGGAGCTACTCAAGGATCTCATGTATTAGAAGGAATTGGCGCAGATATGAGTCGTCCGAATGTGCGCTTTTCCTTTTCAAGGTATACTACCAAAGAGGAAATAGATTTCGCATTGGAACAAGTTTTTTCAGCCTTTGCGGTCGCTCTAGCATAATGAATGCTCGAAAGAACGTATTGTTTTTAGCTTCCTGGTATCCAAATCCGAGCAATCCCACCGTAGGAAACTTCATCCAAAAACATGCTGAAGCCGCTGCATTGGTGCATGATGTCGTAACCCTCTCGGTTCATAGCAGGGAGGATGGGGAGTTTGTGGTAGAAAAAACATCCCGTGGAAACCTGACGGAATTACGGGCATATTACCCTAAGGCCAGCGGACTTTTCAAGCGCCTCATTCAATATAACCGTTTCAGAAAGGCTGTGGCTTTGGGAGTACGTACTTATCGTCAGGTCGTTGGTGAACCCGATGTGTTGCACTTGAATGTTGTTTTTCCAGTAGGATTGTTCGTTAAACAGCATTTTCCTACCGTTCCGCTAGTCATCACTGAGCACGCCAGCGGTTTACACGATGGGCCCAACGCCTATTCGAAATGGATGTTACAACGAATGATACCGGTTTACCAGCAGGCGACGGCCAATCTTCCTGTGAGTGCGAATTTGGGAGAGCGTATCAAAGCCTTGGCCGGAACTTCGTATCAGGTGTTACCCAATGCGGTAAGCGAGGAGATTTTTGATTTACCGATTGAATCAACTTCTGGCAATCGCTTGGTGCATATTTCAACCTTGTATGAGGTGGCGAAGAACGTTCACGGGATTTTACGTGCCGTGCATCGCTTGTCCGAAAAAACACAAGATTTCGAATTTCACATTATCACGGATGGGGATGCAACGCAGGCAAAAGCGCTGGCAAGCGAATTGGGTTTGCTGGACCGTTTCGTGTTTTTTCACGGAACCATGAAAACGCAGGAAATTGCCAATTTCCTCAAAACTTGTAAGGCCTTAGTGCTGTTCAGTAATTATGAAAATTTTCCCTGCGTGATCCCCGAAGCGTGGATGAGCGGGGTTCCTGTTATAGCAACGGCGGTCAATGGTATACCTGAATTTGCCCATGCGGAAAATAGTATCTTAGTCGAGCCACGCAACGAGGAGCAGCTCACCCAAGCCATGTTGGAAATAGTACATGGAAAATCTTTCGACCCAAAGTTACTTCGTGCATATGCCCTCGAGCATTTTAGTTATGCAGCTGTCGCTAAACGATTGGATGAGGTGTATAAGAGGTTGGGGCGCTAGGTTGAAATGGCGATAAAGGGTGTAAGGAATTTTTTTTGGTTTTTGATTAAACCCCTACCTAAACGAAAACTTTCGCTGTAAGAAGTAACTGATCGTGACCACCACCACCGAGGCAAACACATTGCAGAGCGAAGCATTCCATGCATAGGTGTCCACCATGAGTTTGATGAGGATCCAGTTGACGGTCGCAGAAATCAAGGCACTCAATCCATAACGGAAAAACTGAACACGCCCTCTCAGTTGACTTTCCGTAAACACTACGTACCGCATCATAACAAAACCAAATAGAAAGCTGAACATGCCGCAGATTGCGGCAATTACCGTATAGCTGTGTACCGGGTGCTCCAAAACGGGGAGCTCCACGATATGGCTGTTGATGACCCATTTGTCTAAGATCCAAAATAAGATCCAGCCTAAAACTAAATTGGTGCATCCCGCGACCGCGTAGTAATAAGTGGTCTTATCAAAGATTCTTGACACTAACGGATAAAAAATATCGAGAAATGTGCGTATGATACTTACCATGTTATTTCCATTCTACTTCATAGCCAGTGTGCCTACGAATATTTAATACTAAATAATGGTCGATATACAAATATTGCCCACGAATTCCAGTCAGTCGACCACTTATTCTTGGCTCTTTGTCGAGGGTTAGAGAGGCCACTTTTTCTGGGTATGCCAACACGGGATACGTAAACGAGTATAGGGTTTCATCTTCAGTGAAATATTGCCCAATATCTTCTGGGAGTTGGTCCAATAGGCCCCATTTCTCTTCGACCAAATCGATGGAGTGCTCCTGAATATTCCGCAACATGTTTTGCCAGTTGGTTTTGTCGCTGTACATCTCTTTGAGGGCGACCTCCATCACCCCAGCAAGGTAACGGTTCGGAGTCTCTGCTAAAATGATGGCCTCACGAGCGCCTTGATCCATCCACCGGGTTGGCATTTGTGTTGCGCGCGTTACACCCACTTTTACTAAGTCGGTAGCTGCTAGGTACACGTAATGCGGTTGGTTATGGTTTTTTTCTTCGTAGGCTAAATCCCGTCCTTTCCCTAAATGTGCTTCACACAATTCCGGGTGCAAGATACAAGGACTCGCCTCGGGCGCCGCTAAGAAACAAGGGTAACAAAACCCTTCACCAAAGGATTTGTTCGTGGATTTTGAACATTTCCGGCAGAAGATATTCCCGGTATATTGGATCAGGATTTCTTTACCAATCCGTTCGTTCAGTAAGGTGCCATCGGCTAAAAAATACTGAACCGTATCCTCATGCTTGGTATGAAGTTTTTCTAAAATCATTCCCTCGGCAGTATGTTCATTTTATCGGCAAAATGGTAGCAATAGTCGCGTAAGTCTTCGCAAATGTTGGTTTCGCCGGTCGCTTTTTCAAAGCTATCGGCCATGGTTAACAAGGATTGATGAAAAAATTGTTTCATTTCATCCACGGTCATGTCTTCTGTCCATAAGTCAATGCGCAGGGCGTTGTTCTCTCTGGCGTCCCATATCGATAAAAAAAATGCTTTGGTGGAGGCATCATGGTGCCCGCTGTCCGTTGCCGACCAATGGATGGTCTCAGGAACGTTGTTTTCGTTAAGAGAAACAGCAAGTTCGATGGTGGATGTTTTATTCATATCAGGTTTTTTCGGGGGCCTCGTAGGCTTGTAGTAAGGTTAAGTATGGTAAGTTGAGCAGCTCCTGCAAACTTGGCGAATGATTTTCAACATATTGCCTAACGATTCGGTAACCCAAGAATTGTCCAAGGCGATCGGGGCTTTTGTTGGGTAAGCCGCGAGTGAAGGGCCCTTCGTGCAGTAAGCTTTGTTTGGTGTCTTCGTTTCGATCGTACAGCAGTTGCTCGTCCACGAGGTATTTCCATACTGCCCATTCGCTCGCTAAGGCCCATTGGTAATCCGCTTCTGAATAGCGCAGAACAACGGCCACAGGCTCTTCGGAAAGCAGTTTTTCAACAATGAAAAGAAGTTTTCCCCAGCGAATCATCTCTTCGGCATACCCTTCTTTAGTTTCTTCAAGGGCGTGGGTATTCAACCATCCCAAAATGGCATCCCGCAACAAGTAACGTTCTTCCATGCCTTCTTTGATCCATCCAAAAAATTGGTCGGAAGGCAGTTTTTGGATGCACGTTGATTTGGCTCCAAGATAACGCTCCAAACCGATGGCTATCGATTTTTTAGAACAAAATACCGAGCTGGTAAATGCAGCATTCATCCACACCACATTTTTCGGTGGTTCGGTGTTTGGCAACAAGGCCTTCATTCGCTGACAAGCCTCTTGTAATTTTCGGTGGTGTTTTGCTTTGGAAACAGCAAATTTTACCGAGATTTCTCGCTCGAGTGCTTGGACGTAAGGGTCGTTATAAATCAAACTTAAACGCTGCAGAAAAGCAGTATCAGGTTGAACCGGAATACGGTAACAATAACCAAACAAGTATCCGAATACATCGCTGTCAAGGGTTTTTAGTTGATTTCTTACCTTGAGTTGGTTGAGCGGATTTTGGCTCGATAGAAGGGAATCAGCATGGTAAAAGCGAAGGTCAAACTTTATTTCATGAAGGTTGACTTGGTAAGGATCTTGATGACAAGAGGAAAATACGAGTAGGGTAGAGCAAAGCAAGATATGAACAAGGTGGTTCATCTCAACCGATTATTTTTAATTTTGTAAAAATACTATAATCCAAAAGTCTATGAAAACCTTGAGTTCTATTTATTTGTTGACTTTACTTGCTTTAATCTGCTCGCTGCATGTTCTCGCTCAGTCTGATTCTACGAAAAACACTCCGCTTCCTAGATTGCAAGCGGGTATGACCGGTAACTTTGCCATAAACATGGTGCAATCCGCAGATGCTTATTTTAACCCAACGTCATTTAATCGCGACCTGGCGGTTGGAATGATTTTTAATACGCGTTTCAAAGGTTCGCCGAATTTAGGACTTTCAACAGGACTCGAGTTTGAATTCACCAAGTTGAATTACGGTATGAAAGACTCGGTATTCTACCGCTTTGCGGGTAACAATATTTTGCAAAAAGATGAAACAGGTGGAACTACCTATTTGCTTACGGATCGCCAATACAGCACGGTTAGCTTAGCAGTTCCCGTTATGATGCTTTTTCGCATGCAACCCATAGGAGATTGGATTATTTTTGGAAAATTTGGAATTCGAAACAGCTTCGTTGTATCGCAAAGGATTAATGACATTGGTTTTGATATGGGAAAAGATGCGCAAAACAATACCACATGGACTTCAAGCAGCAACGCTAACATGAAGTCTTTCGGAGAAAGTTTTTTTTACCGTGGTTCAGTCGGTTTTTCTGCGGGTGCGCAATGGAATTTCGCTGGCACCACCTCACTGGTTCCAGAGCTCGGGTTTTATTACGGATTGATACCCTTACATCTACGAGGCATCGAGAACAATTATACATTGACGAGTTCCGCATCAGGTCAAGGTGGTTCATATTTTTACCCAAAGGCTCGGCAAAACCAACTTATATTTAAAGTTTCCCTGTTGTTTTAGGGTGGAGCAACTGGCCTCTCATATCGTAAAATGGTTAGCGGTTTATTGCAGGGATGCACAACAATCGGGGTTTGTTGTGGGAATTTCAGGGGGTGTTGACTCCGCGCTCACTTCGACGCTTTGTGCCAAAACAGGCCTAAAAACAATCGTACTGAGCATGCCTATCCATCAGGAAGCAGATCACTTGTTTCGAGCAAGAAAGCACATGGATTGGCTTTGTGAGCATTTTTCCAACGTTGAAAGGTTGGAGATTGATCTTACTCCGGTATTTTTAAGTTTGAAAAGTTCTCTTCCAGGGGGCACCTCAGATCACGACCTAAGCATGGCGAATACACGTTCCCGTTTGCGTATGACCACGCTTTATGCGGTTGGTCAAGCCCATGGCTGTTTGGTGGCGGGTACCGGGAATAAGGTAGAGGATTTTGGGGTTGGGTTCTATACAAAATACGGAGACGGTGGCGTGGATTTAAGCCCCATTGCAGATTTATCAAAAACGGAGGTTTGGAAATTGTCTGAATACCTTGGAATTGCTCCGGAGATTATCTCAGCCAAACCTACGGATGGATTATGGGCAGATGACCGTAAAGACGAGGATCAGTTGGGGGCAAGTTATCCGGAATTGGAATGGGCCATGAGTTTTCAAGGCGATGAGAACTCTTTATCGCCTCGCCAGAATGAGGTGCTGGCTATTTACCGCCGCTTTAATAAGTTGAATCGGCACAAAATGGAACCCATTCCCGTTTGTCGAATTCCTCAGGTATTAAAGACTTAAAGCGATTCAGGGGCTAGTCGGAAACAAGCACCCTGAAGGGAATCGTTGAGTTGAATTTGACACCCTAAACGGCTGTTGGTCTTTACAAAAAAAGCCTGGTCCAACATATCCAATTCGGCGTCGCTTTGTTCGGGAAGTATGGTGTTTGATTCTAGGTAAACCTGGCACGTGGCACACATAGCCATACCGCCGCATTCCCCAAGTACCGGTAGTTCATACGCCCTGCACAATTCCATCAGGTTCATATTCATGTCCGTGGGGCCTGTTAATGTGTGCGACTGTCCTTCTCGGTCGACAACGGTGACGGTTACTTCGTGCATATCAATTAAAAATTCTAAGGGAGTTTGAGCCGTTGAATTGCGTGGCATACTGCCGCAGTCCAAAGGCGCTGTTGGAGATCGGAGCCCCATCGTACAACGAAAAACTTGCGTTGTTGCACGAATCAATCAGTTCAAGGAAATTATTCGGGTTAGGGTAAAGGGGCAAGGGACAGGTTCCCTCAGGATCAGCTGGAGAATGCCTGTCGAAGGCAACAAATTCATCCAAGGTTTTACGATACACGATAATTCCTCTTGAGCCGGCGTTCACGTAGGCATAACCGCTAACTCCTTGGAGGGCATAATATCCCGGCAACCCGAGATCAATGGTAATATCAACGGGAAGGTTCGGTACCGGATTTTGGTTGTTTTTGTGACAAGCTCCGATTAAAAAGACGGAAACAAAAATCACGAGCGTTCGTTGAAGCATACCTGCAAAGGTAAAATAAATGACGAGAATTATTAAGGTCTGTTGTTATTCGTTGCTCGTAGCAATTATGATGTTAGGTTCCTGCAAAAGCCGCAATCATGCATCTTTTGAAAAGCACCGTGCCGCGGAATTCAAAAAATACGAGAAGGAGCAGAAACGTAAGCGAAAAGCCAAGAAGAAAGCGTTTAAAAGGCACCGAAAAAATCAGGCCAAACCGATGCGAAAGCAAATGAAAAAAGACTTAAGGAAATTGCGCAGGGATAAAAGAAGAAATCAGCGCAGGTTTGGTTAATGCTCAAACCAATGTTTCCCATTGATCCATTAACTGGTCTAATTTATTTTTAAGTGAGTGGTATTCGCTAATTAAGGCGTTATAGTTGCTTTCATGGTACTGAGTTTCTACCAACTGCTTTTCCAATTCGGACAGTTTGCCCTCTGTCTCTTCAATAAGTCGCTCCGTTTTTTGCAATTTATTCTTGCGTTCTCGGCCTGCTTGATCCGTTTTTGGAGCCGCATTGCTTGGAGACTCTGTGTTTTTTTGCACGGAGTGATGATCCACTTTGGGCGCTTTATGCCTCAAATATTCGTCTAACTCAAAATGGTGGATTGTTAAGCCTTGGTTTTCAATGTCCCAAATGCGGTTGGTTAGACCCGACAGAAATTCACGGTCGTGGGATACAATTATAAAGGTGCCCTCGTAGTTGACAAGAGCATTTTTCAAGATTTCTTTTGATGGGATATCCAAATGGTTAGTAGGTTCATCGAGAATCAGAAAATTGGACGGACTTAACAGCATTTGACATAGGGCCAAGCGGGTGCGTTCCCCGCCCGACAAGATGCCAACTTTTTTATGTATATCCTCTCCGCTGAACAAAAAAGTCCCTAGTAAACTTCGGATTTGGAGCCGAATGTCGCCTTTAGCCACTTGGTCGACAGCCTCAAAAATGGTCTGGTTTGGATCTAACTGCTCTGCTTGATTTTGAGCGAAGTAACCTATCCCTACGTTGTGGCCATATGCCACCGAACCTTCATAATCGATGGCCTTCATGATAACTTTTAACAAAGAGGATTTACCAATGCCGTTCGGACCGAGTAAGGCAATTTTTTCTCCCCGACCTACCGTGATGGAGACCGATCGAAATAAGGGCCGTTCATAGGTTTTTCCAACCCCCTCCATGTTGAGCACCCATTTGCCAGGTTGTACGCTCAGGGGAAACCGCACGCGCATCCCAGAATACTGGTCGTTTTCGATTTCGATGCGTTCTGTCCTATCCAATTTTTTGATCAACGATTGGGCAAAAGCGGCCTTCGACTGTTTGGCCCTGAATTTTTCAATGAGCATTTCGGTTTGTTTGATTGCCTTATCTTGCTGTTTTTTGGCTCCCTCCAAACGTTCGCTTTCTTCGGCCCTTCGCTCTTTATATCGCGAATAGCCAAAGGGGTAATCGATAATTTTGCCCATGCTTATTTCAAGGGTTCTTTTGGTGATGTTATCCAGAAAAAGGCGATCGTGGGAAATGAGGATAACGGATCCTAAAAACCGTTGCAAGTAGTTTTCCAACCAGGCGATGGAAAGAATATCCAAGTGGTTGGTGGGTTCATCCAGGAGCAGAACATCAGGATCATTGACGAGGATTCGGGCAAGTTCCGCCCGCATTTTCCACCCTCCGGAAAAAGTGTTCAAGGGACGATGAACGTGATCTTTAGCAAATCCCAATCCTTCCAGCGTGTTCATTATTTTCTCCTCCCAATGGTAACCTTCATGAATCTGAAAAGCCTCGTTGCATTCCGATAATTCATTTAAGAGGTTCAAATAACTTTCCGATTCGTAATCGGTTCGCAACGTAAGTTCATTGTTAATTTCCTCTAGGCGGGTTTTAAGCTGGGTGAACTGATCGTTGGATTGCTCGAGGTAGGAAAACACCGATAGTTCCGTTTCAATTTTGATATCCTGGGAAAGAAAGCCATAACGACAATTTTTGGGGAAATGAATTTTACCTTCCGAGGGGGTTGTTTGGCCAGTTAATAGCCGTAGGAGCGTTGACTTTCCAGCCCCATTCTTACCTACTAAGCCAATTTTATCGCCTCTATTGATTTGCAGGCTGACCTCTGCGAACAGGTAGCCTTGTGGCAGGAAATACCCCAATTTTTCCAAAGAAATCATGCGCAAAAATACACCTTAGATTGGAAAGGATCTTCACATTTTTAGCATTCCCTCGCACAAAAAATGCTGTACAGCGAACCAAATTCCCAAAAAAATGTTTAATTTGTATATATTTCAAGATTTAACAATGGGTAGACCGCCAACACGACCGGCAAGATTAAAAAACGGTTTTTACATAGAATTAAAAGTTCCAGGATCAAGTTCCATCTTAATTCGCAGAGATACCAAAGAGCAGATGATGATGGCTGCGGAGGAGTATTCACGTTCCAAGACGGTGATCATACGCGGCGAAATGTTCAACGACAAATGGATAGCTGAGAACTCCAAAGGATAATGAGCGCCTCTGGTTTTCGTTTCACTCCCTGGTTGGTGGGTTTTTTCTTAGCGCTCATTGCCATACCTTATTTGATATATGCCCAGTTTTTTGGCCTGGCTAAGGTTCTAGGCATAGCAGTTACGCTAGCTTTGGTGGTCGTATTGCGTATTTGGTTATATCGGTTGAAAAAGCAAGGAGCTAAGGAGCGCTACGCTTTTACGACCAACGATGCCTATGACCTGCACGCGCTTGTTCCAGCGTGCAAATCCCTTTCTTCGGAGGACCTCAAATCACTACATCATCGCCTTGGGCTCATCATGGGGGCCATGACGGTGCAAAACCCGCATCAATTGGCCATAGAAACGAGTGCTAAGCAACTCGCTATTTCGGGAGCCCTTTACGCTTTCATGCATGTCGAAAATCCCAAGGAGATTCAATGGATTATTCGAGATGAACCGTCAAAAATTGAAGGTAATCAGATGGTTTTAGGGCTTGGGGAACTCCATGAATACCTGAATAAATTGAGTCCTAAAACGATTTCGGTACGCCTTTAAGATTTTTTCCAGTCGCTGAGTTTGGAACTTATACCAAGGCTGTTGTTGATGCCCGCTTGGGAGTTTATGATGAATCCGTAATCCAGGTGAAATTTGCGAAAATGTAAACCAACACCGAAAGATAAGCCCGCCATTCCCGGGCGTTGTTCCAATTTCAATTCTTGTCGACGATGATAATCAAACCCGATGCGCAATTGAAAGGCTCCTCGGGTAATCAACTCGGCATTGATCGCAAGGTGACGTCCAATTTGTTCCAAAAAACTAACGCTGGGAGGCTGAAGGGTATCGCCCGTAAGACCGTCTATACTCGGCAGAATGGAAGGATCAAAATATCCTATTTTCCATTGGTTGAGGTGATGCCCTATGAACGTAAATCTCAATGGGGCATGCTTTAATTGAATACTGAGCGCTGCCTGAATTTCCAAGGGTAGGGGCCTTAGCGCCTGTCCGCTTGTATACCCTTTGAATTGAACGCCAACGTTTTTCGCCAGAAGCGAAGCGTATATTAATTCGTTTTTAGCGCGGTATTGGACGGAAAAATTTCCAGTGACACCGTAAGAGGAGTAGGTTTCGAGGTATGAGCCTATTAGGCTGGAATTGATGCCTAAGGTAAATATGGGATTTAGCTTATAGGCAAAACTCGCGCCAGCATTAAAATCGAAGGCATTAAATTCATTGGTTGTGTTGCCGATGGCATCGTACCCTTGGAAGGTGCCATAATTAACATACCGTATAAATGGTACGAGGATGCCTTTTCTCAGGGGTAGCGCCGTGCACAAACTGCCAAAATTGATGCCAGAGGGTAAGAACCCTTGTTGAAGGGAATAAACCCCTAACATGCTTTCATTGGCCAATGCAGGATTAATGGTGGCAAAGTCTACGCTCCGGTCGGCTATGCCATTTGTATAATTTCCAAGGGCGGCCATTCGGGCACCGGCGGGCAAATTTAAGAATCCAAAAACGTAGTTTCCTCCTAGTTGTCCGTAGGTGGAGCCTGCGGTCAGCAGCAACCACAACAGAATAAGGCAGGTTTTGGTAAGGTGCATCGTTCGCGTGAACGTCAAAGTAACGGCAAAATTGTCTATCTTTCACTAAAATAGTCAAGAATGTCAGAAATATCGAATTGGTGGTTTATTGGAAATCATGCCAGCGCTATTGTAAAAGAGGACCAACCTGGTACTAAAGTCAATTATTGCCTTAGCCAAGAGATTGAGGACAACCACGGATCCTTGTCATTTTCCCCCACGGATACCGCGGATCGGGTTGCCTATACCACGGAGGCTTTGCGAAACGCCTTCGAAGAAAGAATGAAAAGCCAGTCAGAGGTTCTCCTCATGGGCGATATTAGCGAACGATTGATGGAGGCGGCCATTCGCGCTGGGGTTTCCAGCAGAAGTTTGAAAAGCGTTTATATCCTATATCCCGTTGGGATGGTCGCCCACGATTGCAGAAAGGAAATGTCCGAAATTATTTTAACCCTGAAAAAAGCACAGGTACCTACTTTTTTAATCCGCGAACCTGCAGCCTTTTTTGACTCTTTTGAACCTAACTCATCTTCGTTTGTAGAAAAACGCTTAGGGGAAAATCACCGAGGCGTGGCAGAATACCTCTGCGGAATCCATGGTGTGGTCTCGAACCAATAGCCGTTCATGAATAAGCAGTCCATTGATATTGTTTTTACGGAGTTAATGAACCGCTATCGCGGTTTTTTCCTCCAGCAAATTCGGTTGAAATTTGAAGGCGAAGACGTGCAAGATATTTTTCAAGAATTTTCCATTCACTTGTACCGCTTGTTGCTTCAGAAGTATTCTACCGAAGTGGATTTGTTCAATACCAAGTCTTGGCTTAAGGCCGTGGTGTCGAATTTTTGCATTTCCGAACTCCGTAAAAAAAATAAAAAGCGCAAGGTTCATTTATTATCCGAAGATAAGACCGCAGTAATTCGTTCCAATTTCTCGGATGCCTCCTACGATTCGGACAGGCCAAAAGGCGAGCCTAATTACTTTGGAGCCATGAAATCCGTGCTCAATTTCCTCACGAAACGAGAGGCCTTAATGCTCAAAATGAAGTACTATTACGGAGTGCCTTCGGCTCGCATTTCCCGTATTCTAAATGTTACCCATGTTGACGTAACCATCGGACGCCTCAAGCAGCGCATCATGCGCAAGGGTAAAATCACAGATTTTGATGCGTTATTGTCGAAAATGGACTGGTTGGTTTAGGCTTATCAACGAATCACATTTACCATGCCATGGTACTTCATTAACTCGTCGTTGGTTTTTCGTTTCAGGATCACTTCCCATGTGTAAACGCCGTCTTGAACCGGCCGGTGGGTGTAAGTATGGATTCCATCCCAACCAACTTGCGTATTATGAGAGGTGAAAATGAGTTCTCCCCAACGGTCGTAAATGTTAAAAGTATAGGCGTATTCGTCCACGTTGCCAAGAATGCTAGGAGTGAACACATTGTTCCGTTCGTCGCCGTCGGGAGTAAAGGCGTTAGGTACATAAATGATAACAGGGTAAGGTCCGCTTACCTGCAATTGTGCGGTATCTAAACATCCGTATTGGGTGCTAGCAATTAGCGAAACCAAATAGGTTGCTCCCTGCATATCGGGATAGTAATGATGGGCGTTGAAGGTGCTTTCAAACGGACTGCCGTCGCCGAAATCCCAACTGTAAAGCACCGCTCCCTCTGATTGGTTGTAGAAGCTGTGCATTAAATTGTTCGCCTCGATCCAAAAATTAGCGAAGGGTTTGGGCCAGACGGTTACGTTTACCGTTGCACTGCTCATGCAACCGTTCACATCGGTTCCTATCACCGTGTATTGCTTCGTTCCTGGATTTTGCAAGAAAGGAACACCATTGACGACGGAATGGTTCCAAACGTAGGATACAGCTCCACCGCCGTATAACGTGATCCATTCGTCCTCGCAAACGGAAGTATCGGGGTATCCAAAAATTACGGGAAGGGGGTGTACGGTAATGGTAACGCTATCGTGGTTGGTGCATCCAAAAGCATCGGTTCCAATAACGTGGTAGGTTTGGGTTCCAACGTTTTGCGTAAAGGGTACGTTGTTGGTAATTCCGTTACTCCACACATAGCTTTGGACTCCGGATCCGCTTAATACGATTAAATCATTATCGCAATATGCCGTATTGGGCCCTGCGTCCACAATGGGCCGCGGCGTAACCACCATTTGAGCCACATCGGTATCGGTGCATCCTGACGAATCTATTGTTACCGTTAAGGTGTAGTTGAAGGTAGCACTCGTTGAGGCCCAGTTTTCATAGTAGAAGCTTGGATTGGAAAGCGTTGGATCATCGAGGCTGGTGGATGGAGTCCATAAGTAGGATTGTCCTGCTTGGGGTGGGGTGCCCATAAGCGTGTCCAGAATGTGGCAATCGGAGTAATCCAGCCCTGCATTGGCCACGGGAAGAGGGTTTACTTGTACCGTATCGGATACTTCACAGAGTCCTGGCAAATCGTAAACGATGGGAATAAACCCTGAACCAGCATTGTTGGGGCTGAATAGACCCGCACTTGCGTTTACGATTCCACTGCCTGACCAAATACCTCCCGGTAAATTGGCGGTGAAATTAAACGGTGCTGCATCATGACAAACCGGACCTTGGTTGTTGATTTGAGGATCAAATATGTGCACGGTAACTTTCATGGTATCCTGCGAATTTCCGCAGGTTGAATAAAGAATGACGTCGTAATCGCCGGGTTGGGTAAAAATCCACTCCAAGTCGTTGCCACCGTTTAATGTTTGCCCCTCTACCAACCACTCTTGAAAGCACTTGAGACCATAGGTCGTTATGTTAAAAAACCGAGCGGTATCGTTGACACACAGCATGGTATCTTCAGGAGTAAATACTGGAATGGAAACGCATTGCTGGCAGAGGTATCCGTCGTTAGGGGTGATGGAATTAACGGTCATCCCAGGAACCGAGGTATTAAAATTAACGGTTGTGGTCGAGCCGATGGATTGTGCTGTAAGGGCTATAGGAACGAATTGCAAGGGAGGGGAGGCCATTTGGCATGATACGATACCCACGCTGTCGGTTTTAATGAACAAGGGGTCCATGCTCGCATCGTTGTTTCCGAAAAAGGGGGAAGTCGTGTAAGCGGAAACAGTAAACCCGGAATCAAGGTTGTACCGAACACCAATTCCTTTATCGCGATCAGCTCCACCGTAAGTTCGGTCCCAATTTAAGTTTCCAGCGCTATCAAATGCGAATAGCAGTACATCCTTTTCTCCCATGGCTTCTGTTATGCCTGCGGCGGCGTTAACGGCAGTGGGGAATGACGCGGTATTTCCAAGGATTACATAGCCCCCGGGATATTTGGCAATGTCGCGGGATTGATCTCTATCTCCGCCTCCTGCAGCACGGGCCCATTGAACGGTTCCATCCAATATGCTGATTTTTGTAACTAAAATATTTTCCCCGGCCATTCCCCCTAGATAGGTAGGTGAAGTAAGGACGATGGAATTATCGATTTGATTAACAGCACCTTTACAGGACCATGCCGTGTGGTCTTGATCGTTCCAACCGCTTCCGCCATAAGCTTTTCCCCAGAGAAAATTTCCGCTGGCATCCAAGCGGCATAATGAAATGTCTTTACCATTACCCACACCAATACATGCTACCAAAATGTCGCCATTGTTCAGTTCATAAAGGTATAAACTGGTAGTACCCATCCCGTCAATGCGTTTGGACCATAGTAAATTTCCTTGGTTATCGGTCCGAATGACAAACAACTGCGATGAACCTGTTCCAGTCGAGATAAAATCTCCGTTGGCAGCCTCTACCGCATACATCATCCATTCAAAGGGATAAAGTTTAATCCATTGGGTGACTCCTTGCGGGTTGAGTTTCATGTTAAAGGCGCGGTTTGGACCTTGAGCATAAAGCCCGCTTACAATGTATCCAGTATCGAGCGTTTGTTGAATCGATCGTCCTCCTTCTTGTGCCGCAGTTCCATAAATATTAAACCATTCAATGTTCCCGCAAACATCCAATTTGTACACGTATATATCGCAATCTCCTGCGGATCCATTCCCCTCGTGCTGACCGGTTGCCACGAATCCTCCGTCCAAGGTAGTTGCCAGTTGCAAGGCCCCTTGCATGCCTCCAAAATTATATTTTCGGTAAAAGGTATTATCCTGAGCTTGGAATAAAAAGCTGAAAACTCCAATAAATAACCCAAGTAAAATTGTCTTCATTCTGCGAAAATACCGTTATTAGGTGAGTTAAAAATTAAAAACATTTTACTTTTTTTAGTAATGCATATGTCTTTCCTTTTTCTCAGGAAAAATATCGTTGATGGTCACCAATATCCCTGTTTCTTCCACCCCTCCGAATTCCGGATTGACCGCGGTACCAAAAGTTTTCATAGTAGGGGACAGGTTCATGTAAATGTTGACCAAGGGGGGGATAAACTCCCCTTTATCCCGGATTAAGCCATTCAACACTCTGAACGCATCTTTGAATTCCAAACCTACCAGTTGTGATTCAACGAAGGTAGGGTCAAAGTTTTGAACCAGCGGATATTTGGGGCTCATTAATTTTTCATGATCTGGAAAATATCGGTGCATAAAATATAAAAGATAATCCCGGCTTTGGGTATCATAATTTGGGTACATGGTTACTTTGCCGAAGAAATAGCGAATCTTTGGATTTTCTTTCACCAAAACTCCTAAACCATCCCAAATATTATCCAAGGCAAAAAGTCCTTTTCGAGGATTAACCGCAGGTTGAAAATTGGGTTGAACCCAACTTCTTCCCAATTCAATGGTGTTGGGTAAATAATTGCTTTCAAACTTGGGGGTGAAATGGAAATAATTTGAGGTAGATAGATGGAATAAGCCCTGTGAGTCCTTCGCTTTGGAGCAGAAAGTAAAGCGGTACCCACCTACGATTTCTTGATCTTCCGGAGACCAAACAATCAATTGTTGGTATGCATATTTTCCAGTATCGAATTCATCTAAATCCATTTCCAGCCCAGTTCCTCCACCCGAGGCTCGAAAGGTGATTTCCCTTAACCGTCCGATTTCTTTTACGATATTTGGGGCATTATGATTATTTACAATGTAGATTTCATTATCTCCTTTGCGTGTTTTTCGAACCATTCCAACCGAATTCAGTTCGGCAATCAGAAGCTCGCGCGAAATTTCATTAATTACCTTTTGCACGGCGTTGGGGGATTAAATAAACTTCATTTTTTATTTGCTGGGCCAAATCGTAGTCCCCTATAGGTGAATCCGCGGGAATGGTAAGGGGTTCGCCTGCAGTAAATATGACTTGTTTATTTTTTTGCTTGTACATTTCATCGGCTAAGTAAAGCATCTCGATGGCGGATTTAATTCCAAAAAACGTTCGTAAACGGCACAAACCATAAAACCAGGGAGAGAGTCTTCCATCGATGTGAATCGGTATAACGGTGTGCCCTGTTTTTTTTGCGTAGGTGACAAAGGTTTTTTTCCATTCAGCATCAATAATAAGCCCTTGGTATTTTCGACTCACGAGTCCTGCTGGAAAAATGCATACTGCCTTGTGGGAGTGGAACATGTTATGAATATTATTCCTGGTTTCCGAAGTGTTATTCCCGTGCTTATTTATGCCTACGAAAAAATCTTTTAATGGCGTCATTTTTAGCAGAATGTCATTTGATATAAAGACAAGGTCTTGTCTTACGTTTTTAAAACTTTTTATCAATGCGATTCCGTCAATACCTCCAAGAGGGTGATTCATGACCAAAATCACGGGACCTGTCTTTGGAATCTTTTCAATGCCATGAAAGGTAATTTTAAGGTTAAGCTCTTTCACTACCGCATCGCAAAATTCAAAGTTTTTAAGGTGCCCGTTGCTCGCTAAAAAATCATTCATCTCTTTCTGATGAATGATTCGTTCAAGGTAGCGTAACATAAAATTTGGCAGCCTTTTAAACAGCTTCGGATTTTTATCGCGAAGCACCCCGGCAACATCAATTTTTAAAGGCTCCATTTCTTACAAATCTACTAAATTATAAGTTGCGAATGGTTTCGAAAATCACTCGTAAGCCGTCATAAGCAGCGAAAACATTCTTGGGAAGTTTTTTCTGAATTTCGAGGTGAGTACCAAAATGATGTGAAATGTGGGTGAGATAGGTTACCTTCGGTTGAACATCTTCAATAAAAGCACTTGCCTCCTCCAGATTAAAATGTGATATGTGCGGCGATTCATGCAAACAATTCAGAATTAGGGTATCAATTCCTCGAATTAAACTCCTCGAGGACTCCGGAACCGTTTTTGCATCGGTGATGTAGGCGAGGTTCCCAATTCGGTAACCAAAAACGCGCAAACGATAATGATATACGGGAATCGGAATGATCTCTATTCCTTCAATGATAAACGGATTTTCAACGATTTCGATAACTTGAACTTTTGGAATTCCGGGATAATTGCTTTCAAAAATATAGGGATAACTCTGGTGCAGGGCATCGATTACCTCTGAAGGAGCATATAGCGGAATGGTTCCCTTACTTTGGTAATTGAAGGCACGTATGTCATCGAGCCCTGAGATATGATCGCGGTGTTCATGCGTGTACAACACGGCGTCAAGATGCTTCACTTTTTCCCGAAGGACTTGCTGCCGAAAATCCGGTCCTGTATCGATGCAAAAATTTTTTCCGGCAATTTCCATTAAAACGCTGCTTCTCAAACGGTTGTCCTTGCTGTCCACAGATTGACAGACGGAGCAGGAACACGCAGGTATTGGAATTCCTTGCGAAGTGCCCGTCCCTAAAAAAGTCAAGTGTCCTTTCATAGTTTTACAAGCCTAAAACCGGTTGCCTTACGAAGGTAAAGATTAATGATGGATCGAATATCACGGTTTTCGTGTTTAGTATGGATGAAATCTTTCCAGTTTAAAGGGGCCTTCTGGTTGAAGTGGTAGGGAGCGTAACCGTAGCCCTTGTAGGTGCCGTTTTCAATCAATGTCAAACTTTTTTCATTTCGGTGTCTTCCTTTGTCAACGACATAAAATGAGGCATCGTCGTAACGCAACGATGCGATAAAACGCTCCACCTTTTTGTTATATTCTTCGGGCAATTCAAGCCCAACACACGCCCCTGAACACAACTTTACACTGTGGTTAAAACAAGAACCCTGACCCGGGTAAACCCCGTTAATCCTTTGGCATAATCCAAAATGATCTCCTCGGTTTTTAAGGTATTCGTTCGCTTCTTTATTAGAATTAAAATAGGTTAGAGGTGTTGCAACCGCTTTTGATGTCAATGCCACTTTCAAACTTAGATAACCTTGCTCATTGGGTTCGTCGAACAATCCATACGTAAAAATAGACCTCCTTAACTTACGGTTAAAGGAAGGTTTAAACTGTTTGATAAGTTCACTTTCCAAGAGCATAGCAATGAGTTCGGAACCGGTCAATTCAAAAGCAATTCGGGCAATTTCTTGTCGCATGATTTCTCCTTTCGCAGTGGAAGTATTACGCAGGTGCTGTTCGACACGCTTTTTGATGTTTTTGCTTTTTCCGATATAGATTAAGCGGTTGTATTCGTCGTAAAAACGGTACACACCTGTTTTTTCCGGGAGTTCGTCTATAGTATTGATATCCAGTTTTGGATGGATGCTTTTGGGATTTACCTCGTGGTGAATGAACTTGGCTAGCCGGTTGGGGTCTTTTTTATAAATAATATCAAAAAGTTTGGCTGTGGCTAAAGCGTCGCCGCCTGCCCGATGCCTGCCATCAATGGATATGTTTAAGGCACTTGAGATATTTCCCAAACTGTACGACTCATACCCTGGGATTACATGCCGCGATGCGCGTACAGTGCAGAGATAGGGTAGGCGAAAATCATACCCTAAGGAGCGAAATTCGTTACGCACCATACCATAATCAAAGCCTACGTTGTGGGCTACGAAGACACAACCTTCGCAAAATGCTAATATGCTCTTCGCTACTTCGTAAAATTTTGGCGCTTTTTTTACCATAGAGTCAGTAATGCCCGTAAGGCGGACGATGAAATCTGGAATTGCTTGCTCTGGATTTATTAGGGTAACAAATTCGTCGATGATGGCATTTCCGTCGTATTTGTATAGGGCAATTTCCGTAATTTTGGAATGTTTAGGGCTCCCTCCGGTGGTTTCAACGTCTACGATGACAAATGGCATGCACGAAGTTAAAAATCTTCCCTTTTATCGTGGTATTTGGAGTGTAAAATATTGCCGGGAATCAGTCCATATGGTAAGAAGTGCTTAAAATTAATTGTAACTTAACCAAGAAATAGCAATGCGCAAAATGATTAAATTATGAAGAAAGTTTTTTTAGGTTTCATTATCATGTGGGCCCTTGTTGGTTATTCCCAAAGCAGTTTGACCGTTTTTAACAATGGCGGACAGAAATTTTTCTTGATCATGAACGGGATCAAGCAGAATTCGTTGGCGCAAACCAATGTGGTGGTTAGTGGGGTTAAAAACGGGGGTTATTCGGTCAAATTGATCTTCGAAGACGGAAAAACTAAAGACATCGATAAAAATTTTTCTATGGATTCACCGCAAGATGTGACAACAAAAGTGGTGTTTAAAAAGGGGGTTGGTAAATTGCAATTGGTCAGTAGGGTTGAAGCAGCCGGAACAGTTACCCAAGGGGCGGTTAGTTACCGACCGGACAATAACGCGGTGTTTTCGGATGCCGTGACCACCACCACGACCACTACCCAAACGGTAACTACGGAATCCTCTACCATTTCTTCGGGAAACGCGAACAGCAACAACGGGAACGGAAATGGGAGTGTTGGGATACAAATCGTTACGCCAGCCCCGGTTCCAAATGAAACACCGGCCAATCCTGGTAACGGTGGGGTGAATATTCAATTCAATGACCCCAACCAACCGCAAAATTTAAACATGAACATTGATATCAACGTTGGAACAACAACCAATGGCACAACACAACAAACCACCAATGTTTCGGGTAATTCAACAGCAACGAATAGCGCTGGAACTTCGAATAGCCGCATGGTATGTTCTAAAACCCTATCGAATGTAGAAACCTTGAAGACCGAATTGAATGGATATTCGTTGGAAGACGACCGGGTTAGAGCGTTAAAAATATCGTTGAAAAATAAATGTTTGTATGCTGCGGATGCTTTGAAAGTAATGGATTTATTTAAGTTTGATGCCAACCAATTAGAAGTAGCTAAGTTTCTTTCTGACCATTTATTGGATTACGATAATGCATCAAGCATAGCCGGTAAGTTCAGCTTTGATTCCACCAAAATGGAGTACATGGAGTATATCGGGAGGGATTAGATTCGTTTAGTTTTTTTGGTTTTAAATCATCATTGATCTCTTTATCATAGCTAAAAAGAACATCGTTGTTAATAAAATTAAATGCAGTTAAATACGAGTAGAGAAAAAATCTAGCTGCCTATCAGTGAGCATCAACATGAATAGCCAACTCAGAAAGGAACTTTTGCTTGCAAGCATATATCTTGCCGCGTGTTGGGGTGCTGTAGGCGGAGTTCTCGGGCGTGCAAGCACAAACGCTCGCCGGCTGTGCCGTACAATTCGTCTCCTACAATGGGGGTGTTGAGCCCGTGCTGGTGCGCTGCGTGGACCCGTAGCTGATGCGTACGGCCGGTTTCTGGGTAAAATTCGACGCGGGTAGAGTGGAGGCCCTCCGTCAAGACCTTATAATGCGTTATCGCCTTCTTCCCGTGCTCGTAACAGACCATTTGATGCGGACGATGCTCCAAGTTGAGCCTCAATGGCAATTCAATAAGCCCTTCAGGACAAACAGGTTTTCCCTTCAGTAAGGCTTCGTAGCATTTCGCAACCTTATTACCAGCAAACTGTTTTTGCACGGCAGCATGCGTTGCCGCATCTTTCGCCAACAGCAACACCCCCGAAGTTCCCATATCCAATCGGTGAACCGCTTTAAGAAAGGAGAGGTTGGTGTACAGTGATTTTAAGCGGTCTTCCACGGAATCAAAGCCGGTGCGTCCCGGTACCGACAACACATGGGGCGGTTTGTTGACGGCTAACAACCAAGCATCCTCGAAGAGGATTTCCAAAGGGCTTTGGTTCATCAATTCATGAATGGGGTTGGGCTCGACCTCCAAGCCTTGCAATTGAAAGGCTACAATTGGTTCGCATTTGGCCCTGCAAGCCGGGTAATATCCTCGGTGTTTTCGAACTTCCCCAGGCGGTGAGGCACCCCACCAAAATTCAGCGAAACAACGTGGTTTTAGGTCGTGTTGCGCTGCGAAGTTGAGCAATTTCGGCAAGGCGCATTCCCCCGTTCCCGATGGAGGAAGTTCAGAAACTGCCGCCTTGAAAATATCCCATACCGTTGAACTTGCTCCCTTGAAGTTCCGTATTTCGTAGGCTTGGAAGAGCTTTCGCTGAAGGTTCACCGAACTTTGCTGACGTTGAGCTTTGAGGTCTTGGATGGTTTGTTGTAGGCCTTGAAGCTTGGTTTCGAGTTCAGCAAGCTCGCCCTGAAAGCGCTTTTTCGCATGTTTGAGCGCAAGTTGTTCTTGTTTGCTCTCGTTGTTAAGCCGTTTCTCCGCAACTTCGTTAAAACCGATCGCTGTTCGTTGTTCTTTTCGTATTGATTTGTTCTGGGCTATGCGTTCTTGCATCGCTGTGCGCGTTGCTTGCCAAGCCTCTTCCAATTGTTTTTTTTGAAGCATATGTGCTTGTAGCTGGCTGCCTTCAGCAATTTTACGAATTTGAGCGGTAAGTTCATCTAAGGCATGTTCGCCTTGTTGGTAGAAATTATTCGGATTCGTGGTATTGAAAATGGGCGGCACAAAACCCGGATGAACGGTGGTGTTGTCAATTTTTCCGGAAAAACCAGCGAGGTATTTTAACCCCACAGGGGTTTCAACGACTAAAACGCCGAACATTTTTCCGGTTTGGTCAAAAGCGTGCTTAAACTGCTTTTTTAGGGTTTCTTGCAGCTGTTGGGCTGCTGCTTTTGCCCACGGGTGTGGGCTGTATTGATGCGGAAAATCAAAGCGTTCGGGCAATGGTACCGTTGGTAGGTTATCCCATTCGTGAAGAAACAAATGTAACCCTTCGCTATTCATCCATTCGCGCTATTTTATCGGAAAATAATTTGATTTTTCGTTGCTTGTAAAGTTTACCAATGGCCTGCTTGAATGTTTTTTTGCTCATTTGGAATCGGTCGTAAATTTCACTGGCCTCGGATTTATCGGTTAAATAAACAAATTTATGCTGCTGAAGGTAGGCTTCGATACGAGCAACGGCATCATCGTATTTTTGCGGTTGTATGGAACTGATTTTAACATCCACCTTTCCGTCGGGCCTAACGGAACTCACGTAGACAGAAAGTGTTTGCCCGAGTGAGACGGGAATTTTACACTCGTTCTTGTACAGCATGCCTAGAAATTGATGATCGATTATTCCACGCCAACCCAGTTGATGGTGTTCAGTCACTAAAAAACTTACGTTTTTGTGCTCAATATCTCGCGAAGCTGCCGTTAACTTTCGGTTGATTTTCATACTTCCAAAAAGCCGGTCTGTTTTAGGGTCGTAACAAAGTAGGATAGGATAGGTTTCGCCTATTTCAATGCCTTCGCGTTGTTCGGAAAACGGAATAAATAGGTCTTTATCCAAGCCCCAATCGGCAAAAGCGCCGTGAAGATTCAGCTCTGTTAGGGTAAGGAAAGCACAGGTATTCAACGTTAATTTTGGAAAATCGCGAATTACCACTCTTCGGTTACTTGAATCTTTCATCAAAAAGCCTGTTAACTCGTCGGCTATTTGCGAATTTTTCGGAAGGTATTTCGACGGAAGTAAAAGTTCTTCTGCATCCAGGATGTTTTCCGCCGTACCACGGACGTAAGCTCCATGTGGGGTGAAACGTTCGATTCGAAAGGTGTGTATCTCTCCTAATTGCATCATGGTTCGGGCGGCCGCCGCCGACTGCGTTTATATTTGCCAGTTGTAACGCTTAATTTATTTGGATTTCTTCGGTCCCACCACTTTTTTTTCGGGATTACCTCCTCGGGATTTTCATCGGCTCTTGGAGCTTGCTCGCTATCCGGAGTTCTGGCGACATGACTGATATCTCCTCGACGATTTGGGTCCTCTGGATCTATCCATGTTAGTTTGTAGTTCTGCTTGACCGGCTGCCCTGTCTTTGGGTCAAGCACATATACCGCTGCTGGTTTTTCTTCCAAAGGATCGTTGACGGCAATGACATCCTCTTCCAATACAAAGCGGTCCTCCACCCAAACGTAGGCATCGTAGGAAAAGTCAGGCACGTAAAAAGAATAAACCCCGGTAAGAGAAGGATTTTCTGGGGAAAGATGGTCAAAAACAATACGGTTGCGTTTTTCATCCATTCTCAAGGCCATACTGCTTTTGTCGGAGTATTCAAAAACCACGCGCTTTGCGATTTTTTTCTTATTGACAAATATCGGACTACCCAATTTTACTGCATTGCCCCTAAAACTGAGAACGTCGATAATTTTGAAATTACTGCTGGTGGTTCCACCGTCCCATCCAAGCAGAACGTATTGGCTTTCACCGTTGTATTCCATGGTAATCATTTTATAGTACAGCGCTCCGTACCAATTTTTTGCATCAAGGATACTTTCAGGTATGGGCGTGTAAGGATCGTTGACATCAATCAGTTCAGCAATACTCGTTTTTTCCTCGTCGGCATCCCAACGAAGTACAAAACCCGAATAACTGTACGAAAAGTCTGGAAATTCCAGGTTCCAATGAATGATACGAACCAATCCATCATCGCTGTTGAGATCCGCAATGGATTTAAGTTTGGTGAATTTGTATTGAAACGCGCCCTTTTGCTGAAGGAAGTTGCGCATTTCTTGGGTAAATAGTACATTGCTGCGAAGCATTTCCTGTTCTGTTTTCGCTGCTCGTAGCTCAATGAGTTTTGCGTTAAGTTGGTCTTCCGAATCGGCAAGGTTTTGACCAAATGCTGAGGTGACCAGCAGGACCAATCCTAAAATGAGACTTCGCATACAAGCAAAACGAGCAACTATAAAAATGGTTACCGACATTCGATGTTACTAAGCGCTTCAATAGCCTTAACTGGATTTTCAGCATGGAAAATATAATTTCCTGCAACCAAAGCCGTCGCCCCGACATTAGCGAGTAATAATCCATTCTCATGGTTAACCCCTCCGTCGACTTCAATGACCAATGTTGGGTTTCGAACTGCCGCGAGTCGCTTGACTTCGGCTACTTTTTCCAGGCTCTCCGGATTAAAGGATTGACCTCCAAATCCGGGATTTACCGACATAACCAACACCACGTCAACCTCCTCAATGATATGTTGTAGCGCAGAAACAGGTGTGTGTGGGTTGAGGGCAACACCAGGCCTCATACCGAGGTTTCGAATGCGTTGAAGTGTTCGGTGCAGGTGGGTACAACCCTCGATATGTACGGTCAATATGTCGGCTCCGGCATCCTTAAATTCCTCGAGGTAGAGGTCGGCATTTTGAATCATTAAGTGAACGTCCAGAATTTTTTGGCTGTGTTTTCGCACACTTTTGAGTATGGGGAATCCAAAGGAGATGTTAGGTACAAAAACCCCATCCATAACGTCGATGTGAATCCAAGACGCTTCCGAGGAATTTAACATTTCGATATCGCGTTGAAGGTTGCCAAAATCGCAAGAGAGAATAGAAGGTGAAACAATCATATTGATACAAAGGTAAAGGATTTAACTTCGCTCAAGCCTTTAAGGAGTAGAGCGTCACGGCCGTAAATATCGATGAAAAACACCAATTGATTGGTCGATGCTATCACGGTTTGGTAAAGCACTTTAATAGGTATTCGCGTTTTTAGGGGAAGTACGGTATTTTCCCCAATCCGAATCAAGGAGTCCAGCGTGTCCGGGCGCATGCTGTTTTTTCTTCGCCCACGCTGGTCATATTTGAGAAATTGTTTGCTCAATAACAGCGGGTATTCACACCTCATACAACCGTGCGAAAAACTGCGAACGGCACGGTTAAATAAACCCTTCTGCGGAGTGTCGTGAACGTACACGCTGTGAGAGTTATTGAATTCGAATTTAATCACACCGAGGCTGTTCCATTTACCCGGACTTTGAACAATGGAATACCCATTGGATTTGAGGTTAATTTCGTGAATATTTAAAGCACTCGTATCCTTAAGTCCGCGGATGGTGTAGTGATGTTTGGCGAGATAGCCTCTGTTTTTTCGAAGCTCAGGCATAATTTCCTTTTTAACGATGCTTGCGGGCACTTTCCAAAAGGGATAAACGACGATGCTTCGGATTTCCGAGGTAAGCTCGGGCGTTTCATTCTCGCGTTTACCAATAACGATTCGGTGCTTTGCTTTAAGGCTATCGTTGGCGTAAAAATACAAGGCGTACTCGGGAAGATTAATGAGAACAAGCCGTTGATAATTTAAGGTGTTCAAGCGAATCTTCTCAAGGCTGAGGGCCGCTCGAGTAAGTCTGCTCTGGTTGGATTCGCACAATGCTTCAATAGCGTAATTATTCAATTGCAAGGAGGAGTCCAATCCGTTGTGCAATTTGAAGGAAATTAATGCCTTTTGAAACTCCATCTCCGAAGATTTTTTTGATTTTAGGTAACCTTTTTGTTGCAAACTTTTTCTTGCCAATTGGAGGCGTTCACTCTCTGTAGGGAAGTTTTTGGGGGATAAGGTGTCAGAATCCAGCTCATATTGCATTGCAAAGGCAAAGATTTGGTTGGATAGTTTATAAAACGCAGTATCGCTCACTGGACCGAGCGCTTGGAGGTTTCGACAGGCCACGTCAAAATTCCGACAATCGGTTATTGTTTTCATTTTTTTGAGGTCAGGAAGGGGAACTCTCGTGGCCGGTCTTCCGCTAGTGTCGAGAAACCCGTTTTCACGAATTTCTATCATTCGTGCGACATTGAGAACGTTGACCATATCCTCTTCAACGGGGTGGGCATTTTGGGGATTTTGGTCTATGTACTCACGAGGTACTCCAAAAGCCAACGATTTCGTGAACAAGGCGCTGAATAAACTGTCCTTGGAAGGCTCCTGTTCAAGCAAAAAGGGATGATAATCTTCTTCGCTATAGTAGATTCTAAGAAATTGTGTTTCCTCCTTTGAAAAAACGCTTAACATCAAAGTGTCACTCTCAAGGTAACGCCGAATTTTGGTTGAAGTCGACAGCGAAGCGTCTTTCAGGAAATTTCTTTCGCGCTCTTGATCGCGGTTGCAGGACACAAACAACATCAACTGCGCAAATAAAAGTACTTGGATGCGTAGAATCACGTGCTAATATAGTTATTTTTGAACTGGTTTTAAATGGATTTTATGGGCCTTTCGGTGGTTTATATTCTCATAATTGTAGCATCGTTGGTGACCTATGAAGGTTTCCGAAGAGAGCAGTGGCGCGAGGGTTTACTTTTCAACCCTTATGCCATAGCACAAGGTCAAAAATCGATCGGAATTGTTAGCCATTTTTGGTTCCATGCCGACTGGCAGCACCTGATTTTTAACATGCTCTCCTTGTTTATGTTGGGAGAGGTGTTGGAGACCTTATGGATTCAGGATTTTGGCTATGAAAAAGGGTCCACTTTATTTATTGCCTTATATCTGTTTGGCGGAGTAGCCGCAACGATTCTTCCGTATTTTCGCCATCGCAATAACCCAAGCTACCGCTCCCTTGGCGCTTCGGGGGCAGTTTCAGCGGTCGTTTTTGCGGCCATTATGTGGTATCCCAAGATGAAATTGGGGATTTTGTTTTTTCCGATTCCAATACCGGCCTATTTGTTTGGCCCTGTTTATTTGGCTATTGAGTACTATGCCATGAGGCGCGGTAAAACCAACATTGCCAATGATGGGCACATAAGTGGCGCATTGTTTGGCATTCTTTTCGTTTTGATTTTGGAACCTTCTAAGTTATCTTTGTTTCTCAGCAATTTTTAGCCATGCTCTACGTCAACAATAATGGAAAAGTTTTGTCGAGGGATGCGTTCACCATTTCCCCTGGAAGTAGGGCCTTTCTTTATGGCGACGGCATCTTTGAAAGCATTCGGATTTTTTCGGGCAGGCCCATCAACTTGCGAACGCATTGTCAACGTCTTTTCAAGGGCGCCGAAGCTTTACGCATCTCAATTCCAGCATTTTTAACAGAAACGTTTTTGGAAGAAAAGGTGCTAGAGCTCATTTCAATTTCACACATAAAAAAAGGAGCGCGCTGTCGAATCAGCCTTGATCGGATCGAGGGCGGTGCTTACCGACCTGAAAAAAACGATGCCGTTTATTTTATTGAAGTGCTTCCACTGGAAGAGAATGAGTTCTTGCTGAATTATAAAGGGTTGGAGGTGGATATATATAAGGAGATTAGATTATCCAAGACATTTCTTTCTCCTTTTAAAACAAAAAATGGGCTGTTGAAGGTAATGGCTGCCGTGCACGCTTCTGAACAGGGCCTGGACGATTTCATTTTAGCTAACGACAAAGGAAACATTATCGAAACCAGTAACAGCAATATCTTTGTGGTGAGTAATGGGGTGCTTTACACGCCCGGTTTGGATGAGGGTTGTATAGCAGGTACGATGCGCATGATGGTCATAAACATCGCCATACAAAATAACATTCGTGTATATGAGTGTCCAATACTACCTCACAACCTACTTTCTGCAGATGAGATATTCCTGACAAATGCAATTTCCGGTATTCGTTGGGTTGGGGGCTATCGAACAAAGCGCTACATGAATACAACTTCGCGAAGGTTGGTAATGCTGTTAAATACTTATTGGTCAAAGGAACTAGGGCTAGAATAACTTACCAATGGTAGGCATGGTCCATGAGCCAACGCTGTTGAACGCGTAAGGTTTGTTCAATAACATCGCGAACTGCTCCTCTTCCTCCGAAATATGGTGAAATATATTCGGCAACCGCTCGAACATCTATGCTTGCGTCGTGGGGTGCGGTAGCCAATCCGACTGCCCGCATTACAGGAATGTCAGGAATATCATCGCCCATGTACAAGCAATCTTCAGCGTCAATTTGGTATTCCTCTTTAAGGACATTAAATACCTTCAGTTTATCTCTTGAACGAAGATATACCGCAGTAACTCCCAAGGATTCAAAGGAAGACTTGACATGGGCAGAGTCTCCTCCGGAGATGAGAAAAATATTGTACCCAAGTCCGCTGGCATACTGAATGGCATAACTGTCCCTCGAGTGAATGGTGCGTTGGAACTCGGCTCCGTTTATCAACACCGTTCCATCGGTCAGAACACCGTCAATATCGAAAATGAAGTGTTGGATGCGCTTAAGTTTAATCTTATAGTTCATGGTATTTTTGGAGAATAAATTGGCTTAATTCGCGGTACAGCTTCACTAACCTGGGATCGACTTTCTCGAGCAGTTCCACTTGTTTTTCCATCATAAGAAGGTCTTTTCTGCGTGCCGGCCCTGTTTGTAAATCAGCCGTTTGCAGCGTATTCGACAAGGTGTTTTTAAGAATGGGTTCGAACATTTTAGGTTCAATATTTCCGGGTATTAACTGCATTCCTTCTTTTAGGATGCAGTATCCGAAATTATTGATGAATACCGCAGCAAGATGACACCTTAACCGTTCCTCCGTTGTAACGTTTCTAAAGGAGGCATTTAGCGAAGTAATAAATGCTTCACCGACCGCTCGAAGCGGTTTTTTGGCATCTATCAAGAAAGGAATTTCACGAATGTCGGGCAAATTTTCCTTGTGAAGGCTTTGCAGTGGGTAAAGATACCCAACATGGGGCGACGCATCTTGGTGAAATCCCGCGCAAATGAAAACCGGTTTTGAGGTAGGAAGTTCGCGAATTACCGAATCAATAGCGTCATTTTGGACAGCAACCAAATAGAAATCGACGCTATGAGGTGTTACCAGAGGCTGTGAAGTATAAAAGCGACAAAAAGCACCTGTTTTGAAGGCGTTTGAACCTTTAACATATAGTCTATTGCCTTTATCTCTGGTGATTTCGCGGGCCCAAAAAGAGGCGAGGTTACCGGTTCCGAGCAGGCCTATTTTCCATGGCATTGTTTGAACTTTTTACCACTGCCACAAGGGCAAGGGTCGTTACGATTAATTTTGGGTTGGGCTACTACAGGACTTCTTTTTTCGGGAGGTGGGGGTATCATTCCCTGTCCTGAGGAACTGTTTTGTTGAAATTTCGGAGCCTCTCCCGACATGGAGGTATTGGTGGAGGCTTTTGCATAATTTTTTTGAGAAACTTCGTTGTTTGTTTGACGCATGCTCTGTTCAGCAGGGATATCCAGGTTCATTAATAATTCAACGGCCTCCTGATTGATCCTGGAGATCATGCTTTCAAATAAATTGTACGCTTCTAACTTATAGATAACCAGAGGATCTTTTTGTTCGTAGGTGGCATTATTAACTGCGCTCCGCAGATCGTCCATTTCCCTTAGGTGTTCTTTCCACTCATTGTCAATAATGCCGAGAATAATGTATTTTTCAAATTGTTTTGAGATCAATTTTCCTTCGCTCTCGCATGCTTCTTGCAGGCTGACAATTAATTGAATTTCGCGTTTGCCGTCGGTTAATGGAAAGACAATGTTCTTATAACGGTCCGACATGGTTGCATAGACCTCTCTAATCTGGGGCATAGTGCGTTGCACCAGTTTTTCTTGCTTTCGCTCGTATTGATTCAACATCGACTCATAAACTGTTTGGGTCAGCTGTTCTGTGTTGGAGGATTTAAAGGTTTCTTCATTTACAGGGCTTACGATTCCCAACAACCTCAGCAATTCCATTTCAAAATCCGAAAAACTACCGTATTGTGTTCGCTCCACAGTTTGTCGGCTTAAATCGTAGAACATGTTGTCCACATCGATGTCCAGACGATCTCCGTTGAGGGCATTTTTACGAAGCTTGTAGATTTTTTTACGCTGAGCATTCATGACGTCGTCGTATTCCAAAAGCCGCTTTCGTATGCCAAAATTATTTTCCTCCACCTTTTTTTGAGCACGCTCGATGGATTTAGAAACCATGCTGTGGGTGATTACTTCCCCTTCTTTGAGCCCCATGCGATCCATAATTTTGGCAATCCGTTCCGAACCAAATTTCCGCATAAGATCGTCCTCAAGGGAAACAAAAAATTGAGAGGTTCCCGGATCTCCTTGGCGACCGGATCGTCCGCGAAGCTGCCTGTCTACCCTTCGAGAATCGTGTCGCTCCGTTCCTACAATCGCCAATCCACCTGCCTCTTTGACGCCCTCCCCTAATTTGATATCCGTGCCGCGTCCTGCCATGTTGGTGGCAATGGTAACAG